>JAEUPE010000178.1 GCA_016790435.1 Rubrivivax sp. | reverse complement strand
TGCCGAAGGCGAACGGCGTGACGACGTCGAACCAGCCGGCCTTGGCGACCTTGTCGAAGCTCATCTTGCCGAGCGCCGCCGCGACGACGCAGCCGGCGACGATGCCCAGCAGCACCGAGATGTTGGCGACGAAGCCGCGCGCGTACTTGACGAGCAGCAGGATGAAGACGAGCACGGCCGCGGCGACGGCCATGTTGTCGAGCGCGCCGTAGCCCGCGTTGTTGACCATCGGGATGGGGCCGATCTGCACCGGCGCCGAGGCCGCGGCTGCGGCAGCCTTGGCCTTGTCGACCATCTCCACGAGCTTGGGCGTGTCCACGCGCTGCGCCAGGTTGGCCGGCCCGCCCATCGCCCAGCCCACGCCCACGCGCAGGAGGCTGATGCCGATGATGGCGATGATGGTGCCGGTGACCACCGGCGGGAAGAAGCGCAGCAGCTTGCTCA
The DNA here is from genome assembly GCA_016790435.1 of Rubrivivax sp. Lineage (GTDB taxonomy): Bacteria > Pseudomonadota > Gammaproteobacteria > Burkholderiales > Burkholderiaceae_C > Rubrivivax. Next base: position 14,238 of record JAEUPE010000178.1, on the reverse strand, counting down.
CGACCGGCGCGATGACGATCGAGATGACGCCCGCGCCGATGATGGCGCCGAAGATCGCGCGCGCGCCGTCGACCCCCGGCATGGCGTTGGCGAAGGCCACCATCGGCCCCACGGCGGCGAAGGTGACGCCCATCATCACGGGCAGCTTGATGCCGAACCAGCGCGTGACGCCGAAGCTCTGGATGAGCGTGACGAGGCCGCAGCAGAAGAGGTCGGCGCTGATGAGCAGGGCCACCTGCTCGGGCGTGAGCTTCAGCGCGCGCCCGACGATCAACGGCACGGCGATGGCGCCGGCATACATCACCAGCACATGCTGCAGGCCGAGTGCGGCCAGGCGCGGGGTGGGCAGCTTCTCGTCCACGGGGTGGACGGCGGTCGTGGACATGGACTTGTCTCCTCTTCCTCTGCCTCGGGTGGAGTGCGAGGCGAACCGGCGCGGGCCTTGTTGTTGCAGGGGGAAGCCGCGGCCCGTGCCGGCCGGTTCTTCCCCCCACCACAGCGGGCTCTGTGAGGAGCGTGGGTCGCGACCCCGGCGGCTGATGCCGGGGACCCGCGGCGACCTAGTTCGTAGACCGGACTGTATACACAGATGTGCGCAGCGACCTTCGGGTTTGTCCGTGGCCTAGCGCGAGCCTGCGGGGCGCCGGGCCCGGCGGCGCGGTCAGGAACCGCGGTAGGTGGCGTAGCTGAACGGACTGACGAGCAGCGGCACGTGGTAGTGCCCGGCGGCATCGGCGATGCCGAAGTCCAGCTGCACCGTGTCGATGAAAGCCGGCTCCGGCAGCGCCACGCCTCGGGCGCGGAAGTACGGGGCCACCTCGAAGAGCAGGCGCCAGCGGCCGGCCGCCATCGCCGGCGCGTCGAGCAGCGGGCCGCCGTCGCTGCGGCCGTCGGCGTTGAGCTTGATGCGCTTGACGGTCTCCGTGCGGCCGTCGGCCAGCACGCGTTGCAGCGTCACCTGCATGCCCGCGGCCGGGCAGCCGTGCGCGGTGTCCAGCACGTGGGTGCTGAGGTGTCCCATGGTTCTTCTCTCCTTGGCGATGGGTGGTGGGGCCAGCCCGGGCCGGTGGTCCGCCCTCAGTCGAGCATGGCCACGGCGGTGGGCACATCGGCCTTGCCGGCCGCGAGCTCCTCGAACTCGATCACATTGTCGATCTCGGTGCCCATGGCGATGTTGGTCACTCGCTCGAGCATGATCTCGATGACCACCGGCACCTGGAACTGCGCCATCCAGGCCTCGGCCTGGCGGATGGCCGGCGCGATCTCCTCCTGCCGGTGCACGCGCAGCGCCTTGCAGCCCAGGCCCTCTACCACCTTGACGTGGTCCACGCCATAGCTGCGAGCCGGCTCGCTTTCGGCCGTGTTGACGTTGTCGAAGGCCAGCTGCACGCAGTAGTCCATGCTGAAGCCGCGCTGGCTCTGGCGGATGAGGCCGAGGTAGCTGTTGTTGACGACGATGTGGATGTAGGGCAGCTTGAACTGCGCGCCCACGGCCAGCTCTTCGAGCATGAACTGGAAGTCGTAGTCGCCCGACAGCGCGACGAGCTTGCGGCTCGGGTCGGCCGCCCGCACGCCGAGGGCCGCCGGCACCGTCCAGCCCAGCGGCCCGGCCTGGCCGCAGTTGATCCAGCGCCGCGGACCGTAGATGTGCAGGAACTGCGCCGCCGCGATCTGGCTCAGGCCGATCGTCGACACGTAGGTCACGTCCTTGCCGAAGGCATTGTTCATGCACTGGTACACGCGCTGCGGCTTCATCGGCACGCTGTCGAAGTTGGTCTTGCGCAGGTACTGCAGGTCGGACTTGCGGCCGCGGCATTCCTCCGCCCAGCCACCTCGGTCGCGCAGGCGGCCGGCCTTCTTCCACTCGGTGGCCACCTCGACGAAGAGCGCGAGCGCCGCCTTGGCGTCGGTGACGATGCCGTAGTCGGGCGCGATGACGCGGCCGATCTGCGGCGGCTCGATGTCGACGTGGATGAACTTCCGACCCTTGCAGTAGACCTCGGGGCTGCCCGTATGTCGGTTGGCCCAGCGGTTGCCGATGCCGAGCACGAAGTCGCTCGCCAGCATGTTGGCATTGCCATAGCGATGGCTGGTCTGCAGGCCGCACATGCCGGCCATGAGCGCGTGGTCGTCCGGGATGCTGCCCCAGCCCATGAGCGTGGGGATGACCGGGATGCCGGTGAGCTCGGCGAACTCGACGAGCAGGTCGCAGCCGTCGGCATTGATGATGCCGCCGCCGGCCACGATGAGCGGCCTCACGGCGCCGTCGAGCATCGCGAGCGCCTTCTCGACCTGCTTGCGCGAGGCGGTGGGCTTGTACACCGAGAGCGGCTCGTAGGTCTCGATGTCGAACTCGATCTCCGCCATCTGCACGTCGAACGGCAGGTCGATGAGCACCGGGCCCGGGCGGCCGCTGCGCATCAGGTGGAAGGCCTGCTGGAAGGCGCGCGGCACCTGTGCCGGTTCGAGCACGGTCGTGGCCCACTTCGTCACCGGCTTGGCGATCGAAGCGATGTCCACCGCCTGGAAGTCCTCCTTGTGCAGCCGCGCGCGCGGGGCCTGACCGGTGATGCACAGGATGGGGATCGAATCGGCCTGCGCGGAGTAGAGGCCGGTGATCATGTCCGTGCCCGCCGGCCCGCTGGTGCCGATGCACACGCCGATGTTGCCGGCCTTGGCCCGCGTGTACCCCTCGGCCATGTGCGAGGCGCCCTCGACGTGGCGGGCCAGTACGTGCGCGATCGTCTGCCGCTCGCGCAGTTGCGCATAGAGGGGGTTGATGGCGGCACCGGGGACGCCGAAGGCCTGCGTCACGCCTTCCTTCTCCATCACCAACACTGCCGCCATCGCGGCCTTCATCTTCGCCATGAGCTGTCTCCTTCTTCGGTTGGGCTGGATGATCGACAGCCCTGCCCCGTGAGAGAAGACCCGCGCCGGGATATGAGTTATTCCGCATTGGAATAGCCCACCTTTCCCGCGTAGAGTGGCCCGATGGACAGCCTCGCGGGCATGCAGGTCTTCATCCGCGTCGTCGAGACGGGCAGCTTCAGCCGCGCCGCCGGCGAGCTGGGTACCACCCAGCCCACGGCGACGAAGGCGGTGGCGGCGGCCGAGAAGCGGCTGGGCGCGCGCCTGCTGCACCGCACGACGCGCGGCGTCACGCCCACCGAGGTGGGTGCGCTCTACTACGAACGCTGCAAGGTCATCGTGCAGGAGGTCGAGGCGGCCGAGAACCTCGCCACGCTGCGGCAGGGCGGCGTCGGCGGCACCCTGCGCATCAGCACGAGCGTGGCCTTCGGGCGCCGCGTGATGGTGCCGCTGGTGCTGCGCTACATGCGCGAGCACCCGCACCTGCAGGTGGACCTGAGCTTCGACGACCGCTACGTCAACCTGGTCGAGCAGGGCGTGGACGTGGCGATGCGCATGGGGCGGCTCGCGGATTCCTCGCTCGGCGCCCGCTATCTCGGCACCAACCCCTGGGTGATGGTCGCGGCCGATTCCTACCTGGCCGAGCAGGGTGTGCCGAAGAAGGCGCGCGACCTGGCCCGCCACACCTGCCTCGTCTACAGCAGCGTGCAGGGCGACGATCGGTGGATGCTCACCGGTCCCGGCGGCCCCGATGGCGCCGAGCAGGCGGTGCCGGTGCGCGGGCCGCTGCGCAGCAACAACCTGAGCGCCATCCTCGCGGCCGCGCGTGCCGGCATGGGGCTGGCCATCCTGCCGCGCTACGTGGCGCGCGAGTCGCTATCCGATGGAGCGGTGAAGGAGGTGATGCCCGATCTTCGCCTGCCGGCGCAAGATGTGCACGCCGTCTTTCCATCACCCAAGCTCGTGCCGCACAAGGTGAGCCACTTCATCGAGTGGGCGCGGCTGCAGATGCAGGGGGACTGGTGGGCGCGCGATCTCTGAGGTCGGGCGGGCTCGCCTCGGCGGACGGATCAGCTCCCGGCGGACGCCGGCGGGGCCGGCGACTTCTGGCTCCACAGCGTGCCGCCGGTGGCCCAGTTCTGCCGAGCGATGTCGAAGAACACGACGTCCACCCCGTCGGCGGAGCCGCCGAGCACCTTGACGCAGGCGGCGGTCAGCTCGCGGGCCAGCGCGGCCTTCTGCTCGATGGTACGGCCTTCGAAGAGTTCGACGCGAAGCGTGGGCATGGGGTCTCCTGTGATGGAAGGTGGGTCGGTGTCACTCACGATACCCGGGGCTCACCCGGTCCAGGCGGCGCAGCAGCGCCGGCCACTCCACATCGCCGTCCCACTCACGGCCGTCGCCGACCCATTGGCGGTGCGTGAGCGTGGCGATGGCCTCATCGGGCACGAGGATGCGCCCGCCGGCCGCGGCCGCCGCCGCCATGGCGCGCAACTGGCAGGCGCTGATCTCGTCGAAACCGAGGCCGAACGGGTTGATGAGGTTGGTGCCCGGTTCTCCCGGCACGCTGGCCGACAGGTGCGTGAAGACGGTGTCGTCCCAGCCGTTGAGCGCGGCCAACCGGTACGCGGCCGCGAGGTCCACGCGCACCTCGGCCTCGGTGCGTGGGGCGCGCGCCGGGCCGGTCGAGGTGCTGGCCATGCGAGCTCGGGCTGCAGGCGGCCCGCTCAGGCCACGTCGACCAGCTTCCGTGCCAGCCGGTTGTGCCGGGCCACGTGGCGCGGCAGGTCCAACGTCTTCAGCTCGCCGTCACGCACGAGCACGCAGCCGTCGACGACGTTCAGGGCCACGCGCGGCACATGGCAGAAGAAGAGTGCCGCCAGCGGATCGTGCCCGGCCCCGGCCATGCCGATCTCGTCGAGCGGCACGCCCACGAGGTCGGCTGACATGCCGGGTGCCAGCGCGCCGATGTCGTTGCGGTTGAGCACCCGGGCGCCGCCCAGCGTGGCGATCTCCAGCACCTCGCGCGCGGTGAGGGCACCCGGCCCCTTCACCGGCCCGTGCGCCACGCGCTGCAGCAGCAAGGCCAGCCGCGCCTCGCCGAGCAGGTGCCCGCTGTCGTTGCTGGCCGAGCCGTCCACCGCGATCGACACCGGCACGCCGGCGTCGCGCATCGCACGGATCGGCGCGATGCCCGAGGCGAGGCGCATGTTCGAGCCCGGGCAATGCGCGACGCCGGTGCCCGTTTTCGCGAAGAGGGCGATGCCGGCCGCATCGAGCTTCACGCAGTGCGCGTGCCACACATCCGGCCCGAGCCAACCCAGCTGCTCGGCATATTCGGCCGGCGTGCAACGGAACTTCTCGCGCGTGTAGGCGATGTCGTTGTCGTTCTCGGCCAGGTGGGTGTGCAGGGACACGCTGTGCTCGCGCGCCAGCGCTGCCGCGTCCTTCATCAGCCCCGTGCTTACCGAGAAGGGGCTGCACGGCGCCACCACCACGCGCCGCATCGCGTGTCGGGCCGGGTCGTGCCAGCGCTCGATGAGCCGCTGCGTGTCGGCGAGGATGGCCGGCTCGCGCTCGACCACGCTGTCGGGCGGCAGACCACCGGCCGAGCGGCCGACGCTCATCGAGCCCCTTGCGCCGTGGAAGCGCATGCCGATCTCCGCCGCCGCCTCGAAGCAGTCGTCCAGGCGCGCGCCGTTCGGGTAGAGGTAGAGGTGGTCACTCGTCGTCGTGCAGCCCGACAGCAGCAGCTCGGCCATCGCGGTGAGCGTGGAGGCACGCACCATCTCCGGCGTCAGTCGGGCCCAGACGGGGTAGAGCGCCGTGAGCCAGTCGAAGAGCTCGCAGTCCTGCGCGGCGGGCAGCACACGCGTCAGCGTCTGGAAGAAGTGGTGGTGCGTGTTGACGAGCCCGGGGAGCACCACCTGCTCGTGCGCGTCGATCACCTCGTCGGCCTGCCGGCAGGCCGGCGGCAGATCGGCGGTGGCGCACACGGCCTCGATGACGCTGTCGCGCGCGAAGATGGCGCCGTCGGCGATCTCGCGCCGCTGCGGATCCATCGTGACGAGCAGGCGCGCATGGCGCACGAGGAGGGTGGCCATCGCGACGGACCCGTCAGTTCACGGGCGCGCCGCGTTCGAACCAGCGCTTGATGAGCTCGCGCTCGGCGTCGGTGATCTGCGTGGCGTTGTTCAGCGGCATCAGCTTGAGCACCGCCACCTGCTGGTACACGGCCTGCGCATGCTGCTTCAGCAGTTCGGGCGTGTGCAGGGCCACGTTCTTCTGCTGCACGTTGGCGTTGTGGCACAGCACGCAGCGCTGGTCGAGCACGGCCCTCACCTCGGCATATCCGGCCGGCCTGGCCGCCAGCGCCTGAGCGGCGGCCACCTGCTCGGCGCTGGGCGGCTTGGGGGCCATCCAGATCGCCATGCCGACCAGCACCACGGTGCCGGCGATCGCGTGCTCCCAGGGCGCACGCTTGCCGAGCACATGCGCCTTGTGGCGCGCGACGAAGCTGTGCCGGATCAACGCGCCGGCCAGCATCAGCAACACCAGGACGAGCCAGTTGTTCGCGCCCTGGTACAGCCAACCGTAGTGGTTGGACAGCATGGCGATGATCACCGGCAGCGTGAAGTACGTGTTGTGCACGCTGCGCTGCTTGCCACGCTGGCCGTGGATGGGGTCGGGGCTCTGGCCGGCGCGCAGTTGCGCGATCACCGTGCGCTGGCCGGGGATGATCCAGAAGAAGACGTTGGCGCTCATCGCCGTGGCGATCATCGCGCCCACGAGCAGGAAGGCGGCGCGCCCGGCAAATAGCTGGCAGGCCAGCCACGACGCGAAGACGATGAAGGCGAAGACGCCGGCGCCGACGATGAGGTCGCCGTTCTTCCGCTGACCGAAGGCGCGGCAGATGAGGTCGTAGACGACCCAGAAGGCGACGAGGAAGCCAAGCGCGGCGCCGATGGCCGCGCCGGCCGACCAGTCGTGCACGCTCTTGTCGACGAGGAAGCTGCCGGCGTTGAACAGGTACAACACCGTGAAGAGCGCGAAGCCCGTCAGCCACGTGGAGTAGCTCTCCCAGTAGCTCCAGTGCAGGTTCTCGGGCAGCGGCCTCCAGCGCGGCGCCACCATGTACTTGTTCGAGTGGTAGAAGCCGCCGCCGTGCACGGCCCACATCTCGCCGTCCACGCCCTTGGCCTTGAGGTCTTCGTTCTCGGGCGGCGACAGGCTGTTGTCCAGCAGCACGAAGTAGAACGACGAGCCGATCCAGGCCACGGCCGTGATCACGTGCACCCAGCGCAAGAGCAGGTTGACCCAATCGAGCAGGTAGGCTTCCATCCAGATGTCTCCGGGTTCCTTCGGCGCGACCCGCGCCGCGCTCCCTCTTCGGGGAATCAGTATCGGTTCAGGGCTTGATGTCCGCGGCCTTGATGGCCGGCGCCCAGTCGGCCACCTGCTTCGCCACGAAGGCCGTGAAGTCGGTCGAGTTCAGGCGCGCGGGCGTGATGCCCAACTCCTCGAAGCGCTTGACGATGGCGGGGTCGGCGATGATCGCTGCCAGCGCCTTGCCGAGTTTCTCGGTCACCTCGGCCGGCAGCCCGGCCGGGCCCGAGACACCAAAGTAGTTCTCGGCCACCAGTTGCGGATAGCCGACTTCGACGACCGTCGGCACGTCGGGCAGCAGCGGCGAACGCACGCGCGTGGTCACCGCCAGGGCGCGGATCTGCCCCGCCTTGACCATGGGCACGAAGGCCGTGATGACATCGATGCCCACCGGGATCTGGCCCGAGATCAGGTCGGTGGTCATCGGCGCGCCGCCGCGGTAGGGCACGTGCGTCATCTGGATCTTCATCGCCGACTTGGCCATCTCGCCGACGATGTGGCCGATGGAGCCGGGGCCGCCGCTGCCGAAGTTGTAGCCGGGCGCCGCCGCGGCGGCGGGCAGGTCCTTCAGCGTTGCCGGTCCGCTCTTGGGGTTGGCCATCAACAGCACGGGTGCCACGCCGAGCATGGCCACGTGCGTGAACTGCTTCACCGGGTCGTACGGCAGCTTGGGAACCGTGTAGGGGCCGATGGACGTCGGCGTGCTGTTCGAGAGCATCAGCGTGTAGCCGTCGGGGGCGGCGCGCACGACCTCGGCCCCGCCGAGCGTGCCGCCGGCGCCCGGCTTGTTGTCGACGACCACCGGCTGCCCCAGCGCCTTGGCCAGCGGCTCGGCGATCGTGCGTGCGACGATGTCGCTGGCACCGCCGGCGGCGAACGTGACGACGACACGCACCGGCTTCTCGGGCCAGGCGGCCAGTGCCGCGGGCGTGAACGCCGTGGCCAGCGTACCGGCAACCGAGGTGGCCGCCAGCAAGAGTGCCCGGCGCGGGTGGGCGAGACGGTTCATCGGGAAACCTCCTGGCCAGTGGCGGCCGAGTTCAGGTGACAGGCGGCGAATAACTGTATACAGCGATGTGCGCAGATGGCGTCGGGATTTCCCGGGGTCGCCGGTCGGCTGCCCTGCGATGGTGCCTCGTACAGGCCCCGTGATCCGACTCAGGGCTGGGCCGCCCCAGCTTGTCTCGTTGCTCATGATTGTATACAGTCAGACCCCTGCCAACGCAGCTTCCATGCCGCGCAAACCCGCCACCCCTCCTTTGCGACTGGTCGATCCGCCGCGCGCCGCGGCCGGTGGCGCGGCGCATGCCGCCAGCAGCACCGACCAGATCGTCGACAGCATCACCTCCGCCATCGTCGAGCGGCGGCTGATGCCGGGCACGCGCCTGGTGGAGCAGCAGATCGCCGACGTCTTCGCCGTCTCGCGCACGGTGGTGCGGCAGGCGCTCAACCAGCTCAGCCGCGACCGCCTCGTCACTCTCGAGCCGGCACGCGGCGCCATCGTTGCCATGCCCAGCGTCGAGGAGGCACGCCAGGTGTTCGAGGTGCGGCGCATGGTCGAAGGTGGCATGGTGCGCCAGCTCGCCGCCGTCATCACCGATGCGCAGATTGCCGAGTTGCGCGCCCACCTGCGCGAGGAGCGCGGAGCTGTCACGCGCGTCGATGTCTCGGGCCGCACGCGGCTGCTTGCCGACTTCCACGTCATCCTCGCGCGCCTGCTCGGTAACGAGGTGCTCGCCGAACTCGTGGCCGACCTGCTCAGCCGCTCGCAGCTGATCGCGCTCATGTACCAGTCGGCGCACTCGGCCGAGCACTCGCAGAGCGAGCACGTGCACATCGTCGAGGCGCTCGAGAAGCGCGACGGTCGTGCCGCCGTGCGCTTGATGGAACAGCACCTGGCGAGCGTCGAGCGCAACCTGCGGCTCGATCCGCGCACCCCCGACCTGGCCGCCGTCTTGCGGCCCCGGGCCTGAGCGCCCGCGAGTGCCCGAAAGAGCGCCCGAGCAAGCATCCGAGCAAGTGCCCGAGTTCATCACCCCCAGCCCTTCCCCTGCCCCATGAGCGAAACCTCCTATCCGCGCGACCTGCGCGGCCACGGCCGCAACCCCCCGCATGCCCGCTGGCCCGGCGGTGCCCGCATCGCCGTGCAGTTCGTGCTCAACTACGAAGAAGGCGGCGAGAACAACCCGCTGCATGGCGACCCGACCTCGGAGACCTTCCTGTCGGAGCTCGTCACCGCGCAGGCCTACGAAAACCGCCACATGACCATGGAGTCGATGTACGAGTACGGCTCGCGCGTCGGCGTCTGGCGCATCCTGCGTGAGTTCGAGGCGCGCCGGCTGCCGCTCACGGTCTTCGGTGTCGTCGCCGCCCTCGAGCGCTACCCGGAGCTCGTGCAGACCTTCCTGGCGCGCGGCGACGAGATCGCCAACCACGGCCTGCGCTGGATCCACCACCAGCACATGCCCGAAGCCACCGAACGCAAGCAGATCGCCGTGGCCACGGGCCTGATGAAGGAGCTCACCGGTGGCATTGGGGCCACCGGCTGGTACACCGGCCGCGACAGCCCGAACACGCGCCGCCTCGTGGTGGAGCAGGGCGGCTACGAGTACGACAGCGACTACTACGGCGACGACTTGCCGTTCTGGCTGAAGGTGAAGACGGGTGGCGGAACCCCAGGACCCGATGGGTCCGGCTCGAAGGTCGTGCCGCACCTCGTGGTGCCGTATTCGCTGGATACCAACGACATGCGTTTCGTGCAGGCGCAGGGCTTCAACACGGGCGACCACTTCTTCACCTACCTGCGCGACAGCTTCGACGCGCTGTATGCCGAAGGTGACCCCGCAGGCCAGGACCGGCCGAAGATGATGTCCATCGGCATGCATTGCCGGCTGCTCGGCAAGCCCGGTCGCATCGGCTCGTTGCAGCGCTTTCTCGACCACGTCCAGACCCGCAGTGAGCGGGAAGGAGGCGTCTGGATCTGCCGTCGCATCGACATCGCCCGCCACTGGAAGCAGGTGCATCCGTTCGACGCCGCCACGGCGCACACATGGTCTTGAACCAGTGGTCATGAACAGACCCTGACCCGGAGAACTGCCGCATGCCGATCACGCTGGACCAGATCAACGCCGCCGGCCAGGCCGAGTTCGCGAAGCTGCTCGACGGTCTCTACGAGCACTCGCCCTGGATTGCCGAGGCCGCGTGGTCGCGCCGGCCTTTCGCCTCGCTGGCCGCGCTCGAGTGGGCCATGGTGCAAGTGCTCGCCGAGGCAGGACGCGACAAGCAACTCGCCCTGATCCGTGCGCACCCCGAGCTGGCGGGCAAGGCGATGGTGAGCAAGACGCTCACTGCCGAGAGCACGAACGAGCAGGGCAAGGCCGGCCTCACCGACTGCACGCCCGAGGAATTCGCGAAGATCCAGAAGCTCAACGCCGACTACAACGCCAAGTTCGGCTGGCCCTTCATCCTCGCCGTGCGTGGACCGCGCGGCACCGGCCTGGACCGCCACGAGATCATCGCCACCTTCGAGCGGCGCCTCGCCGGCCACCCTGACTTCGAATTTGGCGAATGCCTGCGCAACATCCACCGCGTGGTGCAGATCCGCCTGAACGACAAGTTCGGCGCCTCGCCCGAGCAGGGCAACCTCGTGTGGGACTGGGCCGAGCGTCTCGCGCGCCACAGCGACCCGGGTTACGCCGAGGCCGGCCAGCTCACGGTGACCTACCTCACCGACGCGCACCGCGCCTGCGCGCGTGACCTCGCGCAGTGGATGCGCGAGGACTGCGGTTTCGACCAGGTGCACATCGACGAGGTCGGCAACGTCGTCGGCGTCTACGAAGGCAGCGATGAGCAGCACGGCAAGCAGGCGCCGCGCCTGCTCACCGGCAGCCACTACGACACCGTGCGCAACGGTGGCAAGTACGACGGGCGCCTGGGCATCTTCGTGCCGATGGCGGTGGTGCGCGAACTCAAGCGCACGGGCCGGCGCCTGAAGCACGGCATCGAGGTGATCGGCTTCGCCGAGGAGGAGGGCCAGCGCTACAAGGCGACCTTCCTGGGCTCGGGTGCGCTCACGGGCCACTTCGACCCCGCCTGGCTCGAGCAGGCCGACGCCGATGGCGTGACGATGCGCGCAGCGATGCAGGCCGCGGGCCTGCCGGCCCGCATGCCCGAGATCCTGGCGCTGCGGCGCGACCCCGCGCGCTACCTCGGTTTCGTCGAGGTGCACATCGAGCAGGGCCCGGTGCTCAACGAGATGGACCTGCCGCTCGGCGTGGTCACCTCCATCAACGGGGGCGTGCGCTACCAGTGCGAGATCATGGGCCAGGCCAGCCACGCCGGCACCACGCCCATGGGCCGCCGGCGCGACGCCGCGGCCGCGGCTGCGCAGCTGCTGCTCTACGTGGAGGCGCGTGCCTCGTCGGTGCCCGACCTGGTGGGCACGGTGGGTATGCTGCAGGTGCCTGCGGGCTCGATCAACGTCGTTCCCGGGCGCTGCCGCTTCAGCCTCGATCTCCGCGCCACCACCGACCCCGTGCGCGACTCCTGCGAGCGCGACGTGCTGGCCGAGCTCGGGCGCATCTGCAAGCGGCGCGGCCTGCAGTACACGGCCGAGCTCACGATGCGCGCACCGGCCGCGCCCAGCGCGCCGGCCTGGCAGCAGCGCTGGGAGGCGGCCGTGCAGCACGTCGGCTTGCCCGTTTTCCGCATGCCCAGCGGCGCCGGCCACGACGCGATGAAGCTGCACGAGGTGATGCCGCAGGCCATGCTCTTCGTGCGCGGACAGAACTCGGGCATCAGCCACAACCCGCTGGAGAGCACGGCCAGCGATGACATCGAGCTCGCCGTGCACGCCTTCAGTCACCTCTACCAGAACCTCTGATCCCGGAAACCCCGACATGACGGACTTGTACGCGCGCCTGGACGAGGCGGTCGACCGCCGCTTCGACGAAGAGGTGGCCTTCCTGCAGGCCCTGGTGCGCGTGCCCACCGACACGCCGCCGGGCAACAACGCGCCACACGCCGAGAAGACGGCCGAGCTGCTGGAGGCGATGGGCCTGAAGGCCGAGAAGCACCCGGTGCCGGCCTGGGCGCTGGAGGAGTACGGCCTGCAGTCGATCACCAACCTCGTCGTGCGGCGCCGGTTCGCCGATACCGGTCCGGTGATCGCGCTCAATGCGCACGGCGACGTCGTGCCTCCGGGCGACGGCTGGACGCACGACCCCTACGGCGCCGAGATCGAGGGCGGCAAGCTCTTTGGCCGCGCCTCGGCCGTGAGCAAGAGCGACTTCGCCACCTACACCTTTGCGCTGCGGGCGCTCGAGTCGCTCGGCGGCTCGCTGCACGGCGAGGGCAGCCCATTCGCGCCGCTGCGCGGCGCGGTCGAGTTGCACTTCACCTACGACGAGGAGTTCGGCGGCGAGCTCGGCCCGGGCTGGCTGTTGTCCAATCGCATCACCAAGCCCGACTTCCTCATCGCCGCCGGCTTCAGCTACCAGGTCGTCACGGCGCACAACGGCTGCCTGCAGATGGAGGTGACGCTGCACGGCCTGGCCTCGCACGCCGCCTACCCGCACACGGGTGTGGACGCCTTGCAGGCCGCGAACAAGCTGCTCACCGCGCTCTACGCGCACAACGACGTGCTGCGCACGCGCCGCTCGCAGGTGGTCGGCATCACGCACCCGTACCTGAACGTCGGCACCATCGAAGGTGGCAGCAACACCAACGTCGTGCCGGGCAAGGTGGTGCTCCGGCTCGACCGCCGCATGATCCCCGAGGAGGACGTGGTGGCGGTCGAGGCCGAGGTGCGCGCGCTGATCGAGTCGACCGTGGCCGCGTGCCCCGGCATCCGGCTGGAGATCCGGCGCCTGCTGCTGGCGCACTCGCTCAAGCCGCAAGCGGGCAATGCACCGCTGGTGGCAGCCATCCAGAAGCATGGCGAGGCGGTCTTCGGCGAGCCGATTCCGGTGAGCGGCACACCGCTCTATACCGACGTGCGCCTGTACGGCGCAGCTGGCGTGCCCGCCGTCATCTACGGCGCCGGCCCGCGCACGGTGCTGGAGAGCAACGCCAAGCGCGCCGACGAGCACCTCGTGCTCGAGGACCTGCGGCGGGCGACAAAGGTGGTGGCGCGCACGCTGCTCGACATGCTGTCCGGGGGAGCCGGTCGGAAAGGCTGAAGCCTCGGGCGGCGCCCTCACTCGGCCGAGCGGGCAAGCAAGGGGATCACCGGCGCGGCCCGCTCGACGTCCCACGCCCCGTTTTCGGCCGGCGCAACCCGGTTTGGTCGTCGTCGGCACCGAATCGCGGCGAAGGCGCTGGAATGGGCACCTCGCTGGTGCAAGCCCGAAGGTTCACCCGCGCACGCAACTTGCAGAATCACCGGGTTGTCATTTCGCGCCCCTCCGGAGATTTCCACCATGTCCTTGCGATCCAAGACCCGCCGAGCCCTGCTCGCGATGGGTGCTGCCGTCAGCGCCACTCTCGCCGCCGGCCCCGTGCTGGCCCAGACGCCCATCAAGTTCCAGCTCGACTGGCGCTTCGAAGGCCCCGCGGCGCTCTTCCTCGCCTCATCGGCCAAGGGCTACTACCAGGCCGCCGGCCTCGACGTGACCATCGACGCCGGCAACGGCAGCGGCGGCACCGTCACGCGTGTGGCCAGCGGCACCTATGACATGGGCTTCGCCGACCTCGCGGCGCTGATGGAGTTCCACGCCAACAACCCCGACGCGCCGAACAAGCCGGTGGCGGTGCTGATGGTCTACAACAACACGCCCGCTGCCGTGCTGGCACTGAAGAAGAGCGGCATCAAGACCCCCGCCGACCTCAACGGCAAGAAGCTCGGCGCGCCGGGCTTCGACGCCGGGCGCAAGGCCTTCCCGCTCGTCGCCAAGGCCAACAACCTCAGCGGCGTGCAGTGGACGAGCATGGACCCGCCGCTGCGCGAGACGATGCTGGTGCGCGGCGACATCGAGGCCATCACCG
>JAEUPE010000193.1 GCA_016790435.1 Rubrivivax sp. | reverse complement strand
GAGCAGCAGGCGGCGCGCGCTCGGTGCCAGCGCCTGGACTTCATGTTGCGCGCGCAGCTGCGCGATCAGCGCCTCCGAGGCCTCGTTGCGGTCGGCCACGTACAGCGCCATCGCGTGCACGGCCAGCGTGCGCTGGCGGGCGGTGCGTTGGCGGAGCGTCTCCCCTGGCGGCGGCACCGGCAGCGCCGCCACCCGGGCGCCGTGGCGGGCCACTGCGTCCCAGTCCCAGCGCAGCAGCGCGGCGCCCGCCGCAAGCGCGGCCAGCACCACCGAACCTTCGCGCCAACCGGCGTCGAAGGCGGCCAGCATGCGCTCCACGTCGCCGGGGCCGTTGTGCAGGAAGAGCGCCGGCGCGGCGTCGTCCAGCGCCTCTTCGGCGCCGGCCCAGTCGCCGGCCTGCTGTAGATAGCCCACGCGGCGCAGCGGGTCGGTCTCGCCCGCCGCGGCGCGGTGCAGCAACGCCGGCAGCTCGCCGGGCAGGCGCTGCGCCAGGCGCGTGCGCAAGGCGTCGCGGAACAGGTCGTGCAGCACGAGCGTGCGCTCGTGGGCCTCCAGCGGCGTGGCGAAGAGCGCCCGGCGCTCCACCTCGTCGAGCCGCAGCGCCGCGAGGGCGTCGCCGCTCACGGCGGCCGCACGGCCGGCGGTGAGCTCGGGCAGCACAGAGCAGCGCAGCAGGAAGTCGTGCAGCTCCGCGGGCAGCGCGTCGAGCACTTCGCTGGCCAGGTAGTCGAAGAGGTAGCGCTCGCCGAGCGAACGCGCCGCCGCGCCCGGCCGGCCCGCCGCTGCGCCCGGCGCCTGCCCGGCGGGCCCGCCCTGCCCCGGGCGCGCCTGCTGCGCCAGCAGCGCCAGGCGCAGCCCGGCCGGCCAGCCCTGCGTGCGCTCGTGCAAGGCGGCACCGCCCAGCGAGTCGAGCCCGGCGCCAGCGAGCAGCTCGAGGCTCTCGGCCTCGCTGAAACGCAGCGCCTCGGGCCCGAACTCGGCCAGCTCGCCGGCAGCGCGCAACCGCGCGAGCGCCAGCGGCGGCGCCTCACGGCTGGTGAGCACCAGGCACCATTGCGGCGGCAGGCGCTCGATGAGGAGGTCGCCCAGGCCCACGAGGTCGGCGTTGCGCACGCGGTGCAGGTCCTCCATGACGATGACGCCGTGCGCCACGTCGGCGTGGGCGAGCGCGTTGAGCAGCTCCTCGACGGCGCGGCGGGCCGCCGCGGTGCCCTGGTGCATCTGCGCCACCAGCGCGTCGGGCAGCGTGCGCCAAGGCAGGTCGAAAGGTTCCAGCGCCGCGGCCAGGCAGGTGAGCAGCCTGGCGGCATCGTCGTCGGCGTCGAGCGACACCCAGGCCAGCGCCGAGCCTTCCTGCGCCAGCCGCTCGGCCAGCGCCGCCAGCGTGCTCGTCTTGCCGAAGCCCGCTGGCGCCTGCAGCAGCACGACGCGATGCCGCTGCGTGGCAGCGAGCAGCGCGGCATCGAGCGCCGGGCGCTCGATGCGCTGCGCGCGCGGCCGCGGCGGCTGGATCTTGGTGGCCGCGAAGCGGGGCGCGGCGTCGCGCGCCTTGGGTCGAACCTCGAGGCGGGTCTCCGGCATGCGCCGATGGTAAGCAGGGCGGCGCCGCTGTCGGCATCCCAGCCGTCATCCCGCGCGAAGGCGCCCAGGTCCTTCCGACTCGATGCCGGGGGGCGACCTGAGGACCGACCCAGCGCGGCAACGCAACCCGGGAACACCCGCAGGAAGCAATGCGGCCGCTGGCACGTAATCTCCACGCCATCCATCCGAATCCCAGGAGCCCTTCACATGCGTCAGAAAGCCCGTGCCCTCGCCCTCACCGCCACCGCGGCCGCCCTGCTGGGCGCCTGCGCCATGCCGCCGGCCACCGGTCCGATGAGCTTCTTCATCACCAGTGTCGGTTCCGGCAAGGGCGCCGACTTCGGCGGGCTGGCCGGTGCCGATGCGCATTGCCAGAAGCTGGCCGCGGCCGCCGGTGCCGGCAGCAAGACCTGGCGCGCCTACCTGAGCGTGCCGGGCGCCTTCCCCTCGCCCACCAACGCCGGTGGCACGCCCTCCATCCATGCTCGCGACCGCATCGGCACCGGCCCCTGGTTCAATGCCAAGGGCGTGCTCATCGCGCGCGACGTGGCGCACCTGCACAATGGCAACAACCTCTCCAAGGAGACGGCGCTCGACGAGAAGGGGGCCGTCATCAAGGGCCGCGGCGACACGCCGAACGAGCACGACATCCTCACCGGCAGCCGCGCCGATGGCACCGCCTTCGCGCCGCAGACCGACACCACCTGCAAGGCCTGGACGAGCAGCACGGAAGGTTCGGCCATCGTCGGCCACCACGATCGCACCGGCCCGTTGCCCGAGAACTGGGCGAAGAGCTGGAACTTCTCGCACCAGTCGGCAGGCTGCAGCCAGGAGGCGTTGGTGCGCACGGGTGGCTCCGGGCGCCTGTACTGCTTCGCTTCGAACTGAGCCGCAACCCGCGGGGGCGCGAACAGCGCCCTCGCGCCTGACGCGCTGAGCGGTGGCCTGGGGGGCTCCCGAGCCGCGACATGCTGCGCTCACTGGGCCGCCGATGGCGCCGGTCGCCGGTCCAACGGCCCGGTTACTCCTTGCCCGGCTTGCCGCGCAGCGCCTTCACCTGGCCGCGCTGCACCTTGGCCTCGACGCGCCGGCGCTGCGAGGCCCGCGTGGGCTTGGTCGCCCGGCGCGCCTTGGGCACGTGCGCGGCGGCGGCAATCATCTCCGTGAGCCGCTCGACCGCCTCCTGGCGGTTCATCTCCAGGCTGCGGTGCGCCTGCGCCTTGATGACGACCACGCCGTCGCGGCTGACGCGGGAGTCGGCACTGGCCAGCAGGCGCTGCTTCACCGCCTCGGGCAGCGACGAGGCGGGCACGTCGTAGCGCAAGTGCACGGCGTTGGACACCTTGTTGACGTTCTGTCCGCCTGCACCCTGCGCGCGCACGGCGCTGAACTGCATCTCGCTCTCCAGCGGGATCAGCGGGTCTGGCGGCGGGCCATTCGCATCGCTGCCGGCCGCGGCCTCGTTATCCATCGGGATCATGTGCTCCTGCCAACGAGGGAGTTCGACGCGCCTGGTCACATCCGACCCGGTCGTGGCGCGCACCCGCCGGGTTCTACTACGCCGCGCCGCTGATGCGGCACCCAGGCAGCATCCAGACGGCAACCGGCAAAAAGGAGAACCCGTGGCGATACCCACCAAGGCGAAGTGGCTCGAAGAGACCAGCCGCAACCTCTTCCGCCCACGCAGCCCTGAGCTGAAACTGGTCGACGAGGCGATCGGCCAGTTCGAGCGCAGCCCCACGCCCGCGGCCATGGGCAAGATCAAGCTCGCCTTCGAGGCCTGGAAGAGCGCCAAGGGCGCTGCCTGGTACGCCAACGAGCGCAACCGCACGTTCGCGATGACGCAGTTGGAAGCCGACCTGATGTCCGTGCAGGCGGTGCGCTTCACGCCGCAGGAACTGCAGGCGCTGGCTCTCATCGCCCAGCATCGCAAGCAGGCCATCCGCTCGCTCTTCGCCGGGAAGGAGGTGGTGTTCAAGGGGCCGACGAGCCCGAAGCAGGCGCTGCAGGCGGCCGTGGCGGAAGTCAAGGGCAAGGGCGAGGAAGCCGCGCAGTGGATGCGCTCGGTGGGCAAGGCACCGCCGGCGGACGGCGCGCGCATCGTGCGCGACAAGCTGGAGGAAATGGCCAAGGGCATCTTCAACGTCGACACGCTGTCCTCGCTGGGCGACCTCTCCGGCTTCGTGCTCGGCATCATCGGCCAGTGCAGCGTGAGCGTGGCACCGGTGGTGGGCCACGTGAAGGACGGTTACGACCTCATCGTCGGCTGGGGAAAGGTGGGGCTGGCGCTGCACGAGCGGCACGGCATCGGCCGGCGCGCCTATGCCATCGACACCGGCGCACCGACAGCGGCCTTCAACGCGCTGAAGAAGTGCCTGGCCGACGAGGCCAAGCTGCAGGCCGGCGAGGCCGGCATCGCCACGACGTCGTTCGCCCTCAAGACCGGCCTCGTCTTCGTCGACGGCGGCGCGGTGAGCGGGCCGGTGGTGGGCGCGCTGAAGGCCGTCTCGCAGGTCTCGCTCAAGCTTTTCGCGCTCGCCTTCGAGCGCGAGGCGACGCAACGGGCCAACGAGATCCTGCGCAACGGGCCCCTGGACATCCAGCTCTTCAAGACCTATCCGCTGCTCGGCTGCTACATGCTGACGAGCGCGACGCTGAGCGACATGATCCCGATCGAGTGCTTCGGCCAGCCGGGCTGGATGGACTACCTCGAGACGCTGAAGAAGCGCGGCTACGACGGCATCTACGAATCGGCCGCCGGGCTCATCGAGAGTTCTCCCTGGGAGATCCGAGGCATGCCGAAGCGGCCCATCAAGGGCGGCGGCATCGGCCTGGGCGGCACCGCCTTGCCGGGACTGGCGGGCGACCTGATGGGCGACGTGTTCAAGTTCTGAGCGGCGTCGGCAGCGCCCGCACGCCGGCGCATCACGGCGCCTGCGCGCGCAAGCGAGCGTGCACGTAGGCGCCTTGCGGCACGTGCAGCAGGTCGGCGATGCGCCACATCACGTGCCGCTCGTGCTCGCTCAGGTGGCCGTCGGCGTAGGCGACCCGCCACATGTGCTCGATCATCGCGATCTTCTGCGGCATCTCGAAGCGCTCGTTGATGCGCGACGTGAAGGCGAACAGGTCGCTCGCGTCGCGCGCCGTGCGTTCGGCGAGTTCGGCCAGTCGTTCCGCCTCGTCGTCGGCGAGCGAGAACTTGGCGCGCAGCGCCGCCAGCACGGCCTCGCGCTCGCCGGCATGGAAGGTGGCGTCGGCGCGCATGACCTCCACGAGCATCACGGCGGTGGCCAGCTGCAGCGCATGTTCTTGCGACACCGGGTCGGCGCCGGGAGCCGGCGGCAGCAGGTTGTCGAGAAGGTCCTTCAAGGTCTTCAGCACGGCCGGGATCATGGCATGGCAGCCCTGTGCCCCATACCTGCCGCTCGGTGGCAGCTATTGCAGCGCACAGTGCGGGCCATGGATCTAGACAGCCCGCCGCGGTGGCGCGCTGCGCCATCCAAGCCCGAAGGAGATTTCATGAACGGGACGCCACGCCGAGGTGCTAATGACACGACGAGCGGGATGCCGAACGGCAACGGCGCGCACGACTTCGACTTCCTCGTGGGCCACTGGCAGGTGCGCCACCGCCGCCTGAAAGAACGGCTCGAAGGCTGCGCCGAGTGGCAGGAGTTCGAAGGCACGAGCACGCTGCGGCCCTTGATGGACGGCCGCGGCAACGTCGACGACAACGTCATCGACCTGCCGGCGGGCCGCTACCGCGCGATCTCGATGCGCTCGTTCGACCCGGCCAAGGGGCTGTGGGCCATCTGGTGGCTGGATGAGCGCCACCCGCACCAGCTCGACGCGCCCGTGGTCGGTCGTTTCGAAGGGGGTATCGGTACCTTCTTCGCCGACGACCAGTTCAAGGGCCGGCCGATCCGCGTGCGCTTTCTCTGGACCGACATCACCGCGGACTCGGCGCGCTGGCAGCAGGCCTTCTCCGAGGACGGCGGGCGGACCTGGGAGACGAACTGGGTGATGGATCTGCGGCGGGCCGATGCCACTTGATCGAGTGTCGAGTTCGGGGATCCTGCCCGCGGGGAGTCGGAGGACTCGGCGTGCCGGGTTTCGCCTCGGTTGGCGACTGGCTTCAGTCGAAGCAGGCCGGGTCTCGCCCCGGCGGGCGAGTCACTTTCATTTGCTGGCCCAAATGAAAGTAACCAAAGCAAAGGGCCTGATGTCCTGCGCTGATTGATTGCTTACGGAGGCGGGCCTCTATTTGGCCTGCTCGCTCCGGCGCGAAACACCATCGATCGAGCTTCGCGCTGCGACCCGCGCTCGTGAGTTCGGCCAAGCCGAGCAAGCGCCAGCGTCCATGCCTCAACGAGCGCCAGCGTCCGCGCCGAACTCATGAGCGCCAGTCGCGGCTCGCCAAGGTTTCGTTGGTGTTTGCGGCCGAAGCGCGCCGGCCAAATGGAGGCCCGCCTCCGCAGGCAATCCAGCCTTTCAGGACATCAGGCCCCTTGCTTTGGGTACTTTCATTTGGGCCAGCAAATGAAAGTGACTCGCCCGCCGGGGCGAGACCCGGCCTGCTTCGACTGAAGCCAGTCACCCGTCGAGCCCCAAGATTCAGCCGACCAGCCGGTCACCTCTCCGCGATGTAGTGCTGCATCGTCACCGTCTCCCCCGCCGGCACGAACGCATGCACGCGCGACTCGAGCTCTTGGTCCGCCAGAGTCGCACGGGCCCGCTGGTGCAGGTAGTCGGCCCACGACGCGACGATGAAGCGTTCGAGGTAGCGCGTCGGGTCGGCGAGGTCGCGGTAGATGCGCCAGAAGGTGGCGCCATCGCGCCGGCGCGGCCCGCGCATCTGTGTCAGCGCATCGAGGAACGCGGCCTGGTCCTCGGCACGGATGCGGTAGGCGATCTCCACCGCCACCGGGCCGGCCTCGGGCGCTGGCTCTTCCGCCACGAAGAGGTCATGCCAGGGCGTCGCCGGTGTCACGTCTTCGGCCGCGCCCATGCGCAGCGGGAAAGGCCGCGCCAGCAGCAGGCCGGCAAGCATGGCGAGCGCTGAAACGCTGAGCGCCACCTGCAGGCCCACGAGCCCCGAAAGCGCCCCCCACACCGCCGAGCCGATGGCGAAGGCGCCGAGCGCGCACAGCGCGTGCATGGCCGCGGCGCGCGCTCGCACCCAGGGCGGCGCGCTCGTCTGCGTGGCCGTGTTGAAGGTGGACATGACGGCCATCCAGGCCGCACCGCTGAAGAGCAGCGCCACGTAGATGGCCCAGATCCACGGCGACCACGCCGCGACGGCCGTGGCCAGACCGAAGACGACGCAGCCGCCGACGACGACGCGCTCGTGCGAGACCCGCGCGCGCACGCGGCCGATGACGAGCCCGGCGCACACCGCGCCGACGCCGAGGCAGCCCATGAGCAGGCCGAAGCCCGAGGCGCCGAGGCCGATGCGCTTCTGCCCGATCACCGGCAGCAGCGCCCACAGCGCCGAGCCGGCGGCGCTGTAGGCCGTGGTGCGCAGCAGCTGCGCGAAGATGGGCTCCGAGTGCCAGGCGAAGCGCAGCCCCGCGCGCATGCCGCCCCACAAGCGCTCGGCCGGCAGCCGTGAAGGCGGGTGCGGCTTGGGCGGGCGTCGGCGCACCGACTGCAGCATCGCCAGCGTGCCACCGAGGGCGATGAAGAAGACGAACGGCCCGCCCACCTGCGCGAAGATGAAGCCACCGAGCGTGGGCCCGAGCGCACGCGCCGCGTTGTACGCGATGGAGACGACGGTGATGGCCTGGCCGAGCTCCTCGCGCGGCACGCTGTCGGCCACCGTCGAGTTCCACGCCGGCGTGATGAGCGCCGTGGAGCAGCCGCAAACGAAGGTGAGGAAGAGCAGCAGCGCCGGGCCGGCGGCGTCCCACGCCAGCAGCACCGTGAGCAGCGCCACCGACACCGCCTGCGTGGCGAGCGCGGCCACGATCAGTCGCTTGCGGTCGGTGGTATCGGCGAGCACGCCAGCCGGCAGGGAGAGCAGGAACATCGGCAGGAACACCGCCGTCTGCACCAGCGCCGCGAGGAAGCCCGAGCCCGTGGCTTCCACCATCTCCCAAGTCGCCGCCATCGTCTGCATGGCGTTGCCGACGAAGTACACCACCCCACCGGTGCACAGGCCGCGGAAGGTGGCGTGGCGCAGCGTGTGCGTGATGGGCGCGGCAGTGGCCATTCAGCGGCCAGCGCAGGCGTTCGTCTCGACCTGTTCGGCGCGTTCCACGGGCTCGGCCCTTTCATGAGGCGCGCCGGACCTGGCTTGCGTCGACGGGCCTGTCCGAGCAACCTCGCGGACCGGCGGGCTCTCCGGCGCCGCCGCTGCCTCCTCGGCAAAGAGCAGGCCCTCGACGACCATCGGGTCATTGAAGGTGCGCACGGTGTCGAACGCCACCTGTGCCTGCGGGAAGCGGCGGCGCAGCAGGTTGAGCCACTGCTTCAGGCGCCCGGCGCGATGACGCGGCACGACGTGCCCGGCGATGCGGTGCCAGTAGTGGCGCACCAGTGGCCGCAGCGCCGGCCAGTCGGGCGCCGCGGCGCCCCGGATGGCCAGCGCCAGCCCGGGGTCGGTGACGATGCCGCGGCCGAGCATCAGCGCGTCGCAGCCGCTCTCGGCCAGGCAGCGGCGCGCATCGGCCACCGTCCACACCTCGCCATTGGCCACCACGGGCAGGCGCACGGCAGCACGGATGGTGGCGATACGGTCCCAGTAGGCCGGCGGCCGGTAACCGTGCACCTTGGTGCGCGCATGCACCGTGAGCTCGCTCGCGCCGGCCGCCTCGATGGCCAGCGCGCAATCGAGCATGCGCGACTCGTCTCGGTGGCCCAGGCGCATCTTGGCGCTCACCGGCATCGCCGCCGGCACGGCACGCCGCACCGCCGCGACGATCGCATGCACGAGTTCCGGCTCGTCGAGCAGCACGGCGCCGCCGCGATGGCGGTTGACGGTGGGCGCCGGGCAGCCGAAGTTGAGGTCGATGCCGAATGAGCCATGGGGCCCGATCGCCGCCAGCACCGCGGCGTTGTCGGCCAGGCAGGCGGGGTCGCTGCCGAGCAGCTGCGCGCGCACGGGCGTGCCGGCTGCCGTGCGGCCACCGTTCAGCAACTCGGGCACGATGCGCGTGAACACACGCTCGGGCAGCCGCTGGTCGGTGACGCGGATGAACTCCGACACGCACAGGTCCACGCCGCCCACGCACGTGATGACGTCGCGCAGGCTGTGGTCGAGCAGGCCTTCCATCGGCGCGAGCAGGATGCGCATGGGCTTCGAGGTCCAGGAAACCGCCAGTCTAGCGAGGCAGGCACGCGCCCACAGGGGATTCGGCATCCACGCCGGCGCGGTCACTGATAACCTCCCGGGACCACCCCATGTCCCACGGACTCACGGAGCCCTGATGCCCGGCCTGCTGCCCCACGTCGACCCCGACGGCCTGCTCGAGTACTCGGTCGTCTACACCGACCGCGCGTTGAACCACATGTCGGGCCGCTTCCAGCGGGTGATGCAGGACCTGTCGGCCACGCTCAGGCAGGTCTACGGCGCCCGCTCAGCCATCGTGGTGCCCGGCAGCGGGAGCTTCGGCATGGAGGCGGTGGCGCGCCAGTTCGCGCAGGGCAAGAAGGTGCTCGTCATCCGCAACGGCTGGTTCAGCTACCGCTGGAGCCAGATCTTCGAGATGGGCGCCATTCCCGCGCAGACGACAGTGCTGAAGGCGCGCATGATCACGGCGGCGCCGAAGGCGCCGTTCGCGCCGGCGCCCATCGATGAAGTGGTGGCCACCATCCGCCGCGACAAGCCCGACGTCGTCTTCGCACCGCACACCGAGACCTCGGCCGGCCTGATCCTGCCGCACGACTACCTGCGCGCCGTGGCCGCCGCGGTGCACGAGCATGGCGGCCTCTTCGTACTCGACTGCGTGGCTTCGGGCTGCATCTGGGTGGACATGGCCGACACGGGCGTGGACGTCATCGTCAGCGCGCCCCAGAAGGGCTGGAGCAGCACGCCCTGCGCCGGCCTCGTGATGCTGGGCGAACGCGCGCGCGCGCGCATCGAGGACACCACCAGCAGCAGCTTCTCGCTCGATCTGAAGAAGTGGCTCGCGATCATGGAGACGCACGAGAAGGGCGCGATCGCCTACCACGCCACCCTGCCCACCGACGGCCTGGCGCAGTTGCGCGACGCGATGCAGGAAACGGCCGTGCTCGGCTTCGAGGCCGCGCGCGCGGCGCAGCAGCAGCTCGGCGACCGGGTGCGGGCGCTGCTCGAGTCCAAGGGCATCGCGAGCGTGGCCGCGCCCGGTTTCCAGGCGCCGGGCGTGGTGGTGAGCTACACCGACCGGGCCGACTTGGCCAACACGCAGACCTTCGCCGCCCAGGGCCTGCAGATCGCCGCCGGCGTGCCGCTGGCCTGCGACGAGCCAGCCGACTTCCGCACCTTCCGCGTCGGCCTGTTCGGCCTGGACAAGCTGAAGAACGTGGACCGCACGGTGGCCACGTTCGAGCGCGCGTTGAACGCGGCGATGGGCTGAGCACTGGGCCTCGATCTGACCTCGATCTGACCTCCAGCCGACCTCCTTCGCCAGGAGCCGCCCGCCATGCCCATCCCCGCCCTGCCCGCACCCGGCACCTTCGACAGCGGCTGCGCCTTCGCCGAGGGCGGCTTCGTCGCACTCGCCGACGCGAAGATCTCGCTCTTCGACTGGGGTTTCACGCGCTCCGATGCCACCTACGACGTCGCCAGCTGCTGGAAGGGCGCCTTCTTCCGGCTCGACACGCACATCGACCGCTTCTTCGCCAGCCTCGACAAGATGCGCCTGGCCATCCCGTACAGCCGCGCCGAGCTGCGCGAGATCCTGCACGGCTGCGTGCGCGCCGCCGGCCTGCAGGACGCCTACGTGGCCATGGTCTGCACGCGCGGCGTGCCGCCCAAGGGCGCGCGCGATCCGCGCCTGGCCACCAACCGCTTCTACGCCTATGCACTGCCGTTCGTCTGGATCGCCCCGCCCGAGAAGCAGGCGCAGGGCATCGACCTGCACATCAGCGAACGTGTGCGCATCTCGCCCGAGTCCGTCGACCCGCGGGTCAAGAACTACCACTGGATCGACCTCGTTCAGAGCCTCTTCGACGCCTACGACCGCGGCCGCGACACGAGTTGTGTCGTCGACGCGCAAGGCAACATCGCCGAAGGCCCGGGCTTCAACGTCTTCATGGTCAAGGACGGCACCGTGTGCACCGCCGACCGCGGCGTGCTCGAAGGTGTCTCGCGGCGCACGGCCATCGAGCTGTGCGCGCGCCTCGGGCTGCCGCTGCGCGTGATGCCCCTGCCGGCCGCCACCTTTCGCCAGGCCGACGAGGTGTTCCTCACCTCCACCGGCGGCGGCATCCTGCCGGTGGCCAGGCTCGACGGCAAGCCGCTGCCGCAGTTCCCGGGGCCGGTTTCCAGGCAGTTGCAGCAGGCGTACTGGGCGATGCACGACGAGGCCGCCTATCGCGACCCGGTGGACTACGCCGCTTAGCCGCTGGCGGGTTCGCGAGGCGCCCCGCCCGCCGATCGAGCGCCTGATCACGCCTGCCTGATGTCCGACGACAACCAGATCATCGTCCCACCTTCGTTCGTGGCGCTCTTCGTGCCACCGGGGCGCATCAAGCCGACGCAGTCGCGCGAGCACATCGCAGCGCGCTACGAGCTTTGCGAAGACCTCGCGCAGACGCTCGTCGAGCACGCGCAGACCGTGCACTTCGACACGGGCGCCGACGAAGCCGAGGTGCTGCGACGCATGCAGCTCGGTCTTGTCTCGCCCGCAGGGGTGGTCGACGAAGCCGAAGCGGTCTGGGTCACGCGGCGGCTGGCCGAATTGCTGGGCTGGCCGGACCCCGGGCCACCCGAGAACGGCGGTCAGGACGGGCCGGACTAAAGCGGGCGAGCCCTAGCCGCACTGCCCCACGTAGCCGCAGGCGGTGCAGAAGTCGCACCCGTCCTTGTGGATCATGGTGGCGTTGCCACATTCAGGGCACGGGCGCCCGGCCTGCACCGGGGCCGCAGCGCGCGTGGCGCTGCCTTGCGGCACCTCGAGCACGCCCATCTCGCGCAGCGGGAAGCCGCGCTCGTCGAGCACGCCCAGCATGGCATAGCGGTGGATGACGAGCCGCGCCAGGTAGGCCACGGTGCTCGGCCACTGCCGCTGCCGGCGCTGCCCCGGCGGCAGCCCGGGCTCGAAAGCCATGAAATCGCCCAGCGGCTCGGCGTAGTTGAGCAGCTTGCGCAGCTTCATGCCGATCCAGCTCGGGTCCACCACGCGCATGTCGAGCGAGAGCAGGCGCACCAGGCCGTCGAGCGCGCGCGGGTAGCGGCCGGAGAGCGCCATCGCGCAGGGGCGCGTGACGAGGGTGCCGTCCGGCCCGGGCACGGTCACCTCCTTCAGCATGAGCGTGAAGCTCTCGCGCGCCACCGGGTTGTCGATGTCCACGGCCCAGGCGAGCGTGCCGTCCTCGCCGGTGCGCGGGTCGTCGCGGCTGAAGAGGGCGTCGAGCACCGGCGTCGATGCGCCCGGGCTGCCGGGCTCCGGCGCGGGCAGCGTGCCGAGTTGCTCGCAGCGCCAGCGCACGAGCGCCGCCACGGCCGCCACGGTGCCTGGGAAGAGGCGGCGCTCGCCGCGCGGCGGGAAGGGCATCTCGAACGGATGCTCCTCGGCCACCGTGGCCAGCATGTCGAGCTTGAGCTGCAGCCAGCCGACGTCGTTGCTGCGCAGGTCCATCGAGAGCGTCTTGGCCAGCGCCCCGAGGCCGCGCGGTTGCTCGGCGCCGTTCACCCAGATCTCGAACGGCCGCGGGCGGGCGCGCCCCAGCGCGGCCGCCGTGCCCGACCCCGCGACAGGATCGTCGCCCGGCGCCGCCGGCAACTCGCCGACGAAGAGCGCGAAGTCGCCCTGCGGGTGCTGCACCATGCTGCACCAGGCCAGGTTGCCGGCCACGAGCTCGGGCCGGCCGGGCCAGCGCAGCGAGGAGAGCACCGGCTGCTGCGGCAGCGCCACTGCGAGGCGGCGGTTCATGTCCGTCAGGGTCAGGGGCTCGGGCTGCGTCGAGAGCACCGAGCCGAGCACGGCGTTGGGCCGGTAGGTGGCGAGGCCCTTCAGCCCCAGCTTCCACGCCTGGCGGTAAAGGCCGCGGAACTGGTCGAAGGGATAGTCGGCAGGCACGTTCACCGTCTTGCTGATGGCCGTGTCGACGAACGGCGCCACGGCGCCGACCATGGCCGCGTGCTGCTCGGCGCTGAGTTCGAGCGCGTTGACGAAGGCCTGCGGCAGCGGCAGGTCCTCGCCGGCGCCCACGCCCTTCAGATGGCGGTACAGCCGCCACGCGTGGTCTTCGACACTGATCTCCTTGAAAGTGCCGTCGGCCTGCCGCTTCTTGCGCACGTAGCTCCAGCTGAACGCGGGCTCGATGCCGTTGCTGGCGTTGTCGCAGAAGGCGAGGCTGATGGTGCCGGTGGGCGCGATGGCCAGCAGGTGCGAGTTGCGCAGCCCGTGCGCGCGGATGCTCTCCTTCAGCGGCGCCGGCAGGCGCGAGGCGAAGCGGCCG
>JAEUPE010000166.1 GCA_016790435.1 Rubrivivax sp. | reverse complement strand
CGCAGCCAGCGCACGGTACACGGCGATGAGGTCCTGAACGCCGCTGACCTGGCAGCTGATGAGGATCTGGTCGGCGTCGAGCCCGAGCTCGCGCGCGTAGGTGGCCGAGCCCAGCGCCGACTGCACGAGCGCCTGGTACATCACCTGCTTCGCATCGGCGGGCCGGGCCCGCTTCGCGTTCTCGTCCATCAGCTGCGCGAGAAGGTCCTGGTCGAGGCTGCCCCAGTTGACGCCGATGCGCACGGCCTTGTCGTGCTTCACCGCCGCCTCGATCATCATGGTGAACTGGCGGTCGCGCTTGTCGCCCTTACCCACGTTGCCGGGGTTGATGCGGTACTTGCTGAGCGCCGCAGCCATGGCCGGGAAATCGGTGAGCAGGCGATGGCCGTTGTAGTGGAAGTCGCCGACCAGCGGCACGTCGACGCCCATGCGGTCGAGTTGCTCGCGGATGTGCGGCACCGCCGCGGCGGCCTCGGGCGTGTTGACCGTGATGCGCACGAGTTCGGAGCCGGCCTGCGCCAGCTCCTTCACCTGGATGGCGGTCTCGATGACTTCGACCGTGTCGGTGTTGGTCATCGATTGCACGCGCACCGGCGCGTCGCCGCCCACCGTGACCAGGCGCCCGCCCCAGCGCACCGTGGCCTGGCGCGAACGACGCGGCGCGGGGGCCGCGGCGGCGATGGTCTCGAATGGGTCGAGTCGGTCCGGAGCGTCAGGTGCGTTCATGGGGGCCAGACAGTGGAGTCGAGGAAGATCCGGCGGGAAAGCGTCGACGATAAACGTCGGCGATCACCTCAGCTCGAAGCGGGCCACGTTGTCACGGGCTCGCGTCTCCAATTCCACCGGCCTGCCCTTGTAGGACACGCGCGTGGCCGTGACGTTGCCGACCACCAGCTGCATCGGCGCCAGGCCGTCCAACCCGAGCGACTCACCCGCTTCGAGGTTGCGCGACATGAGCACGCGGCCACGCGCATCGACCACCTCGATCCACGAACGCGCGCTGCACTGGATGACCAGTTCACCGGCCGGTAGGGCTGCCACCGAACTGGCACCGGGCGTGGCATCGGCTCGTGTCGCCGCAGCGGCGCCTTCGGCCGCAGAAGGCTGGGCCAATCCGCCTGGCGCCGCCGAAGGCAGCATGGCGATGCCGGGTGCAGTCGCTGGCGTCGTCGATGGGGCGGCCACCGAGGGGACCGCCGGTCCGCCCGCTGCGCTTGGCGGCGGCACGGCGATCGCGGTGCTGGTCTCCCCGGCCGGCGCGACGCCAGCAAGCCACCTGCTCAGGAAGCCGGCCGGCAGCCACATCACCAAGGCGGCTGCCAGCAGCAGCACGAGGGCGGCAATGAGCCACGGGCCGCGTGGCATCCAGCCGAGCAGCCCGGGCTCGCGCCCGCCACGGCCGGCAAACGGCTCGTTGATCGAGCCGAAGGTGCTGTCCAGCATCGACGTATCGGCCGGCGGCAGCAGGTCCATCACCGGCTGCGGGTCGGCTTTCAGGGCTCGGCACACCGCTTGCGCCAGGGCGCGGGTGAAGGTGGGGCCTGGCAGTTCATCCCACCGATCCTGCTCCAGCGCCTCGAGCTTGCGCGGCGCCACCTTGATGGCGGCGGCCAGCGTGGCGATGTGCATGCCTTGGCCCTCGCGCGCGGCGCGCAGCAACGCGCCGGCACTGCCGCCTTCGCGCCTGCTTTCGCCGGTGTCGGTGCGAGCCGGGTCGTCCATGGTGGTGGGGGGCGGCATGGCCGGCGGCCCTCAATCCTCGAAACGGCCGCGCTCGAACTGCAGCATCTCCGGCGATTGCGGGAAGCGCTCGCGCAACTGGCGGCCGAAATCCTGCAGGCCCTCCATGTTGCCCATGCGACGCTCGATGCGCGCGGCCAGCCACAGGCTTTGCGCCGTCACCGCCTCGGGCACCTGGTTGATGCGCCGCACATAGAAGCGGGCGCGCTCCAACTCGCCGCGCCGCAGCAGCACGTCGCTGAGGTTGTAGGCCGTGACCGGGTTGGACGGGTCGAGCTCGTACGAGCGCGACAGCGTGCGCTCGGCCTCGACCCAACGCCCCGCGCGGGCCTGGCACACGCCACGCGCCAGCAGCGTGCGCTGCACCTCGCCGTAGTTCGGCAGCGCCGTCGTGCGCAGGAACGTCGCTTCGGCGTCGTCGTATCGGCGCTGCTGGCACAGGAACCACGCGTAGTTGTGCATGGTGTCGGCGTCGCGTGGGTTCAGCTCCAGGGCACGCTTGAAGGCCTCCTCTGCCACTGCGGGTTCGCCGAGGCTGGCGTAGATGAGGGCGCGCAGACCGTGCGCCTCGGGCATGTCGGGGTTGGCCGCCAGCGCCAGCTTCAATTCGTCGAGCGCGGTGTTGTACTGGCCCCGGCCGAAATGCAGCGCCGCCAGTTCGAGGCGCACGCGGGCCCGGCGGTCGGTGGCGCCGGCTTCCGCGGCTGTGGGCGGCGTCGTGTTGCCGGTCGTCGCGCCGCCTTCGCTCGACGTGGTGCTCGTGCCCGCGCCGCCCGTCGTATTGGCTCCGCCAGCCGGCTGCGAAACGCACCCCGCGAGCCAGGCAACCGCGACCAACGAGAGGGCCAGCGCCGTGGCACGCATCCCGCGATCCACCGGGCCGCTCACGCGGCGCTCCCTGGAGCACTCGCAAGGCCTGCCGCACGCGGCGGCACGGCGACGATGGGCACGACATCGCGCCGGCGCGCCAGCCGCTCCGCCGCCTGCGTGCGGTCGAGCACTTCGCCGGCCAGTTGGCCGCAGGCAGCGTCGATGTCGTCACCCCGCGTCTTGCGAACCGTCGTCACGATGCCCGCATCCTGCAGGACGGCGGCAAAGGCCAGCACGCGTTCGCGCGAGGAGCGCACGAGTCCCGAGGCCGGGAACGGGTTGAACGGAATCAGGTTGAACTTGCATGGCACACGCGGCCACGCAACGCCCGCCGGTCCCTGCCCCTGCGTGAGGCGAACGAGGGCACGCGCATGCTCTTCGTTGTCGTTGACGCCGGCCAGCATGCAGTACTCGAAGGTGATGAAGTCGCGGGGGGCGCTCGGCAAGTACCGTTCGCAGGCGCCCAGAAGCTCCGCGATCGGGTACTTGCGGTTCAGCGGCACGAGCGACTCGCGCAGCACGTCGTCCGGCGCGTGCAGCGAGACCGCCAGTGCCACCGGGCAGTCCTCGCGCAGCCGATCGATCATCGGCACCACGCCCGAGGTCGAGACCGTGACGCGCCGGCGCGAGAGACCGTAGCCGTGGTCATCGAGAAAGGTGCGCAGCGCCGGCACGAGCGCGGCGTAGTTCTGCAGCGGCTCGCCCATGCCCATCATGACGACGTTGTCCACGACACGCGTGCTGCCCGGTCTGGGCCCGCTGCCGGCACCCGCCGGGCCGAGTTGCGCGCGCAAGGTGTGCTCAACGTGCCAGAGCTGCGCCACGATCTCGCCGGTGCTCAGGTTGCGGCTGAATCCCTGATGCCCGGTGGAGCAGAAGCGGCAGCCGACGGCGCAGCCGGCCTGCGACGAAATGCACAGCGTGCCTCGATCGTCCTCGGGGATGAACACGGTCTCCACCGCATTGCCGCCGCCGACGTCGAACAGCCACTTCACCGTGCCGTCGGCCGAGCGCTGCTCGGAGAGCACGGGCAGCGCGCGCACCTCGGCGTGTTCCTGCAGCGTGCCGCGCAGCGACTTCGCGAGGTCGCTCATGGCGGCGAAGTCGGCCGCACCCTTCTGGTGGATCCAGCGGAAGAGCTGGACCGCTCGGAAGCGCTTCTCACCCAGTGTCTCGCACCAGGCCGTCAATGACTCGAGGTCGAAGTCGAGCAGGTTGACGGTCATGGAACGCTCTCTGGCAAGGCCACTGGCGCGGTCACGGGCTGCGGGTCACCGGCGGTCACTGGCTGTCACACGCGCAATCAGCGCGAGTAGACGTTCATGCCGGGGAAGAAGAACGCCACTTCAGCCGCCGCTGTCTCGGGCGCGTCAGAGCCGTGCACGGCATTGGCGTCGATGCTGTCGGCGAAGTCGGCACGGATGGTGCCCTTGGCCGCCTTCTTCGGATCCGTGGCACCCATGAGGTCGCGGTTCTTGGCGATGGCGCCCTCGCCTTCGAGCACCTGGATCATCACCGGGCCGGAGATCATGAACTTGACGAGGTCGTTGAAGAAAGGGCGCGCCTTGTGCACTGCGTAGAAGGCCTCGGCCTCGCCGCGGGAGAGGTGGGCCATCCTGGCGGCGATGATCTTCAGGCCCGCGCTCTCGAAGCGGGCGTAGATCTGGCCGATCACGTTCTTGGCCACGGCATCGGGCTTGATGATCGACAGGGTGCGTTCGGTGGCCATGAAAAAAGACTCCTGAATCAAGAACTTGCGAAACTTCTCATTCTAAGGGCCTGGAACCGCGGCTCCCCGCGCGCGCCAGCCCTCGCTCGCTAGCGGCTGCGACCGCCTCGGCCGCCGCGTCCCCCGGCACCTTTGCGCAAGAAGGCGTCGCCGCCGATGTAGCCCACCGAGGTGCGCATCGGGTCGGGCTGGCCGCCGGCACCGCCGGCCTTGCCGGCGCCCTTGGCGCCCGCACCACCCTTTGCGCCACCCTTGCCAGGTCCGCGACCGCCACCCTTGCCCCCCGGGCCCGGCGCACCGGGCTTGCCGCGACGGCGCTGGCCGTTGCCGCCAGGGCCGCCGTGAGGACTCGGCGCACCCTTGCCGCCACCGAACCCGCCACCGCCACCCTGCGCGAAACGCTTGTCGAACGTCTGCTGGAGCGGATTGGGAATCGGGCCGTCGTCGGAGTACTCCCGCTGCGGCTGGCGGTCTCGCTGCAGCGCGCGCTTGTCGTAGGTCTGTTGCAGCGGATTGGGGATGGGTCCGTCCTCGGGCATGTCACGGCGCAGCGCACGTTCCTGCTGGATCGCCCGCTTGTCGAAGGTCTGCTGCAGCGGATTCGGGATGACGGCAGGGAGGTCACCCTCCTCGTGATGCGGCACCGCCGTCGGATCCGCCAGGACGTTGCCATCGTCGCGGTGCCCGCGGCGGCCCTTCTGCGGCCGCTCGGTGACGATGAGGCGTTCCTGGCGTTGGGCACGCTCCTGGCGCTCGAAGTAGGACGCGGGTGGCCCGTTCTCCAACGCGGCGTCGCGGGACTCGACACGTGGGGCTTCGCGCCCGCCATCGCCGCGGTTGCCGCGCCCGCCCTTGCGGTGGGGATCGCGCGGGGAATCCCGCTGCGCTTCGCGGCCGGGCCCCGGGCCGCGCCGCTGCTCACCCTCATGCATCTTCCTAGGGCCGACCTGTGCCTCCTGCGGCGGCTTGAACACCAGACGCCGCAGCGCACGCATGTCCGGCTCCGGCAGGTCGACCCAGGCGCCGCGCCGCAGGCCGCGTGGCAGCACCACCGAGCCATAGCGGATGCGGATGAGCCGGCTCACCGCGTGGCCGGTGGACTCGAAGAGCTTGCGCACCTCGCGGTTGCGGCCTTCGGTGATGACGACGCGGT
The DNA here is from genome assembly GCA_016790435.1 of Rubrivivax sp. Taxonomy (GTDB): domain Bacteria; phylum Pseudomonadota; class Gammaproteobacteria; order Burkholderiales; family Burkholderiaceae_C; genus Rubrivivax. Next base: position 14,767 of record JAEUPE010000166.1, on the reverse strand, counting down.
ACCAGTGGTTGGCTCCCTCGCCACCGCCGTCCTCGATGCTCTTGAACGCCGCGCGCTGGCCCTCGATCTCGACGCCTTCGAGCAATTGCGCCTTAGCCTCAACGGCCAGCATGCCGAGCGAACGCACCGCGTACTCGCGCTCGATGCCGAAGCGCGGATGCATCAACTGGTTGGCCAGTTCACCCGAGTTGGTGAACAGCAGCAAGCCCTCGGTGTTGATGTCGAGCCGGCCGACCGACTGCCATTTGCCATGCGGCAGGCGAGGCAGGCGCCGGAAGACCGTCGGCCGCTGTTGCGGATCGTCGTGCGACACCACCTCGCCGGCGGGCTTGTGATAAGCCAGCACGCGCGGCGGCGGCGGCGCGATGCGATAGCGCACCGGCTTGCCGTCCACGGCAATGCGGTCGCCAAACGAGATGCGCTGGCCGGTGTGGGCCGGCGCGCCGTTCACGCTCACGCGTCCTTCGGTGATCATCTGCTCGAGGTCGCGACGCGAGCCGACACCGGCCTGTGCGAGGACCTTGTGCAGCTTGGGGGCGTCGCGCTCGGGTGCGAGCACACGGCGGCCCGGCTCACCCGCCGCAGCCTCGACCGCAGGGGCCGCGTCGGGCAATTCGGCGCCGGGGGCGGACGAGGCGATGCCTTCGCCAGCCGCCAAGGCCTCAGGGCCTTCAGAAGCGAGCCGGGCTCCCCGGGAAGGCTCGCCGCTCGGTTCGTCCGGCAAAGAGGCCGTCGCGACATGGATGGTGGGGTCGGCGGTTGGCGCCGCGGGCGCGTCGCTCGCGGGCTGCTCGCCATCGGCGGTCTGTCCACCACCTGCGGGCGGCTCGACCGCGGCGTCGAATGCTCCAGACAACACCTCGGCAAACAGCTCGATCGCCTGCGGCACCTGCTGCACGGGAACGCCAGCGGCGGCGCCCTCGCCCGGCATGGCCGCCCCGGTGGCGCCCGGCTCGCGCCGCTCACCGCCGCGGCGTCCGCGGCGACGATTGCGCCCACGGCGGGGCCGATCGCGGCCGCCTTCGCCCGGCGCACCTTCAGCGCCCTCGGCGGGCGGCCCGCCGGACTCGGCGCCGGCAGAACCACCTGCTGCATCCTGCGCACCGGACATCGCGGCCGCTGGCCCGAGGTCGATGTCGAGCTCTGCGCGCGGACCCGCTTCGGAGCCGGCAGCACCCTCGGGCCGCGGCTTGCGCGGCCCGCGGCGGCGGCGCGGCTTGGTGCCCGCGCCCTCTTCTTGCGTGGCAGGGGCCGTCGCTGCGCCGGGCGGCGCGGGCGGCAGGGAATCGGCGTCGTCTGGGTTCATGCGCGGATGTCGTCGGTCAGGGGCGGTGATTGCGGATCGGGCTCGTGCTCTTGCTCTGCTGCGCTCGGGGCCGTGCCGTCGGGCGCAGCTTCCACCGCGTCGTCGGACTCGGCGCCGGGCCGGGCCTCGGCGGCCGCCGCCGTGGCGGGCTCGGCGGCGTGCTCGTCGCCGGCCTGCGCTACGGGCGGTGCGTCGGTGACTTCGTCAGGCGCAGCATCCGGCGCACCGGGGCCTACCACACCGGCCTGCATGGCGGCGTCATCGGCCTCGGTGGGGAGCGCGTCGAGCGGCAGGGCCGCCTGCGCCTCGTCCAGCAACGGCGCCGGCTCGAGCGCGGCCAAGGCAGCAGTGGCATCGCCCTGCGGGCCCGTGAGCGGCGGCAACTGGTCCAGGCTGGCAAGGCCCAGGTCATCGAGGAACTGGCGCGTCGTTGCGTAGAGGGCGGGCCGCCCCGGCGCCTCGCGGAAGCCGATCGCCTCGATCCAGCCTCGATCCTCGAGTTGCTTGACGATCTGGCTGCTCACGGTGACGCCCCGGATGTCCTCGATGTCGCCGCGCGTGACCGGCTGGCGGTAGGCAACGATCGCCAGCGTCTCCATCGCCGCGCGGGAGTACTTGGGTGGCTTCTCGGGATGCAGCCGGTCGAGATAGAGACGCATCTCAGGGCGACTCTGCAGCCGCCAACCCGAGGCCAGCGCCACGAGTTCAACGCCACGGCCCTCCCAGTCGCGCACCAGCTCATCGAGGAGCTGGCGCAGCGTGTCGGGTCCGATCTCGCCATCGAACAGGGCGCGCATCTCGGCCAGCGGCATCGGCGCGTTGGCGCAGATGAGCGCGGTTTCGAGGACTCTCTTGGCCTCGTGCGTGTTCATGACCTCAGGGTGCTGGGCCCGGCGGGGCGCACGGGCGGGTTGGACGACGACGTTGAAACGGTCAACGAGGCCCGCGTGGCCTGGATGAATGAGAACAGGCCGGCGGGCGGGTGGCAGCTCGAGGACCGTGCTGGGGACAGGTTCGGGCCCTGTCGGTGCCACCGGGGGGTGGACGCTCTGGCGGCTGCTGCAGCGATCGGATTGCGCAGCGGCTGAATGCTCAGTCGGCTGGCATTGTAGCGCCTGCGACTTGCAGCCAGGCTGCAGCGAAATCTGGCGGCGGCGGCGCGAAGAACGAAAGGGGCTCGCGGGTCACCGGATGGCGCAGCGCGAGCCGCAGGGCATGCAGGGCCTGGCGCGCGAGCCCGAGGCCCGGCCGGCCGCCATAGAGCGCATCGGCCAGCAGCGGCCAGCCCTTGCAGGACAGGTGTACGCGAATCTGGTGCGTGCGGCCGGTGTGCAACTTGCACAGCAGCGCGCTCACGCCGTCGCGCTGCGCGACGCAGGCGACATCCGTGCGCGCCTCGCGGCCGCCGCGTCCCGCCGGCACCACCGCCATGCGCAACCGCGAACGCGGGTCGCGCCCGATGGGCTCCTCGATGCGCACCGCCTGCGGCACGTCGCCCCAGGCGAGCGCGAGGTAGCGCCGCTGAACCTCGCGTGCGGCGATGTCGCGCACGAGCACCGTGACCGCGGGCAGCGTCTTGCCCACGAGCATCAGGCCCGAAGTGTCCTTGTCGAGCCGGTGCACGATGCCGGCACGCGGCAACGTGGCCGCGCCCGCGTGATGGGCCAGCAGCGCATTGAGCAGCGTGCCCGACCAATGCCCCGCCGCCGGGTGCACCACGAGGCCGGCGGGCTTGTGCACGACGAGCAGGTGTTGGTCCTCGTGCACGATGACGAGCGACGGCAGCATGTCGGGCTCGGCCCGGAAGGCGCGGCTCTCTTCGGTGGGCACGAGACCCAGCGCCACGGCGTCGCCGGCCCGCAGCCGCCTGGCCGGCACCCGCAGGACCTCGCCTTGCAGGCGGGCGTGCCCGGCCTCGATGAGGTGCTGGACATGGCTGCGCGAGAACTCCGGCGCCAGCGCCACCAGCACCTTGTCCAGACGCTGGCCATGCTGATCCGCCTGCACGACGGCCTCGCGGCATTCGATCGCGGCATCGCCCGTCGCCTCGAGATCGCCCTCGGTCGCGTCGGTGGGCAATGGGCCGTCGACGGTGCTCGGCCCAGGGAGATCGGAAGGCCGCTCCCTATAATCCGCCGCCTTTCGAGCCCTCCCGACCATCTTCGATGAGCGTCTTCCCGGTTTCCCTCGGTGCGCTGGTGTCTGAAACGATGCCGTTCTGCGCGCGATGCTTGCGCCATGCTTGGTCGATCGTAGCGCGCTTGCCCCGCGCAGCCACCTTGGCTTCGCTGGGCATCGCCGCTGTGCTGACGCTCGGCTGCAGCACGCCGCCCCGCAACGAGGCGCCCGAGGTCACCGCCGAAAGGCTCTACCGGGAGGCCCGCGACGACATCGAGGCCGGCGCCTACGACCGTGCCACGAAGTCGCTGGAACGCGTCGAGGGGCTGGCGGCCGGTACTCTGCTCGCGCAGCAGGCCCAGATCGACCTGGCCTACGTGCAGTGGAAGGCCACCGAGCGCACGTCGGCGCTGGCCACCATCGAGCGCTTCATCAAGCTCAACCCGTCGAGCCCGGCGCTGGACTACGCGATGTACCTGCGCGGCATCATCAACTTCAACGACAACCTGGGCTTGCTCGGCAGCGTGGCGGGGCAGCGCCTGGCCGAACGCGACCAGCGTGCCTCGCGCGACGCCTGGCAGGCCTTCAAGCTGCTGGTCGAGCAGTTTCCGCAGTCGAAGTACACGCCCGACGCGAAGCTGCGCATGAACTACATCCTCAACTCGCTCGCCGAGTACGAGGTGCACGTGGCGCGCTACTACTTCCGCCGCGGCGCCTACGTTGCGGCGGCCAACCGCGCCCAGCAGGCGGTGGCCGAGTACCCGCAGGCGCCGTCGACGGAAGAGGCGCTCTACCTGATGATGGCCAGCTACGACAAGCTCCAGCTGACGCCGCTGCGAGACGCCGCCGAGCGCGTGCTGCGCCAGAACCACCCGCAGAGCGCCTACCTCACGCGCGGCCTCGGTGCCTACGAGCGCGCCTGGTGGCGCCTCTGGTAGGTCACAAGAGCGCGGCCTGAACCCAGGTGGTCGTAGCATCGCGGCGCTCGCCGATCCGATTCAGCGGGACTCGCCGAGCTTCACGCTCGCCAGCCCGCTTCAATGTGCCTGAGCCAGCTCCTGCAGCCACTCGAGGGCCTGGGCTTCGCTGCCAACCGGTGACATCGGCGGCAGCGCCGCCATGAGCTTGCGGCCGTAGCCCATCTGGCGCAGCCGCGGGTCGCACACCACGAGCAGGCCGCGGTCCGTCTCGGTGCGGATCAGGCGCCCGGCGCCCTGCTTGAGCGACACCGCAGCCTCGGCCACGAAGTAGTCGGTGAACGGATCGCCGCCGCTGGCGCGCAGCTGGCGCACGCGCGCCTCGACGAGCGGGTCGTTCGGCGGCGGGAACGGGAGCTTGTCGATGAGCACGCACTGCAGCGCGTCGCCCGGCATGTCGATGCCCTCCCAGAACGACGCAGAGCCGATGAGCACGGCGCCGCGCCCGTCGCGGTACCGCTGCAGCAGCGCCCGGCGGGGCTCGCTGCCCTGCACCAGCACCGTCAGCTCGGGTGCCTCGGCACGCACCGCTTCCGCCACGAGGGGCAGCACGCGCAAGGTGGTTGTGAGCACGAAGGTGCGGCCTCCCAGCGCCCGTGCGCAGCGCCCCGCCAGCGCGCCCACGGCAGCGGGGTGCGCCGCCTCGTTCGGCTTCGGGAACGGCGAAGGCACCCAGACGCGCGCATGCGCCGCGTAGTCGAAGGGGCTGCCGACGACGAGCCGCTGCGCATCTTCCAGCCCCGTTTGCGCCGTGAACCACGACAGCGACGCGTCAGCCCCCAAGGTGGCCGAGGTGAAGATCCACGACTTGGGTGGGCCTGCGCGCTGCTCGCTCATCATGGCGCGGATGTCGAGCGGCGACTCGACCAGCCGCGCCTGCTGCGGCGAGAGGTCGATCCAGCGCACCTGCCCGGGCTCGGGGTCCTCTTCGAAACGGCGCGCCAGAGTCGCCAGATCCTGGCAGCGCTGCACGAGCTTGGCGAAGTCCGGCGCCGTTTCGGCCACGCCGGCCAGCGCCGGCACCGCCGCCTCCGCCGCTTCGGCCAGGGCCTGCAGAGGGCCGACGAGCTGCTCGTCGCCCGCCCGCTCCTCCCAGCGCAGCTTCAGGATGCCGCGCACCTCGCGCAACGGGCCGGCGCAGGCCAGGCGCAGGTCGCGCGCGGCGCGATCGATGGCCGCTGCCAGCTCGGCCCAGGGCTTGAGGCCGCGCGCGTGCCGCAGGCCCTGCGCCAGCAGGTCGCGCGAGAGGTCGATGGCCTGACCGGTGGCCAGCGTCGTGCCGAGGAACTGCACCCCGGCTTCGACGAGCTGGTGCGCCTCGTCGAACACTGCCGCCTCCACCGTGGGCAGCAACTCGGCCACGCCGCTGTCGCGCAACGCGAGGTCGGCGAAGAACAGGTGGTGGTTCACGACCACGAGGTCGGCTGCCATGGCCTCGCGCCGCGCCTGCACGACGTGGCAGTTGCGGTATTCGGGGCAGTCGATGCCGAGGCAGTTGTCGCGCGTGGAGGTGACGATCGGGATCACGGGCGAGCGTTCGTCCAGGCCCTCCACCTCGGCCAGGTCGCCGGTGCGCGTGGCCTGCGCCCAGGCGCTGACGCGCTGCAGCGCTCGCACCGCGAAGCGGTCGGGCAACTGCCCCTCCGCCTCGGCCTGGTGCAGGCGGTGGCGGCAGAGGTAGCTCGCCCGACCCTTGAGCAGCGCGCGCCGCACGGGCACGCCGAGCTGCTCCACGAGCCGCGGCAGGTCGCGCAGGAAGAGCTGGTCCTGCAGGCTCTTGGTGGCGGTGCTGACGAGTGCGCGCCGCCCGGAGAGCAGCAACGGCACGAGATAGGCGTAGGTCTTGCCGACGCCGGTGCCGGCCTCGGCCACCAGGGCCTCGCGTCGCTCCAAGGAATGCGAGATGGCCAGCGCCAGTTCGTCCTGCGCCTGGCGCGGCAGGAAGTGCGGATCTGCGACGGCCAGCGGGCCGTCTGCGGCGAAGGCGCGCGCCACCGCCGCCGGCAGCGCCGTGTCTTCGGCAGGAAGCGACGCCGATTCCTCGGGAGGCGGCGCCTCGGGCAACGTCATCCGGGGAGCCGGCCGGCGGCCACCGGGCACCGGCGCACCGCTGCATCCTCGCGCTGGATGCAGCGGGCGCCGCCCTGCTCCAGACGAGCGGGCGACTCGGCTCCATGGCGGCCGGGCGCGCTCATGCCGGCTGCGGTGGGTCGAGTTCGGCTTCCAGGCGTGCGATCTGGTCACGCAACAGCAGCCGGCGCTTCTTCAGACGGCGGATCGCCAATTCGTCACCGGGGCGTTCGTCGCCGGCATTGCGGTCGATCAGTTCGTCGAGGTCGGCGTGCTCGATGCGCAGTTCGATGAGGCGGCGCTGGGGTGAATGCAGGTTCTGGTCCATGGCATCACGCTTTCTCGGTTGGGCCGCTGCGCCGGGCCTGGATCGGCCCTCGTTGGACTTGCAGCGTCAGTTTATATTCGGCCGCATGGCCACCCTCAACGCCGCAGCCAATTTCCGCTTCAGCGCGGCCACGGGGCTGCACCGCGGCGATCGTGCCTACCAGCAGGACCAGGTGGAGATCATCGCCCACCCGAAGATCCAGGGCTCGGTGCTGGCGATCGTCGCCGACGGCATGGGCGGCAAGAGCGGCGGGCGCAAGGCGGCCGACCAGGTGCTGCTCACCGGCCATCAGGTCTTCGAGCGTTTCGTGCCCAGCAGCGACGACCCGGCGGAGATGTTGAAGCAGATGGTGCTCGAGTCGCACCTGATGATCAAGCTGACCGCCATCACCTCCGAGGAAGAGCCGCACAGCACGATCGCGGCGTTCTGCATCAGCCCCAACCTCTCCTGCGACGTGGTGCATGCGGGCGATTCGCGCGTCTACCACTATCGCGGCGCGGAAATGATGAAGCGCACCATCGACCACAGCTTCGTTCAGCGCCTCATCGACGAAGGCAAGATCAGCGAGGAAGCGGCGAACACGCACCCGCAGGCCAACCTGCTCACGGGCTGCCTGGGCACGCAGGCCGACCCGCCCATCTCGCTGTGGCACATCGACCGGCTGGAGTTCGGCGACACCGTGCTCGCCTGCTCCGACGGCCTTTGGCACTACTTCACCCCGAAGGAGATCGGCGCCATCGTGCACGCGCTGCCGCCGCGCGAGGCGAGCGAGATGCTCGTCACCAAGGCACGACAGCGGGCCCGCGGCGGCGGCGACAACCTCTCGGTGGCGATGGCCCGCATCGACCCTTTGCGGCCCGAGCGGCCGGCAGCGCCGGCGGTGGGCGTCCTGCGCGCGACCTGAGGGCGCTGCCGCCAAAGTCCTGCGCTCAACGCACAGGCAGGCTGGCCGCACCCGGGCGGGGCAAGGGGTCGCTGCGGCGGCCAGCGGCCTCGCGTTCTGCCTGGCGCCGCTCGATCCGTTCGCGCACCACCTCGGTCTGCTCGCGCCTGCGCTCGGCGTCGCGCACCCGCTCGGACGCTTCCGCGTCCCGTGCCGCCGTGGCCGAAGCCGAACCCGCGGCGCGCCGTACACGCAGGATCGGCGCGGGCCTCGAGGCGGCCGAAGGTGCAGCGGCCGAGGCTGAAACGGAAGCCGCGGTCCGCGTCGCGTCGGCAGCCGACCCCGGAGCCGGGGCTCCTTGGGCGGCCCTCGCTGAAGAGCCGGCCGAAGCGGGTGGCGTCGATGCCGCGGCCGCCAGCTTGGCCGCCACGGCCAGGCGTCGCTCCTCGGCACGGGCGCGCCGCTCGGACTCGTCCAGCCGCAACTCGCGTTCGCGCAAGGGGGCCAGCGCATCTCGCCTGCGCCGCTGCACGTCGTCCAGGCAAGCGGTCACCGCAAAGCGCTCCCGGCAAGCCGCTTCCTCGTCGGCCAGGATCTTCAACATCAGGCGGCGGTGCTCGGCAATCCCCGCGCGCTCTTGCGCCACGGCTTGCGCCGAGTAGGCCGCCTCGGCCGCCATTGCCGGGGAGAACATCAGCAGGCAAAGCGCCGCGGCCAAGCCTCCCAGACGAGAGCCGCGCCGAAGACCACACCGCTTCATGTCAACGAAGTGTCGACGTCTCGCCGCGCGAGCGCAAGAAACTGCGTCGACTGCATCTCCGCCAGGCGCGAGACGGTGCGCGGGAACTCGTGCGCCAGCGGCCCTTCGGTGTAGAGCTCTTCGGGCGGCACCTCGGCGGAGACGATGAGCTTGGCGCGGCGGTCGTACAGCACGTCGACGAGCCAGGTGAAGCGGCGTGCCTCGCTGGCCAGGCGCGGCGACATCTGCGGCACGCCGGAGAGCAGCACGGTGTGGAAGCGCGCGGCCAGCTCGAGGTAGTCGTTCTGCGAGCGCGGCCCGCCGCACAGGGTCTTGAAGTCGAACCAGACCACGCCGCCGGCGCGGCGAATGCTCTTGATCTCGCGGTGCTCGATGTGCAGCACCGGGTCCTCGTCGCGCGCCTCCGCAAGCTCATCGAAGGCACGGCGGAAAGCCGCATCGGCAGCCTCGCCGAGCGGGCAGTGGTACATGCGCACGTGGCCGAGCGCAATCTGCCGGTAGTCGGTACCGGCGTCGACGTTGATGACCTCCATCTTCGCCCTGATGAGCTCGATGGCCGGCAGGATGCGGTCGCGGTGCAGACCGTTCGGGTACAGGCCGTCCGGATGGAAGTTCGACGTCGTGACGATGCTCACCCGGTTCGCGTAGAGCGCCTCGAGCAGGCGATGCAGGATCATCGCGTCGGTGACATCGGCGACGTGGAACTCGTCGAAGCAGATGAGCCGGAAGCGCCGCGACATGCGCTTGCCAAGCTCGTCGAGCGGGTTGACGGTGCCCTTCAGCTCCTGCAGTTCACGGTGCACCTCGCGCATGAACTCGTGGAAGTGCAGGCGGGTCTTGCGCGTCAGCGGCACGCTGAGGAAGAAGCAGTCCATCAGGAAGCTCTTGCCGCGCCCGACGCCTCCCCACATGTAGACGCCCCGGGGGATGGGCGGGCGCACCAGCAGCTTCGTCACCGCGTTGTTGCGCCGCGCCTTGTAGGCGATCCACTCGTTCTCGCAACGCTCGAGCGCGGCAACGGCGCGTTGCTGTGCAGGGTCGCTCGCGTATCCACGCTCGGCAAGCGTGGCTTCGTACAGCTGGCGCACCCCCACCTGATCGCCCACCTGCGTGGCGTCAGAGGTTCAGGGTGCGCTTGTCCACCGCGAGCGCGGCTTCCTTCGTCGCCTCGCTGAGCGAGGGGTGCGCGTGGCAGATGCGCGCGATGTCCTCGGCGCTCGCCTTGAACTCCATCGCCACCACCGCCTCGGAGATCAACTCGCTCGCCATCGGGCCGACGATGTGCACGCCGAGGATCTCGTCGGTCTTGGCGTCGGCCAGGAACTTGACCATGCCGGTGGTGTCGCCGAGTGCCCGCGCGCGGCCGTTGGCCATGAACGGGAACGTGCCGGCCTTGTACGCCGCGCCACGCGCCTTGAGCTGCTGCTCGGTCTCGCCGACCCAGGCGATCTCGGGGCTCGTGTAGATGACCCAGGGAATGGTGTTGAAGTTGACATGCCCGTGCTGGCCGGCGATGCGCTCGGCCACGGCCACGCCCTCCTCCTCCGCCTTGTGCGCGAGCATCGGCCCGCGCACCACGTCGCCCACCGCCCACACGCCTGGCAGGCTGGTGCGGCACTCGCCGTCCACGACGATGGCGCCACGTTCGTCGAGCTTCAGCCCCACCGCCTCGGCATTGAGACCGGTCGTGTTGGGCACGCGACCGATGCTGACGATGAGCTTGTCTACCGCCAGCGACTGCGCGCCGCCCTTGGCGTCGGTGTAGGCGACGGTGACACCCTTCTTGTCCTCCTTGATCTCGCCGACCTTCACGCCGAGCTCGATCTTCAGGCCCTGCTTCACGAAGGCCTTGTGCGCCTCCTTGGCGATCTGCTCGTCGACCGCCCCCAGGAACGTCGGCAGCGCTTCCAGCACCGTCACCTCGGCACCCAGGCGCCGCCAGACCGAGCCCATCTCGAGCCCGATGACGCCGCTGCCGATAAGACCCAGCTTCTTGGGCACGGCCCCGATGCGCAGCGCACCGTCGTTGCTGAGGATCTTGTCCTCGTCGAAAGGCGCGCCTGGCAGCGGCCGCGCGCTGGAGCCCGTGGCCACGATCACCTGCCTGCCCACGACCGTCTCGGGCCCGGCGCCTGCGACCGCGACTTCGTAGCCACCGCTGCCCCCGTCGATGGCCTTCACGAACGAGCCGCGGCCGTGGAAGAAGCTGACCTTGTTCTTCTTGAACAGATAGAGGATGCCGTCGTTGTTCTGCTTCACGACGGTGTCCTTGCGGGCCAGCATCTTCTTCACGTCGATGCTCAGCTCCTTGAGGCCGATGCCGTGATCGGCAAAGGCATGGCCGGCATGCTCGAAGTGCTCGCTGCTCTGCAGCAAGGCCTTGCTCGGGATGCAGCCCACGTTCGTGCAGGTGCCTCCGGGCGCCGGGCCGCCTTTCTCGTTCTTCCACTCGTCGATGCAGGCGGTGTTGAACCCGAGCTGCGCAGCGCGGATGGCGGCGATGTAGCCGCCGGGGCCGCCGCCGATGACGACCACGTCGAAGTTCTTGGACATCTTGGTTGCCTCAGATGTCGAAGAGCAGGCGCGCCGGGTCCTCGAGCGCTTCCTTCATCGTCACGAGGCCAAGCACGGCTTCGCGCCCGTCGATGATGCGGTGGTCGTAGCTCATGGCGAGGTAGTTGATCGGCCGCACCACGACCTGCCCGTTCTCCACCACGGCGCGGTCCTTGGTCGCGTGCACGCCGAGGATGGCGCTCTGCGGCGGGTTGATGATGGGCGTGCTGAGCATGGAGCCGAAGACGCCGCCGTTGCTGATGGAGAAGGTGCCACCAGAAAGCTCGTCGATGCTGAGCTTGCCGTCGCCCGCCTTCTTGCCGAACTCGGCGATCTTCTTCTCGATGTCGGCGAAGCTCATCTGGTCGGCATTGCGCAGGATCGGCACCACCAGGCCGCGCGGCGAACCCACCGCGATGCCGATGTCGAAGTAGCCGTGGTAGACGATGTCGGTGCCGTCGACGCTGGCGTTGAGCACCGGGTACTTCTTCAGCGCCGCGACTGCCGCCTTGACGAAGAAGCTCATGAAGCCGAGCTTGGTGGCGTGCTCCTTCTCGAACTTCTCCTGGAAGCGCTTGCGCATCTCCATCAACGGGGCCATGTTGACCTCGTTGAAGGTGGTGAGGATGGCGTTCGTGGACTGGCTCTGCAGCAGACGCTCGGCCACGCGCGCGCGCAAGCGCGACATCGGCACGCGCTGCTCGGGTCGATCGCCGAGATTCATGCTCGTCGGCGCCGACACCGCGGGCAACGGCTTCGCCAGCGCCGGCGCGGCGGGTGCCGCCACCGCCGGTGCCGCAGCCTTGGGCGCCGCAGCACCACCAGCCACGGCGCCGAGCACGTCACCCTTGGTCACGCGGCCGTCCTTGCCCGTGCCGGCCACGCTGCCGGCCGCCAGGTTGTTGTCGGCCATGAGCTTGGCGGCGGCCGGCATGGCCACGCCGGCCTTGCTCGTGCCGGCGGCGGTCGCTGCTGCGGGAGCGGCAGCCGGCACGGCCGCCGGTGCCGCGGCAGGGGCCGCCACGGCGCCGGCCTTGCCCTCGGTGTCGATGCGCGCGATCACCTGGTCGCTCACGACGCTGCCGCCATTGGCGACCACGAGCTCCGCGACCACGCCGCCCGAGGGTGCTGGCACCTCGAGCACGACCTTGTCGGTCTCGATCTCGATCAGGATCTCGTCCATCGCCACGGCTTCGCCGGGCTGCTTCTTCCACTGCAACAAGGTTGCTTCGGCAACCGACTCCGACAGTTGCGGCACCTTGACTTCAACGATGGCCATCTGGATTGTTCTCGTGTGTCGAATTACTTGGTCAGCACGAAGCCCTTGAGCTTGCCGAATGCCTGCTCGAGCAGCGCCTTCTGCTGTTCCACGTGCAGGTGCGAGTAGCCCACCGCCGGCGAGGCCGACGCGGGCCGGCCGGCGTAGCCGAGCTTCTGCCCCTCGCCCATGTTCTCGTGGATCTGGTGCTGGATGAAGAACCACGCGCCCTGGTTCTGCGGCTCGTCCTGGCACCACACGACGTCCGTGCAGTTCGGGAAGCGCTTCATCTCGGCGGCAAAGGCCTTGTGCGGGAACGGGTAGAGCTGCTCGACGCGCACGATGGCCACGTCCCAGGCCTTCTTCTCGTCGCGCTTCTTGATCAGGTCGTAGGCCACCTTGCCCGAGCAGGCGATGACGCGCTTGACCTTCTCGCCTTCGACCTCCTTGCGCTGCGGGCCGATGACGGTGTGGAACTCGCCCTTGGTGAACTCGACCAGCGGCGAGCCCGCATCCTTGGCACGCAGCAGGCTCTTGGGCGTGAAGAGGATCAGCGGCTTCCTGAACTGGCGCACCATCTGCCGGCGCAGCACGTGGAAGATCTGGCTCGCGCTCGTCGGCTGCACGAGCTGCATGTTGTTGTCGGCGGCCAGCTGCATGAAGCGCTCCAGGCGCGCCGAGCTGTGTTCGGGGCCCTGGCCTTCATAGCCGTGCGGCAGCATCAGTGTCAGGCCGTTGACGCGTCCCCACTTCACCTCGCCGCTGGCGATGAACTGGTCGATCACCACCTGCGCGCCGTTGACGAAGTCGCCGAACTGCGCCTCCCAGATGACGAGCGTGTTCGGCTCGGCCGAGGCATAGCCATACTCGAAGCCGAGCACCGCTTCCTCGGAGAGGATGGAGTCGATGACGACGAAGGGTGCCTGCCCATCGGCGACATGGCGCAACGGCGTGTAGACGCCGGTGTCCCACTTCTCGCGGTTCTGGTCGTGCAGCACTGCGTGGCGGTGCGTGAACGTGCCGCGACCGCAGTCTTCACCCGACAGGCGCACGGCATAGCCGCTGGCCACGAGCGAGGCGTAGGCGAGCGTCTCGCCCATGCCCCAGTCGACGTTGATCTCCCCGCGTCCCATGGCGGCGCGGTCGGCATACACCTTCTCGACCAGCGGATGCGCCTTGAAGCTGGCGGGGATCGTCGTCACGCGTTCGGCCAGCCGCTGGATCTCGGCCAGCGGCAGCGCCGTGTCGGCCGCGTCGGTCCACTTCTTGCCGAGGAAAGGCGCCCAGTCGACGGCGTACTTGCTCTTGAAGTTGGTGAGCACGGGGTCGACGGTGTGCTTGCCTGCGTCCATTGCGGCGCGGAAGTCCTTCACCAGCCGGTCGGGGCCGTCGGCCGGCAGCACGCCTTGCGCCACCAGCTTGTCGCCGTACAGCTTGCGCGTGCCTGGGTGTTTGGCTATTACCTTGTACATCAGCGGCTGCGTCAGGCTCGGCGTGTCCTGTTCGTTGTGGCCGAGCTTGCGGAAGCAGATGATGTCGACGACCACGTCTTTCTTGAAATGCTGCCGGTAGTCCATCGCCAGTTGCGTGCACAGCACCACCGCCTCGGGGTCGTCGCCGTTCACGTGCAGCACCGGCGCCTCGATCATCTTGACGACGTCGGAGCAATACAGCGTGCTGCGGCTGTCGCGCGGGTCGCTGGTCGTGAAGCCGATCTGGTTGTTCACCACCAGGTGCACGGTGCCGCCGGTGAAGTAGCCGCGCGTCTGCGCCAGCGCCAGCGTCTCCATCACCACGCCCTGGCCGGCGAAGGCCGCGTCGCCGTGCACCAGCACCGGCAGCACCTGGGCGCCGGTCTTGTCGCCGCGGCGCTCCATGCGCGCCTTCACGCTGCCCTCGACGACCGGGTTGACGATCTCGAGGTGGCTGGGGTTGAACGCGAGCGACAGGTGCACCGGCCCGCCCGGGGTGGTGATGTCGCTGCTGAAGCCCTGGTGGTACTTCACGTCCCCGGCCGGCAAGGCCTCGGGCGCGGTGTGGTCGAACTCGGCGAACAGGTCCTTGGGCATCTTGCCCAGGGTGTTGACGAGCACGTTCAGGCGGCCGCGGTGGGCCATGCCGATGACGATCTCCTGCACGCCGTGCGAGCCGGCGCGCTGCACCACCTCGTCCATGCTGGCGATGAAGCTCTCGCCGCCTTCGAGGCTGAAGCGCTTCTGGCCGACGTATTTGGTGTGCAGGTAGCGTTCCAGGCCCTCGGCCGCGGTGAGGCGGTCGAGGATGTGCTTCTTCTCGGCCGCGGTGAAGGTGGGCTTGCTGCGGATGCTCTCGAGCCGCTCCTGCCACCAGCGCTTCTCGGCCGGATCGGTGCAGTGCATGAACTCGGCGCCGATGGTGCCGCAGTAGGTCTCGCGCAGGGCCTGCACGATCTCGCGCAGGGTCATGTTCTCGGACTTCGTGAAGTACGTGTTCGTCGCCGAGAACGTGATGTCCATGTCCGACTCGGTCAGGTCG
>JAEUPE010000165.1 GCA_016790435.1 Rubrivivax sp. | reverse complement strand
CGAACACTGTCTGAGCGAAACGAGCGCAGCGAGTGAAGCGAGTTGTGAGCGGGCCAGGAGCCCGAGCAGCGCAAGGGAGTCGGCCCCCCAGGGGCCGACCGCCGCAGCTAAGCGCCGCGCCCTGCCCGCACAGCCCTTTGCCGCGCCATTGTTCGACAACAAGCGCAGAGGTGGTCGAAGAAGACCGGCAGCCTCAGCAGGGCAGAGCTGAACGCTACAGGGCTGTCCGCAGTCTCCAGATCTCTGGAAACAGCACCACGTCCAGCATCTTCCGCAGGTAGCTCACGCCACCGGTGCCGCCGGTGCCGCGCTTGAAGCCGATCACCCGCTCCACCGTCGTCACGTGGCGAAAGCGCCAGAGGCGGAAGGCGTCCTCCAGGTCCGTCAGCTCCTCGCCGAGCTGGTAGAGGTCCCAGTGCGCCTCGGGGTCGCGGTAGACCACGAGCCATGCGGCCTCGACCTCGTCGCTGGCAGGGTAGGGCAGCGTCCAGTCGCGCTGCACATGGCTGGCCGGCACGGGCAGGCCGCGCCGCGCCAGCAAGCGCAGGGCTTCGTCGTAGAGGGAGGGTGCCTCGTGCGCGGCCTGCACGTGGGCCAGCAGTTCGGGCCGGTGCTGATGCGGCTTCAGCATGGCGGCGTTCTTGTTGCCGAGGCTGAACTCGATGCATCGGTACTGCCAGCTCTGGAAGCCGCTGCTGTTGGCCAGGTAGGGCCGGATGGCGCTGTACTCCGGCGGCGTCATCGTCGCCAGCACGTCCCACGCATGCACCAGCTGCTCCATGATCTTGGAGACGCGCGCCAGCATCTTGAAGGCGGGTGACAGGCGGTCGGCCGCAATGTGCGCCATGGCGGCGCGCAGCTCGTGCAGCATCAGCTTCATCCACAGCTCGCTCGTCTGGTGCTGCACGATGAACAGCATCTCGTTGTGGTCGGGCGAAAGCGGATGCTGGGCGTTCAGCACCTGGTCGAGGTGCAGGTAGTCGCCGTAGCTCATGTCGGCGCTGAAGTCGAGCTTCGCGCCGTGGTGTTCCGTGGGAGTGGTCATCGCGCGGTCCCGGTTCAGGTGACGGCCTGACGCTGGTTGAACTCGGGTCGCCGCCACTCTTCTCGATCGAGCACCTCGCGCAGGTGCTCGGCGGCATCCCAGGCGTCGGCGAAGCGCAGGTACAGCGGCGTGAAGCCGAAGCGCAGGATGTCGGCGGCGTCCTTCGGATGCGAGGGGTCCCCGGCTCGGAAGTCGCCGATCACGCCGCGCGCAATGAGCGCCTGCATGATGGCGTAGCCGTGCGTCGCATGCGTGTAGCAGACCTGGCTGCCGCGGCGGCGGTCGTCCAGCGGCGAGGCCAGCGTGAGCGAGGGGCAGAGCACGCCGACCCGTTCGGCGAAGAGCTGGCACAGAGCCAACGACTTGGCGCGCAAGGCCGCCATGGCCGTGGCGTGGCCGGCCGCCTGCGCCAGGGGCTCGGCGGCGAGCAGCGTGTCGACGCCGCATTCCAGTGCCGCCATCGAGATGACGGCGGGCGTGCCGCAGAAGTAGCGGCCGATGCCCGCGGCGGGCCGGTAGCCCGGCTTGAACTCGAACGGCGCCGCGTGTCCGATCCAGCCGGCCAGCGGCTGCCAGAAGCGCTCGACGTGCCGCGGGTGCACCCACACGAAAGCCGGCGCGCCCGGGCCGCCGTTCAGGTACTTGTAGCCGCAGCCCACGGCGAAGTCGGCGCCCGCCGCGTGCAGGTCCACCGGCACCGCGCCTGCGCTGTGCGCGAGGTCCCAGATCACCAAGGCGCCGGCCTCGTGCGCGGCGCGCGAGAGCGCGGCCATGTCGTGCATGGCGCCGGTGCGGTAGTTGACGTGCGTGAGCATCAACACCGCCGTGCGCTCGGTGAGGTGGGCCGGGATGTCGTCGGCGTCGACGAGCTTCAGCTCGAAGCCACGCTCGCGCGCAATCGATTCGGCGATGTAGAGGTCGGTGGGGAAGTTGCTGCGTTCGGAGACGATGAGCCGGCGCCCGGAAGCCGCCGCGTCTGCCGGCGCGGCCACGGAAAGCGCTGCCCACAGCACCTTGAAGAGGTTGATGCTGGTCGAGTCGGCGACCACCAGCTCGCCCGGGTTCGCGCCCACGAGACGCGCGATCTTGTCGCCGATGCGCGAGGCGAGCGTCATCCAGCCCGCGCTGTTCCAGCTGCGGATGAGGCCCTGGCCCCACTCCTCGCGCACGACCTGCTGCACTCGCGCCGGCGTGGCGCGTGGCATCGCGCCGAGCGAGTTGCCGTCGAGGTAGAGCACGCCGGGCGGCACCTCGAACAGCTCGCGCAACGGCGCGAGCGGGTCGGCGGCGTCGAGCGCGAGCGCCTGTTCGCGTGTCGTTCCTCGTGGTGTCATGCCCATGTCGGCGGAGGATCTGCGGTCGGTGTCGGACATGGGCGCGTTCCCCCAAGGAATGGGCGTCAATTGCAGCCTCGGCACCCGGGCTGGGGTGGCCGCGAATTACTTGACAACTAAACTATATACCCGAAAAATGCCTGCATGCCAGCCAGCAGCAGCGCGTCCAGTGGCGCACCCCGCGGTGCATCTCCGGAAGGGTCGGGGGCGGGCAGCGCCACGGCCCATGTCGACACCTTTGCGCGCGACCGGCTGCCTGCCGCCGATGCGCTGCCGGAGCTTCTGTTCGAGCTGCCGGAGCTGCAGTTTCCGCCGCGGCTGAACTGCGCCACAGAGTTGCTCGACCGCTGGGTCGGGCAGGGCGAGGGCGACCGTGTCGCAGTGCAGGGCCACGGTGCGGTGCGCTGGACCTATGCCGACCTGCAGGCGCAGGCCAACCGCATCGCCCGCGTGCTGGTCGAGGACATGGGCCTCGTGCCCGGCAACCGCGTGCTGCTGCGCGGCGCCAATTCGCCCATGCTTGCCGCCTGCTGGTTCGGCGTGGTCAAGGCGGGCGGCATCGTCGTCGGCACGATGCCGCTGTTGCGCGCGCGCGAGCTCGTGGGCATCGTCGAGAAGGCGCAGATCAGCCACGCGTTGGTCGACAGCCGCCTGGCCGATGAACTGGACCTGGCGCTGCCGCAATGCCCCACGCTGCGGCAGGTGCGGCACTTCGGGATGGGTGCCGGCGGCGTCGGTGCGCAGGCGCTGGAGACGCTCGCCGCAGGCAAGCCGGCCACCTTCGACAACGTCGACACGGCGGCCGAGGACATCTGCCTCATGGCCTTCACTTCCGGCACCACGGGCGTGCCCAAGGCGGCGATGCACTTCCACCGCGACGTGATGGCCGCCTGTCGGTGCTGGCCACCGCACGTGCTGCGCGCCACGCGCGACGACGTCTTCATCGGCAGCCCGCCGCTCGCCTTCACCTTCGGGCTCGGTGGGCTGCTCGCCTTTCCGCTCGCCATCGGCGCCAGCACGGTGCTCGTCGAAAAGGCGGCGCCTGATGCGCTGCTGCCGGCGATCGCGCAGTTCAGGGCCACGGTGTGCTTCACCGCGCCCACCTCCTACCGTGCCATGGCGGCGCAGATCGCGAAGGAAGGGCCCCGGCCCGACCTCACGAGCCTGCGCAAGTGCGTCTCCGCGGGCGAGGCCCTGCCGGCGGCGACGCGCAGGCTGTGGAAGGACGCCACCGGCATCGAGATCATCGACGGCATCGGCTCCACCGAGCTCTTCCACATCTTCATCAGCGCCGACGAGGCGCATGCCCGGCCGGGCGCCACCGGCCTCGTCGTGCCCGGCTACCGCGCCGCGGTGCTCGATGACGAGGGCCGCGAACTGCCGCGCGGCCAGGTCGGCCGCCTCGCCATCAAGGGCCCCACCGGCTGCAAGTACCTGGAGGATGCGCGCCAGGCCCAGTACGTGCAGCGCGGCTGGAACCTCACCGGCGACGCCTACCTGCACGACAGCGACGGCCAGTTCGTCTACCAGGCGCGCACCGACGACATGATCATCTCCGGCGGCTACAACATCGCCGGCCCCGAGGTGGAGAGCGCGCTGCTGCTGCACCCGGCGGTGGCCGAGTGCGGCGTCATCGGCCGGCCCGACGAGGCCCGCGGCATGGTCGTCAAGGCCTTCGTCGTCCTGCGCCCGGACCACGCCGGCGACGCGGCCATGGTGGCCACCCTGCAGGACTTCGTGAAGCAGACGATCGCGCCCTACAAGTACCCGCGCGAGATCGAGTTCCGCGCCAGCCTGCCGCGCACCGAGACGGGCAAGCTGCAGCGCTTCAGGTTGCGCGAGCCGGGCTGACGCGGCGTTCGCCGCCATAGGTGAAGCGGGCCCACAGGGCCTCCATCGGTCCGCGCTCGTGCCGCTTCAGCCACCAGCGGCTCCACGGCACCTGGATGGCGAAGAAGATCGCCAGCGAGAGCACGAGGCCGAGCGCCGGCCCCACCTTCAGCCACAGGCCGAAGCCCCAGTGCTGGAAGAGCACGAGGCAGATCGCCGTCTGCATCAGGTAGTTGGTGAGCGGCATGCGCCCGGCGGCCTCCCAGGGCGCGAGCCAGCGCCGGCCCGACGCCGCCTGCGCCAGGCGCACGATGACGAGCACGTAGAAGAGCATCAACGCCACGCGCGAAAGGTTGTAGCAGACGCTGCCGAGCAGCTTGATGGGCGAGGGCCCGGGCTCGCGGTTGAGCTCGAAGATGACCGTGAACGCCACGCCGCAGGCCAAGCCGATGCCGAGCGCCCACCAAGTGAGCCGGCGGATCTGCGGCATCAGCTCCGGGATGCGTTGCACCCAGCGGCGGCGGCCGGCGAGCACGCCGATGAGCATCGTCATGCCCAGCATCACGTACCAGCCGACGTTGCCCCAGAGGTTGATCCAGTCGGTGTAGAAGTGAACCATCATGCGCGTGTTCTCGCGCACCATGTCGGCAAAGGTGCCACTGCCGAAGGCGGCGTTGTTGCTTGCCTCATAGGCCTGGGCGATGCGCACTCGCTCGGCGGTGAGTTCCTTCGTGAACACCGCCAGCCGCACGAGGCCGTTGACGGCGGGGTAGAGCAGCGCCACGCCGATGAGGCCGACGATGGCGCGGTCGCTCACGCGGCGCAGCCCGAGCACGAGCACGATGCCGAGCAGCGCGTAGGTGTGCAGCACGTCGCCGGGCCAGAAGATGCAGGCGTGCACGACGCCGAAGAAGAGCAGCGCCACGAGCCGGCGCAGGTACATGGCCGTGGCACCCTCGGCGTCGCGTTCCTGCATGCGCGCAAACTGGATGGTGAAGCCGATGCCGAACAGCAGGCTGAACATGCTGTTGAACTTGCCCGAGAAGAGGGCCTCGCGCACCTGCTCGGCGAGCTGGTCGTAGGGCTGCTTCCACAGGTGAGAGCCGTCGGCCTCGACGAAGAACGAGGTCGAGAAGCCGGGCATGTTCATGATCAGGATGCCCATCAGCGCGAATCCGCGCAGGATGTCGAGCACGGGCAGGCGCTCGGACGCCGGCAGCGAGGCGGTGGTGGCGGGCATCGGGGCGGGAGGGGACATGGCACGGCTCCAGGCGGCCGGCCGGGCTGGACGCCTGCCGGGCGCGCAGCATGCACCGGTCGCACCGCACTGGCAAGCGACCGCGTGCGACGGTTCGGAGCCATGGCGGTTCGGTCGGCCCGGCGCGGCGCGCCGCGCCGCGCCGTCCGAGAGGGCCCATTGGCGCCCCCCGGGTTCGCAGCCCTTGCCCCGGCCGGCCTTTTTGGGCAGGCTAGGCACTCCGAAGAGCGTGTTGCAAGGGAGTCACCATGAAGCCCGTTTCCGAACTGCTCAAGAAGCGCGAAGGCACGCTCTGGCATGTGCGCCCCGGCGACACCGTTTTCGCGGCGCTCGAACTGCTCGCCGGCTACGAGGTCGGCGCGCTGATGGTCATGGACGGCGGCCGTCTGGTCGGCGTGTTCTCCGAACGCGACTACACGCGCAAGATCGCGCTGCAGGGCCGCAACTCGCGCGAGACGCGTGTCGAGGAGATCATGACGCGCAACGTGATCACCGTGGGGCCGAAGACCGGCACGCGCGCGTGCATGGCCATGATGAGCGAGAAGAAGATCCGCCACCTGCCCGTGGTGGAGGGCACCACGGTGTTGGGCATGATCTCGATCCGCGACATCCTGGACGACATCATCGCCGACCACGAATCCACCATCGCCCAGCTCGAGAGCTACATCCAGTCCTGAGCAAGGCTTCCTTCGTGCGGCGTGCACGCGGCGCCGTGCACGCACTCGTGTCCCGGGCCGCAGGCCGCGCAGGTTGGCGCATGTCGACACGCGATATCCTCGCGGACTGATGAACGGCCCCGCTGCCCCAGCCGCTGTGGCGGACACCATCGCCACCTCGGTGCAGCGCGAGATGCTGCGCTTGGCCCTGCGCACTTCGACCGGTAGCGTGGCGCTGCTGGTGATGGCCTTCAGCTTCATCGCCTGGGTCGGCTGGCACGCTGGCCAGATCGCTGCGGCCATGTCCGTCGTGGCGTTGGGCGTGCCGGTGTCGGTTTGGCGGTTGTGGCTGCGCCGGCGCTTTGGAGAGACCGAATCCCTCACGTTGGCCGAGATCCGGGGCGCGGTGCGGCAGCTCGAGGGCAACGCCACGGTCGTGGGCGTGATGTGGGGGCTGGCCACCTTCAGCATCTACCCCTTGCTCACCGGCATGTCGACGACGGTGTACGTGGTCATCGTCTGCGGCTCGGTGGCCGTGGCGGCTTCGTTCATGTCGCTGGCCGGCCGCAGCTTCTTCATCCTCGGCGTGATGCAGCTCGGCTCGCTGATCATCGCCAGCCTCCTCATCCCCGGCGTGCGGTCGATTCCGATGGCGGTGCTGGTGGCGCTGTACGGGTTCGCCATGGTGCGCGCGGCGCGCGAGTTCCGCGCCTCCTCGATGAACGCGATGCGACACAGCCTCGAGGTCGACGTGGCCAATGATTCGCTGCGCCAGGCCAAGGAGGCCGCCGAGGCAGCCAACCTGGCCAAGAGCCAGTTCCTGGCCACGATGAGCCACGAGATCCGCACGCCGATGAACGGCGTGCTCGGGGCCCTGGAACTGCTGCGCCACACACCGCTGGACATGCGCCAGAAGCGCCTCGTCAAGACGGCGGCCGCTTCGGGCGAGTCGTTGATGGACATCCTCAACGACGTGCTCGATCATTCCAAGATCGAGGCCGGAAAGCTCTCGCTGGTGACGACGCCGATGTCGCTGCACAGCGTGGTGACGGCCGCAGCGGCGCTCTTTCGCGCCAACGCCGAGACGCGCGGCCTGACGATCACGTTGCAGATTGGCGAAAGCGTGCCCGACGGCGTGGTCGGCGACGCGCCGCGCCTGAAGCAGGTGCTGCTCAACCTCATCGGCAACGGCGTCAAGTTCACCGAGCGTGGTGGCATCACGGTGCGGCTCTCGCAGGCCGACGTGATCTCCACGCCCGACCAGCGGTCCGACCGCCGGCGCGTGCGCTTCGAGGTCAAGGACACGGGCATCGGCATCCCGCCCGATGCACTGGCCGAGGTCTTCATGCCCTTTCACCAGGTGCAGAACGCGCGTGCCCGGTTGCGCGGCGGCACCGGGCTGGGCCTGGCGATCAGCCAGCGCATCATCGAGGCGATGGGCGGCCGCATCGAGGTGACGAGCCGCGTGGGCGCCGGCTCGAACTTCAGCTTCGAGCTCGAGTTCGAGCTCGCGCCCAACATCGCCCTGCCCAATACGGACAGCGACTTCGGCCGCCTGGGCGCGGCCGATCGCCTGCAGGGCATGGTCCTGCTGGTGGAGGACAACATCGTCAACCGCCTCGTCGGCGCCGAGATGCTGCGTTCGCTCGGCGTCGAGGTGATCGAGGCCGAGGACGGCGCCCAGGGCGTGGCGCTGCTCGAACGCCAGCGCGTGGACCTCGTGCTCATGGACCTGCAGATGCCCGTGCTCGACGGTCTCTCCGCCACGCGCCAGGTGCGGGACCGCGAGTCGCGCCTGCGCCTGCCGCGCGTGCCGATCGTCGCGCTGACCGCCAATGCCTTCGACGAGGACGTGACGGCGTCGATGGCGGCGGGCATGGACGGACACCTCGCCAAGCCGTACTCGCGCGAGCAGTTGTTCGATCTGCTTCGGCGCTGGCTGTAGGCGGATCGACGCGCTCAGCCCCTCTGGTGCCGGGGCCGGCGGTGGCCCCAAGGGATCTCAGAACCCGGACGATGCCGCCAGCCGCGCCGCCTGCGCCAGCCGCCCCGCCTGCAGGTGCAGCAGCCCCTCGAAGATGAGCGTATCGACGGTCTCGAACACGAGGTCCAGCGTCGGCCCCACCTTGACTGCCGCGCCGCCGGAGATCAGCAGCAACGGCTCGTGCCCGGCCCGCGAACGCAGGCGCCGGTACTGGCGTTCGATGGCGCCGGCGATCGCATTGGTGCCGCCGCTCATCAGCGCGTCGCTGGTGTTGGTGGGAAAGGCGACGACCTCGCCAGTGGGCACGCGCAGGCCGGCGGTACCCATCTCGAGCGCCCGCAGCATGAGGCCGAAGCCAGGCAGGATGAGGCCGCCGAGGAATCGCCCGCTCGCATCGAGCGCATCCACCGTCACTGCGGTGCCTACCATCACCACCAGAGCGGCCCGTGTTGCCCCGGCGCTGCCGGCGGCGCTCAGGGCGCGCTGGCGCGCGCCGGCCAGGGCCACCCAGCGGTCGGCGCCCAGGCGATGCGGGTGGTCGTAGCCATTGACGAGCCCGCCTTCGCTGGCGGCCGGGACCACCCAGTGCGGCTCGATCTCCCACGACACCATCTGTTCCTCGACTCGTCGGCGAACGGCGTCGCCGGCGACGATGGAACCCAGCATGCTGGCCGGCTCGGGCAGCGCCTTCCAGTCGCCGTCGGCGAGCTCGTCGATGGTCTCCAGGAATACCGCGCCCTGCTGCAGCAGGGTGGCGCCGGGGCGGGGGGCGTCGTAGAGCGCCCACTTCAGGCGCGTGTTGCCCACGTCGATGGCAAGGAAAGTCGTCGCGGGGCGGGCGGCTGAGCTCATGAGAGGGGGCCTTCAGGCTGCGCCCTGCGGTCGCTCGCCCCACGCGCTGGCGTGCGGGCTGCCACTCGGGCGGCGCAATGGTAGCGAGGTGCCGACGGAAGACACGGCCCCCTGACCCCCGGCCCGGCGGCTACGGCATGGCTGTCGTGCTCGCGCCCGCCGGCAGCCGATGGCATCATCAACCGCTGCCATCGACGTTCACGTCAACCGAGGTGCTGCATCCCGCCCACCGGGACACCGCTGCGCCGTCCAACCCTTGCCACCGCCTGCCGCCATGACCGACCTCTCCGCCGAGTTCAAGGCCCTCGCCGAGTACCGCCCGACGAACAAGGTGCGCTTCGTCACCGCCGCCAGCCTGTTCGACGGGCACGACGCGGCCATCAACATCATGCGGCGCATCCTGCAGGGCATGGGCGCCGAGGTCATCCACCTCGGCCACAACCGCAGCGTCGA
>JAEUPE010000157.1 GCA_016790435.1 Rubrivivax sp. | reverse complement strand
CGCGGCGCCGTCGCCGCTCCCGCTGCCGGCACCACCACCGCCGTCGCCATCCTCACCGCCCGCCTGGGGCCCCGGGATCGGCCGCGGATCGCAAGCTTCAGCGCCCGCCGGCCTGGCGGGCCAGCGGATTGGGCGTCGGCTCGCCCACCTTGGCGAGCTGGTTGCGGTCGGTGTGATGGAAGGGTTCGTTCTGGCCCTTGATCATCAGCACCGTGTCCTCTTCGTAACCCCAGGTGCCGTCGGCATTCACCGTCACCCGGATGCGGAACTCCACGGTGCGGAAGGCGTGCTGCAGGAAGGGCGCCGAGCAGATGCCCCAGGTCTCCAGGCCCTGCGTGGCGACGAGCTCGAAGCTCTTCGCATCTGCTGCGGCGGTGCCGGCGGCCATGGCCGTCTGCCCGCGCGGGATGGTGAGCGTGTGGATGACGGTGCCGGTGGCCGGCTCCCACAGCCAGTAGCCGACCTGGTCGTGGTACGTCTTCACCTGCCCGGGCTTGGTGACGTGCGTGTGGTAACGCAGGCCGTAGAGCAGTTGCGGGCCGTTGGTCTGCGGGTCGATGGGCTGCAGCTCGATGCGCTCGACGTACGCCTGCTTCTTCGGGCCTTCGGCCTTGGGCTTCACGTCCAGGCCGCGCTGGCCTTCCCAGACGCCGGCCATCGGCGCCAGCGGCCCGAGATGCGCCAGGGTGTCGACGTCGACGTTCGACGGCTCGGTGTAGATGTCGCTCGGGAAGTCGGCCATGGTGTGCTCGGTGTCGGGGCGGTCCGGGTGGTTGGCGGTGACGGATGGATCCTACTGGCCGGGCCGTGCGGTAGTCGCGCCCGCGTGGAGCAGGCCGCGGCGCGGCGAACAGACCGCCGGGCCGGCGGCATTTCGTCGCATGGCGACCCGCGGCGATACCCTAGAGTGTTCGAATGATCCCGGCCCTGGACCTGCCGGCCTGCGCGGCGACGGCCTGGCAGGCCACGCCCGACATGGCGCTGCGCGCCCTGATCGCGGCCGGGCTCACGGCGCTGGCCGGCTGGGCCGGTGCACGCCGGCGTTTTCCGGGGCAGCGCGCCTTTGTAGCGCTCACGCTCGTGATGGCGGCCTGGACCGCCTGCAGCCTCATCGAGCATGCGGCGGTGGCCGCCGACTGCAAGGGCACGGTGGCGCTGCTCAGCTGGACGGTCATCATGGCGCAGCCGCCGCTCTATGCGCTGTTCCTGTACCAGTACCTGCACAGCGAGATGCACGGTGGCGTCTGGCGCACCCGCTGGCTGCTTGCGCTGCCGAGCGCCGTGCTGGTCGCGCTGGCCCTCGCCAACGGCTGGCACGGGCTGTTCTATGGCCACGGCACCCGCCTGAGCGAGCCGATGTTCGGTCTGCCGCGCCTGCGGTACGACTACGAGCCGCTGTTCTATGCCGCCGTCACGCTCGGCTATGCGTGGCTGCTGGCGGCCACTGTGATGGTGGTGCGTGCCTGGCGTGATGCCCAGGGTCTGCAGCGGCGGCAGTGGACCGTGTTCCTGCTCATGATGGCCGTGCCGCTGGGCGCCAACTTTGCCTACATCGCCTTCGGCGTGCGCCTCATGGGCGTGGACCCGACGAGCACGGCCTTCGCCTTCACGCTGGCCGGCTTCGCGTGGCTGATTCGGCGCAATCGCCTCTTCGCCGCCGTGCCGCTGGCGCGCCGCCTGCTGTTCGAGGAACTGCCCGATCCCGTGCTCGTGCTCGATGCCGAAGGCCGCATCGCCGAGGTGAACCACGCGGCACAACGCCTGGTGCCACCGCCGCTGCTGGACCAGCCGCTGGCGCAATGGCCGCGCTTCGGCCCTGCGCTGGCCCGGCACGTCGGTGCGGCCGACACGGTGATCGAGCTCGCCGGGCCGGCGGCCTGGTTCGAGGTGCAGCATCGCGTGCTCGGCACGCCTGCGCAGCCGCTGGGGGCGCTGATCCTGATGCACGACGTGAGTGCCCGCCACCAGGCGCACGCCGAGACCGTGCGCACGCTGGCGGCGCGCGAGCTGGAGCTGGACAAGGCCACGGCGCTGCAGGCGCTGCTGCGCGAGCAGGCGATGCACGACCCGCTGACCGGGTTGCTGAACCGCCGCGCGCTCCTCGAACGCTACGGCCACGAGACGCGCGAGGCCGGCGTGCGGCTGGCATTGGTGGTGCTCGACCTCGACCACTTCAAGCGCATCAACGACACACACGGCCACCCCGCGGGCGATGCCGTGCTGCGCGACTTCGCCGCCGCGTTGCGCAGCGGCTTGCGGGCCGGCGATGCACTCTTCCGCCTGGGCGGCGAGGAGTTCGCGCTGCTGCTGCCCGGCGCGAGCGCGGCGCAAGCTGCGGCGCGCGTGGAGGGCCTGCGCACCATCGTCGGGCGTTGGCACCTGGGCCAACTGGGCGAGGCCGTCACTTTTTCGGCCGGTGTGGCCGTCGGTGGCGAAGGCCCACTGGAGTCGCTGCTGGCCGCCGCCGACGAGGCGCTGTACCTCGCCAAGCGCAACGGCCGCAACCGCACCGAGGTCAGCACGCGCGAGGCGCAGACGCAGTGACCGCGGCCCCGGGCCCGGCGGACGTCGGGTGCCTGACCTCCGGCTCGAACGCGTGGGGCCTGGAACTGGGCCGGTTTCACCCCGTTGTTGCCTGCCTGCGAGACCCCGACGCTACCTAGCATGGGCCGGGATGGCGTCCGTCTGCCGGACCGCCGCACGACCCCATGGCTGCCGTCGAAACCGCTGTCGCCCCGAACACCCCTGTTGCCACTACTGCCACTGTCGCAGCCCCCGCCGCACGCCTGGCGCTGGCCGAGTTGATCGACCGCGCACAGGCGCTGGCCGGGCGTGGGCAGGGTCGAGAGGCGGCGGCCTTGTACGAGACCTGGATCGACGCCAACGGCGCCGCGCCGCACTGGCCCGTGGCCTGCTTCAACTGGGGCACCACGTTGTCCGCGGCCGGCGACGAAGGTGGCGCCGAGCAGGCCTATCGGCGCGTGCTGGCGCGCGTGCCGGCCTTCGCGCCGGCACTGCTCAACCTGGGCCACTTGCACGAGCGGCGCGGCGAGTTCGACGCAGCGCTCGAGACCTGGGGCCGCGTGCTCGCGGCCGTGCCGGCGCCGACGCTGGAGCACCGCCTGCACGCCCTCAACAACCGCGCCCGGCTGCTCGAGCAACAGAAGCGCCTGCCCGAGGCCGAAGCCGAGATGCGCGCCAGCCTCGAGCTCGAGCCGGCGCAGCCCAGCGTCATCCAGCACTACGTGCACGTGCGCCAGAAGCAGTGCGCGTGGCCGGCCGAGCAGCCGGTGGGCGACGTGACGGCGCATCAGTTCCTCACCGGCACGTCGCTGCTGGCCATGATGGGCCTGTCGGACGACCCGGCGCTGCAACTGCTGGCCGCGCAACGCTTCGTGAACGAGAAGGTGCCCAAGGCGCCCTCGACGCCGTTGTGGCGGCAATTCGCGAGGCCGGCGGCGGCCGCGGGGCAACGACGCATCCGCATCGGCTACCTCTCCGGCGACCTGCACATGCATGCCGTGGGCCTGCTCACGGCCGAGCTCTTCGAGCTGCACGACCGCGAGCGCTTCGAGGTCTGGGCCTTCGACTGGACGCCGCCCTCGGCGCAACCGCTGCGCCAGCGCATCCTGGCCGCGCTCGACCACCACGTGCCGCTTGTCGGCGTGGACGACATCGCAGCCGCACGCCGCATCGCCGAGGCCGGCATCGACGTGCTCGTGGACCTGCAGGGCCTCACCAGCGGCGCGCGCCCGGCCATCCTCGTGCAGCGGCCGGCGCCGGTGCAGGTGAGCTACCTCGGGCTGCCCGGCACCTCGGCGCTGCCGGGCGTGGACTGGATGCTCGCCGACCGCTACGTGATGCCGCCCGAGCTGCAGCGCTACTGCAGCGAGCGGCCGATCCTGCTGCCGAGTTGCTACCAAGTGAGCGACCGCCGGCGCGAGGTGGCGCCGCCGCACACGCAGACGCGAGCGCGCTACGGGTTGCCGCCGGCGGAGTCGGGCGCCTTCGTCTTCTGCTCGTTCAACAACAACCACAAGTTCACGCCCGAGATGTTCGGGGCCTGGATGCGCATCGTCGGCGCCGTGCCGGGCAGCGTGCTGTGGCTGCTGGCCGACAACGACACGGCGCGCGCCAACATGCTGGCCACGGCGCAGGCGGCGGGTGTGGCGCCCGAGCGGCTGATCTTCGCGCCGCGCGTCTCGCCGGCCGAGTACCTGGCGCGCTTCGCGCTTGCCGACCTCGTGCTCGACACCTTCCCGTTCAATGCCGGCACCACCGCCAGCGATGCGCTGTGGATGGGCACGCCGATCGTCACGCTGTCGGGCCGCACCTACATCTCGCGCATGGCCGGCTCGCTGCTCACCGCGGTGGGCCTACCCGACCTCATCACCACGAGCCTGGCGGACTACGAGCGCCTGGCCGTCACGCTCGGCCGCACGCCGGCGCGCGTGGCAACGCTCAAGCGCTACCTCGCCGAACATGGCCGGGCCTCGCCGCTCTTCGACGTGCCGCAGATCGTGCGCGACATCGAAACCGAATTCGAGCGCCGCGTGCTCGAGGTGCGCCAGGAGCGGCCCGTCAAGGGTTGAGCGCCTGCGCCCCTGACCCGCCCCACTGACGAGCCCACGGTCCCGGACGAGCCCATGGCACTGCAGGCCGCTCCCGACTTGCCGGACAACCCGGCCTGGGACCTGGACAACGACGCGCTCGCGCACTCGCTGGCCTGGCTGACGCGCCACCACGGCCGCGAGCGCTCGCCGCAGTCGCTGCTGGCCGGGCAGCCGGTGGCCGGCCGCATCGGTCCCGACCAAGCGCTGCGCGTGCTGCGCGAGGCGGGCTACACCGCCGGCCTCGTGCAGCGGCCGCTGGCCGAGTTGCACCACCTGCTGCTGCCCGCCGTGCTGCTGCTGCGCGAGGGCGACGCCTGCGTCGTCGTGGCGCGCGACACCGCCGACCCGACGCGCTACGACATCGTCATGCCCGGCCCCGAGCACCACGCGTGCTCGGCCAGCCAGGCCGAGCTGGAGGCCGAGTACAGCGGCTTTGCGCTCGTGGCCACGCCGCAGCCGGCCCAGGACTCGGCATACCAGGCGGCGCGCCGCGGCGACACGCCCGAGGAGGTGGCGGCGCTGCGCGACCCGGCGCGGCACTGGTTGTGGGGCACGCTGCGCCGCTTCATCCCGTATTACCGCTCGGCGCTCTTCGCGGCCTTCCTCTCGAACGTGCTGATGCTGGTGACGGGGCTGGCGACCTCGGTCATCTACGACAAGGTGATTCCGCACCAGGCCTACGTGACGCTGTGGGCGGTGGCCACCGCTTGCGCCATCGCCATCGTCTTCGACCTCATCGCGCGGCAGCTGCGTGCCTACCTCATCGACATGGCCGGGCGCAAGGTCGACCTCATCATCGGCTCCACGCTCTTCCGGCAGACGCTGTCGTTGCGCATGGAGCACCGGCCTGACAGCGCCGGCGCCTACGCGCACCACCTGGCTCAGGTGGAGCTGGTGCGCGAGTTCTTCGCCTCGGCGACGCTGGCGGCGCTGTCGGACCTGCCGTTCATCGCGCTCTTCGTCGCCATGGCCTTCGTCATCGGTGGGCCGCTCGGCTGGGTGCCGGCGCTGGCGGTGCCGATCCTGCTGCTGATCGCCGTGCTCATCCAGGGCGCATTGCGGCGCGCAATGAGCCGCCACATGCGCGAAACGGCCGACCTGCACGGCGTGCTCGTCGAGGCGGTGGATGGCCTCGAGGACCTGAAGGCGGCCGGCGCGCAGGGCCGCTTCCTGCGCCGCTACGAGGAAGCCACCGTGGCCGCGGCCGAGGCGATGCTGCGCTCGCGCAGCATCTCGAGCTGGACGACCAACCTCTCGTCGGTCTCGCAGCAGGTGGTGACGGTATTGATGCTGGTGTGGGGCGTGTGGCTGATCGACGCGAAGGTCATCACCGCCGGCGCGTTGATCGGTGCGGTGATGTTCGCCACGCGCGCCGTGGCGCCGCTGATGAGCGTGGTGCAGCTGGCGACGCGCTACCAGGGCGCACGCGCGGCGATGCGCGCGCTCGACCGGGTGATGAACCAGCCGGTGGACCGCGAAGAGGGCCGCGTCTACGTGCCGCGGCGCGAGATCACGGGCCGCATCGGGCTGCGCGACGTGGGCTTTGCCTATCCGACGCCCGGCTTCGCCGACCGCGAACCCGGGCCGCGCGTGCTGAAGGGCGTGACGCTGCAGTTCCAGCCGGGCGAGCGTGTGGCGGTGCTGGGGCGCATCGGCTCGGGCAAGAGCACGGTGCTGCGGCTGCTGGCGGGGCTCTACCAGCCGATCGAGGGCCACGTGGAAGTGGACGGCATGGACTTGCGCCAGATCGACCCGGCCGACTACCGCGCGCGCGTGGGCTTCGTCGGGCAGGACCCACGCCTGTTCAACGGCACGTTGCGCGACAACGTGCTGCTCGACCGGCCGGCGGCCGACCCGAGCCGCCTGGCCGACGTGGCGCGGCTCACGGGGCTCGACCGGCTGATCGCGCAGCATCCGCAAGGGTGGGAGTTGCCCGTGGGCGAAGCCGGCGCGCTGCTCTCCGGCGGCCAGCGGCAGCTCGTGGCGCTGGCGCGCTGCCTGGTGACGCGGCCGCAGATCCTGCTCATGGACGAGCCGACGAGCTCGATGGATGCGCAGAGCGAGGTGGCCTTCCTGCGCCAGCTCAAGGAAGCGGTGGCGGGCACGGGCTTCTCGTGCACGCTGGTGATGGTGACGCACCGCCCAGCCGTGCTCGAGCTGGTGACGCGCGTGGTGGTGGTCGACGCGGGCCGCATCGTGATGGACGGGCCGAAGGTGCAGGTGCTGGCAGCGCTTTCTGGGGCCAAGCCCGCGGCGGCGCCGAATGCCGGCGCGGCCGGGGCGGCTGCAGCGCCGAGCAATCTGCACATGCACCCCAGTGCGCAGCCGGTGCAGAGGGAGGCCTCGGTGTGAAAGGCCTGTCTGGGGAAGCGACTTCGACTGCCTGCGCGTGCAAGGCAGCGGGCACGAACCCGCCCGGGCTTAGATGCGGCGGTCGGGCCCTGGGGGGCCCGACTCCCCTGCGCTGCTCGAACTCTTGGCCCCAGCGCGGAACTCGTTGCACTCGCTTCGCTCGTGCCACTCAGACACCCGCGCTGAGTCAGAGGTGGAAGCGCGCGAGTACACGCGCGGGCCAAGAGCCCTGCGCTGCTCGGCGCCGCATATGCGCCCCGCCGGGCTCGCGCCCGCTGCCTTGCAGGAAGCTGTGCTTGTCCTCGACCCGCACAACGAGCGGTTCCGCAAAGGGTGGAGCGGGCAGGGCGTGGCGCGCATATGCGGCGCCGAGCAGCGCAGGTCTTGTGGCCCGCGCGCGGACTCGCGCGCATCCACCTCTGACTCGGCGCGGGTGTTTGAGCAGAGCGAACGAAGTGAGCGGAGCGAGTCCCGCGCCGTGGGCCACGAGACCGAGCAGCGCAGGGAAGTCGGGCCCCCAGGGCCCGACCGCCGCATCTAAGCGCCACGCCCTGCCCGCACCGCCCTTTGCCGCACCGCCCTTTGCCGCACCGGCCTCTGCCGCACATCCTCTTTCGTTTCCCCCTCTGTCGCACCACCCGTTGTCGCATCGTGTCTCGTCGCCGTCGGGCGCCGCGAACCCTCCGCACGCGAGGCGGCGAACATGACCGCCCGCCTAGAACCCGGCGACCTCGCTTACCTCAGCCCCGTGCGCAGTGCGCAAGTGGTGGAGGCCGCCCCGGCCGCGATGTGGTCGGTGTACCTGATGCTCGCCATGCTCGCCGGGGCGCTCGGTTGGGCGGCGGCGGCGCAGGTGGACATCATCGCCAAGGCGCCCGTGCGCATCATTCCCGAGGGCCGCGAGCAGCTCATCGCCAGCCTCGAAGGAGGCATCCTGCGCGAGCTCTCGGTGCGCGAAGGAGAACAGGTGCGCCAGGGCCAGCAACTGGCGACGCTGGACCCGACGCGCGTGGAGGCGCAGCAGGCCGAGGGCCAGGCCAAGCGCGTGGCGCTGATGGGTGCCGTGGCGCGCCTCAGCGCCGAGGCCGCCGGCAAGCCGCTCACCTTCCCGCCCGAGGTGAAGAAGTCACCGGCGGTGGTGCAGGGCGAAACCGAGAGCTTCGAGGCGCGCAAGCGCGGGCTCGACGAAGCCGTGGCCGCCAACCAGCGCAGCATCGCCTTGCTCGTCGAGGAGCTGCAGGTGGCAGAGCGCATGTCGCAGCGCGGCCTGATGAGCGAGGTGGAGGTGATGCGCCTGCGGCGGCAGGTGAACGACCTGCGCCTGGGCTCGGCCGAGCGCATCAACCGTTTCCGCCAGGATGCGAGCGCCGAACTCGTGCGCGTGCGCACCGAACTCTCTCTGCTCGAGGAGCAGATGGTCGTGCGCGACGATGCGCTCAAGCGCACCGTGCTCGTCTCACCCGTCAACGGCATCGTCAAGCAGATCAAGAACAACACGCTGGGCGGCGTCGTCGCCGCCGGTGCGCCGATCATGGAACTCGTGCCCATCGGCACGCGCGTGCTGGTGGAGGCGCGCGTCAAGCCGGCCGACATCGGCTTCGTCAAGGTGGGGCAGCCGGTGGCCATCAAGCTGTCGGCCTACGACCCGACGATCTATGGCTCTTTGCGAGGCAAGGTCGTCTCGATCAGCCCCGACGCGCTGGGCGACCCCGAGCGCGCCGCCAACGCCGACGGCACCTGGTACCGCGCGCTGGTCGATGCCGACCGCGAGAGCTTCAGGGTCGGCGAGGGCAAGAAGGCGCGGGCGCTCGAGGTGCTCCCCGGGATGACCGGCACGGCCGAGATCCGCACGGGGGAGCGCACGGTGCTGGAGTTCCTGCTCCGGCCGATGTTGAGGACGCAGGAGGCGTTTCGGGAGCGGTAAGGGCAGCCTTCGGCCTGGCCCCGTGACGGACTCAGGCGCCGACGCGCGAGAACAGCAAGTGGCCCAGGCGCCACATCTGCATCAGGAACTCCCGCACCACCGCCTCTCGTGAGACGGGCGGCACATGAGCCAACGCGGGCAAGGCGAGCAGGTCGCTGACGCGGCGTGAGCCGTCGGTGCCGTCGAGCAGCGCCGCCTGGCCCGGGCCGAGTTCGATCGTCTGTCCGTTGCGTGAGAACACCACCCCGGGCTGCGCAGATGCACCGTAGGCCCCGGCGCCCACCTGGCGCGCGCTCACGCGTTGCAACCCTGGCACCCGGTGCGGCACCCACTGCTGCCAGCCCGGTGCGGTGAAGTCGGGCTCCGCGCCCAGGAGCGCTGGGCCGGCGTGGCGCGCGGCCAGCATGTGCATGCCCAGGGACTGCGTCAGCATCTCCACCACCGCCCACTGCTCGCGCGCCGGCAAGGCGGCCACGGCGCCTCGCACCTCTGGCGAAAAGCGCGCCAGCGCCGCATCGGCGTGGTAGTGGGAGTTGTCGACC
This sequence comes from Rubrivivax sp., assembly GCA_016790435.1. Classification (GTDB taxonomy): domain Bacteria; phylum Pseudomonadota; class Gammaproteobacteria; order Burkholderiales; family Burkholderiaceae_C; genus Rubrivivax. Next base: position 3,038 of record JAEUPE010000157.1, on the reverse strand, counting down.
CAGCCCTGGAAGGCGAGGCCGTTGCGCTCCAGGAGTTCGAGCACCTGCGGCACGGTGTAGGCGCGGTCCTGCGGGTGCAGGAAGGTGTCGACCAAGGCTGCGTCGTGGCGCAGCTCGGCCGCGCCGCTCAGGTACCAGCGCGCGAAGTGTTGCTCGGGCAGCTGCTCGACGAGGCGGCGCGCGAAGGCGATGCCCTCGGTGGTCTGCGGCACGCCCAGGCGGCGCAGCGCATCCTGCAGCATGTAGACGCCGGTGCGCGCCGTCGCACCGTAGAGCATCAGCGTCATCGCGCCGTCGGAGGCCAGCACGCCGGCGAGCGCACGCAGGCCCTCGTCGGGGTCGGCGAGGTGGTGCAGCACGCCCGAGCAGACGATGCAGTCGAAGGCACGGCCGATCTCGCCCACGCGGCGCAGGTCGCCGCGGAAGAGGCGCAGGTTGGTCAGGGAGTGCCGTTCCTGCAGGTATCGCTCGTGCGCGAGGCTGGCCTCGCTGAGGTCGACGCCCGTGACCTCGGCGTCGCGGTTCGTGTAGGCGAGGTAGGCCGCCTGAACGGTGCCGCAGCCGGCGGCGAGGATGCGGAGTGGCCGCTGCGGGCGCCCCTCCGGCCACAGCAGCGCGGCGTAGTCGCGCGGGTTGCCGTACTCGAAGTAGCCACCGGCGACCTGGGCCGCCAGGTCGGTGAACGGCTCCGGGTACGCATAGGCGTCGTACTGGCGGGCCACCATGCCGGTGACGTCATCCACGGCGGTGCTCCAGGGGCTTCGTGTGCGGTACCGGCTCGCCTCAGCCGTGCAGCCAGGGCAGCCAGCGCGCGCCGAGCACCACGGCCCAGGTGAGGCCGGCCAGAGCGAGGCTCAGCATCACCGCGGCGCTGCCCAGGTCCTTGGCGCGGCCGAGCAGCGGGTGCATGTCGCCGCTCACCGAATCGGCGAGCGCCTCGATGGCGGAATTGAGCAGCTCGACGATCCACACCAGCACCACCACCGCGACCAGCGCCATCGCCTGCAGCAGCGTCGGCGCCAGCCACCAGGCCACGAGGACCATCGGCAGGCCGAGCGCGAGTTCCTGGCGGAACGCCGCCTCGTGGCGGAAGGCGGCTGCGAAGCCGGCGCGGGAGTAGCCCATCGCCCGCCAGATGCGGGAGAGGCCGCCCCGGCTCTTGAGGTGCCCGGCGCCGGTCGGCTCTGGCGTCATGGCGGGCCGGCGGACCTCAGGCCGCGCCCTTGTCCTCGGCGCTGCCGGTGGCGGGGGCGGCGGTTGCTCCGGCAGGTGCGGCGGCGGGCGGGGCTGCCGTCGAGTCGGCCGCGGCGGCGGGAGCCTCCTCGGGTGCCTTGGTCTTCTTGATGAAGATCTGCGCCGCGATGATGCCGAGCTCGTAGAGGATGCACATCGGCACCGCCAGCGCGAGCTGCGAGATGACGTCGGGCGGCGTGACGACGGCAGAGACGACGAAGGCGGCAACGACGAAGTAGCCGCGGAACTTGCGCAACTGCTCGATGGTGACGACGCCGATGCGCGCCAGCACGATCACCGCCACCGGCACCTCGAAGGCGATGCCGAAGACGAGGAACAGTGTGAGCACGAAGCCGAAGTACTGCTCGATGTCGGGCGCCGCGGTGATGGCGCTCGGCGCGAAGGCCTGGATGAACTTGCTCATCCCCGGGATCACGAGGTAGTAGCAGAAGGCCACGCCGGCGACGAAGAGCACGGTACTGCTCACCACCAGCGGCAGCACCAGCTTCTTCTCGTGCGAATAGAGGCCCGGCGCGACGAAGGCCCAGACCTGGTAGAGCACGATGGGCAGCGCGACCATGAAGGCGGCCATCAGCGTGATCTTCAGCGGCACCAGGATGGGCGAGATCACGTTGGTGGCGATCAGCGTCGCGCCCTTGGGCAGGTGCATGACCAGCGGCGCGGCGAGGAAGTCGTAGAGCCCCGCCGGCCCCGGCCACAGGCACAGCGCGCCGAAGGCGATGCCGATGGCGATGAAGGCGCGGATCATGCGATCGCGCAGTTCGACCAGGTGCGAGACGAACGGCGCCTCGGTGCCCTCGAGCTCGTCGGGCTTGGTCGAAGGATCGGGTGCGTTCATCGCGAGGGGGCGGGCGGGGTCACGAGCGGGGGCGCGGGCAGCGGCACGGGCAGGACGGCGGGCCGCCGCATCACGGCGTGCCGAGCGGCCGCGGGCGGTGGCGCGCCACGCGCGCCGCGCCCGACTGCGCCTTGGTGCGCACGCCGTGCCGGTGCTTGTACCACTGCGGCGTGGCGCCCCGCTTCAGGCGCCAGTTCTTCTTCGGCGGGCGGTACTGGGGCGGCGGCGGAGGCAGCGATTCGCCCGAGGTGCCGCTTGCGCCACTGCCGTCGCCCAGGCTGGTGGCCGACGACCAGTCGGTGTCGAAGGCCGAGCGCGCCGAGTCGACCTCCTTCTGCACGCTGGACTGCATGTCGCGCGCCGCATCCTCGAACTCGGTCTTCATCTTCTTGAGCTCGTCGAGCTCGATGCTGCGATTGACCTCGGCCTTCACGTCGGCCACGTAGCGCTGCGCCTTGCCGAGCAGGTGGCCCATCGTGCGCGCGACACGCGGCAGCTTCTCGGGGCCGATGACGATGAGCGCCACCGCGCCGATCAGCGCAAGCTTGTCGAAGCCGAAATCGATCATGGAGCCGGGCTAGGCACTGCGTGGAAGCAGCGCGGGCGGAGGGGTCGGCCGGCGGTGGAGATCAGCCGGCGGGGCGCTCTGGTCTTGGGGCAGATCTTGGCTCAGGTCTTGGTCTTGGCTTCGACGTCGACGGTGTTGGCGTCGGCCTTCTTGGCAGCCGTGGTCACCTGGGCCGGCGCATCGCCGGTGCCGGGCGCGGGGGTCGTGCCGTCGCCTTCGGCGCCGGCCTTCATGCCCGTCTTGAAGCCCTTGACGGCACTGCCGAGGTCTTCACCGATGTTGCGCAGCTTCTTGGTGCCGAAGATCAGCACGATGACCAGCAGCACGATCAGCCAGTGCCAAATGCTGAAGGAACCCATGTTCAGTCTCCACGGAAGA
>JAEUPE010000148.1 GCA_016790435.1 Rubrivivax sp. | reverse complement strand
GTCCTCGTCGCGGAAGCACTTGGTGATCTGGTAGTAGCGGTCGAAGCCGGCCACCATCAGCAGCTGCTTGAACAGCTGCGGGCTCTGCGGCAGCGCGAAGAAGTGCCCGTCGTGCACGCGGCTGGGCACGAGGTAGTCGCGCGCGCCTTCCGGCGTGCTCTTGGTGAGCATCGGCGTCTCGATGTCGATGAAGCCCTGCTCGTCGAGGAACTTGCGCACCTCGATGGCGACGCGGTACCGCAGCATGAGGTTCTTCTGCATCTGCGGCCGGCGCAGGTCGAGCACGCGGTGCGTCAGTCGCACCGTCTCGCTCAGGTTCTCGTCGTCGAGCTGGAACGGCGGCGTGACGCTGGGGTTGAGCACCTCGAGCTCGTGGCACAACACCTCCACCTTGCCGGAGACGAGGTTGGCGTTGTGCGTGCCCTCGGGGCGGGCGCGCACCTTGCCCACGACCTTCAAGCAGAACTCGTTGCGAACGTCCTCGGCGGTCTTGAACATGTCGGGCCGGTCGGGGTCGCAGACGATCTGCACGAGGCCCTCGCGGTCGCGCAGGTCGATGAAGATGACGCCTCCATGGTCGCGGCGGCGGTGGGCCCAGCCCATCAGGGTGACTTCCTGGCCGAGCAGCTTCTCGCTGACCAGGCCGCAGTAGGTGGTTCTCATCGTTGGCTCACTGTCGGAATCGGTGGCGTCCGCCGCACCAGGCGGGAACGAAGACGGTACGGGTTTTGGCGCTTTGGCGGGCTGCCTTGCAGGCCGCGCGTGGGAGACCAGGGGGCACGGGCGGGCCGGCTGCCGAGCCGGGCCCGCCCCGTCAGTTTCGGGGGCTCGCGACGGCCGGCACCGCCGTGGGTGGCGCGCCGTTGCCATTGCCGTCACCCTTGGCCGGCGGGCCGACCACGCCCATCGAGATGACGTACTTCAGCGCCTCGTCCACGCTCATCTGGAGCGGCACGACATCGGCGCGCTGCATCATCAGGAAGAAGCCCGAGGTCGGGTTTGGTGTCGTCGGCACGTACACGCTCACCCAATCCATGCGCGGGTCCATGCCCATCACCGTGGTCGGGCTGGCCCCCAGGTGCGCCGCCACCTCGCCGGCCGGGCGGCCGGTGACGAAGGCGATGGTCCACGCGCCCGGGCGCGGGTACTGCACCAGCACGGCTTCGCGAAACGCGTTGCCGGTGCTCGAGAAGAGGGTGTCCGAAACCTGCTTGACCGAGTTGTAGATGCTCTTGACGATGGGGATCTTGCCGATGACCCGGTCCCACATCGAAAGCCACCACTGGCCGACGAAGTTGGCCGTGAAGATGCCGGTGGCCAGCAACGCCGCGGCCAGCACCAGCACCGAGAGGCCCGGCACGTGGCGCAGCGACTCGAGGAAGGCATGGGCCGACTGCGGCAGCACGGCCTGCGTGATCGACAGGACCGCCGAGAACAGGCTGTCGATGCCGCCCAGCACCCAGGAAAGCACCCAGATCGTGATGGCCAGCGGCAACCAGACGAGAAGGCCGGCGACGATGTACTTCTTCATCGCGCGGCCCCGCATGCGCACGCGCACTCGCGCCGCGCCGCCTGCGCGCAGGGCCGAGAACGCGGTGAGCGTGGGGTCTTCATGTCGACCGGCCTGGGCTCAGCTTCCCGAGGTGGGCGGCGAGGCGGCCGGAGGCGTGGGCGCGGCCGGCGCGGCCGGTGCCGAGGCAGCGGGCGCCGGTGCGGCTGCGGGGGCCTTTTCGACAGCCTTGTCAGCGGCCTTCTCGGCCGGCTTCTCGGCGCCGCCCTTGTCGCTGCCGGCTTCCTTCGGAGCCGCCTCACCATCCGGCTTGCCGGTGCCGCTGTTGCCGCCGCGAAAATCGGTGACGTACCAGCCGGATCCCTTGAGCTGGAAGCCGGCGGCGGTGACTTGCTTGACGAAGGTGGCTGCGCCGCAGGCAGGGCAATCGGTGAGCAGCGGGTCGGAGACCTTCTGCAGTACGTCTTTCGCGTGCCCGCAGGTCGTGCAGCGATAGGCGTAGATCGGCATGGTCGTGGTCCCGTGGTCCCTGGCGAAAAACCGGCGATTATAGGTTTGGCCCCGGCAGGGTGCCGGGGTCCGAGGGTGTGATGAACGCCGCGGCAGCGGTTCAGTGCCTGGGCGAACCGGCATGGCCGGCCGCTCCGGCGTGCCCGCCATGGGCGCCATGGGCGCCATGGGAACCGTGGCCGCCGTGTCCGCCGTGGTGGCCGGACTGCGCGGTATGCGCATGCCGCAGCGACGATTCGATCGAATGCCCCTGGTTGCCGATGAGTTGCGGCGCGAGCGACCCCAGCAGCATGCCGATGATGGAGGCGAAGAAGCCGATGAGGTTGGCCGGCACCATGGCGTCGGCGGCCACCTGCGAGGCGCCGATCCAGCAGCCGATGCCGAGGATGATCGAGAACAGCGCCCCCTGCGTCGTGGCGCGTTTCCAGTACGCGCCGGCGAGCAGCGGGATGAAGGCGCCGGCCAGTGTCACGTTGTAGGCGTTCTGCACCATCTCGTACATCGTGCTCTTGCTGTTGAGCGCGAACAGCAGCGCGCCGGCCGTGAAGGTGACGAGGATGATGCGCAGCGTCATCAGGAACTGCTTGTCGCCCATGCGCGGCGAGAACGGGCGCAGCACGTTCTCGGTGAAGAGCGACGTCGGCGCCAGCAGCGCGCCGCTGGCCGTGGAGAGGATGGCCGACAGCAGCGCGCCGAAGAACATCACCTGCGCCCACAGGGGCATCTTGGAGAGCACGAGGTCGGGCAGGATGCGCTGGATCTCGCGCGCGTCCTCGGCGCCGAAGAGCTTGGCGACGGCCGGATCGGCCACCACCGCGGAGTAGGCGATGAAGATGGGCACGAAGGCGAAGCAGAAGTAGATGCCGGCGCCGATGACGGTGCCGCGCACGGCGGTCTTCTCGTCCTTGGCGCTGGTCATGCGCTGGAACACGTCCTGCTGCGGAATGGAGCCGAAGGCGAAGGCGAAGAAGGCGCCCGCCATCACCCACCAGCCCTTCGCATCCTCTGGGAAGAACGCGAACTTGCCGTCGGCCGCTGCCTGCGAGATGACCTTGCCGGCGCCGCCGGCGAGGTCGCCCACGAGCAGCGCCACGAGGGTGAGGCCGATCAGGATGACGACGGTCTGGAAGAGGTCGGTGAAGGCGACCGACCACATGCCCCCGAAGATCGTGTAGACCAGCACCACCGCGGCGCCGACCAGGATGCTCGTCGTGAGGTCGAGCGCGCCGCCCGAGAGCACGTGGATGACGAGGCCGAGCGCCGTCATCTGTGCCGAGGTCCAGCCGAGGTAGCTGAGCACGATGGCCACGCTGGTCAGCACCTCCACGCCCTTGCCGTAGCGCTGCTTGTAGAAGTCGCCGATGGTCAGCAGGTTCATGCGGTAGAAGAGCCGCGCGAAGAGCAGCGCCGCCAGCACCAGGCACACGCTGGCGCCGAAGGGGTCGCCCGGGATGCCGCCGAGCCCGTCCTTGGCGAAGGTGGCCGAGACCGACAGCACCGTCTCGGCCCCGAACCAGGTGGCGAAGACGGTGGCCACGTTCATGTACAGCGGCAGCGAGCGCCCGGCGACCATGTAGTCGCGGGCGTTGTGCACGCGGCGGGCGGCCAGCAGGCCGATGGTGATCGTGACGATCAGGTAGGCGACGACGAAGGTGATGAGCACGGCGACTCTCCGTGGGCAAGGCGGGGGTTCGGGCCTGAAGCGGCGACCGACAGGGCGGGCGTCGAGGCGGCCTGAAGTTTAGGGCGGGCCGCAGCGGCCGCGCTCGCGACGTGGCCGTGTTCAGGCGGGACTGCGGCTGATCCGCCCGGCCCTCAGCCGAACCGCGGTGCCAGTTGCAGAGCCAGCAATGTCAGTGCCAACCCGCCGACGAAACCCAGCCCGGCCCACAAAAGACCCTGGAGCATCCGGTTGGTGCGCCGCTGCTCGATGAGCAGGCGCCGCAGCAACTCCTGCCCGCCTTCGTCGCCCCGCCGCGCCAGCGCGTCGTGCAACAGCCGCGGCAATTCGGGCAGCATCTGCGCGTAGCGCGGCGCCTCGTCGCGCAGGCGCTCGAGCAGGCCGCGCCAGCCGATCTGCTCGTTCATCCAGCGTTCGAGGAAAGGCTTGGCCGTCGTCCACAGGTCGAGCTCGGGATCGAGTTGCCGGCCCAGGCCCTCGATGTTGAGCAGCGTCTTCTGCAGCAGCACGAGCTGCGGCTGGATCTCGACGTTGAAGCGGCGCGAGGTCTGGAACAGGCGCATCAGGACCTGGCCGAGCGAGATGTCCTTCAGCGGTCGCGCGAACTGCGGCTCGCAGACCGCTCGAATGGCGCCCTCGAGCTCGTCGACGCGCGTGCCGGCGGGCACCCAGCCGCTCTCGATGTGCAGCTCGGCCACGCGCTTGTAGTCTCGGCGGAAGAAGGCGATGAAGTTGTGCGCGAGGTAGTCCTTGTCGCGGTCGGTGAGCGTGCCGACGATGCCGAAGTCGAGCGCGATGTAGCGTCCGAAGGTGGCCGGCGCCGTGCTGACGAAGATGTTGCCCGGGTGCATGTCGGCATGGAAGAAGCCGTCGCGGAACACCTGGGTGAAGAAGAGGGTGACGCCGTCGCGCGCCAGCTTCTTGAAGTCGACACCGGCCTCGCGCAGCCGCTCGACCTGGCCGATCGGCACGCCGGTCATGCGCTCCATGACGATGACGTTGGCGCGGCACAGGTCCCACACCATCTCGGGCACGAGCACGAGGCCCAGGCCCTCCATGTTGCGCCGCAGGTGCGTGGCGTTGGCGGCTTCGCGCACGAGGTCGAGCTCGTCGTGCAGGTAGGTGTCGAATTCGGCCACCACCTCGCGTGGCTTCAGCCGCCGGCCGTCGGCCGAGAGCCGCTCCACCCAGGTGGCCAGCTGGTGCAGCAGGGCGAGGTCCTGCTCGATCACCTCCAGCATGCCCGGGCGCAGCACCTTCACCGCCACCGGGCGGCCGCCGCGCAGCGTGGCGAAGTGCACCTGGGCGATCGACGCGCTCGCCACGGCCTCGGCCTCGAAGCTCTCGAACAGCTCCTCGAGCTTCTTCCCGAAGGCCTTCTCGATGATGGCGCGCGCCTCGGCGGCCGGGAACGGGGGCACGCGGTCCTGCAGCTTGGCCAGTTCGTCGGCCACGTCGGGCGGCGTGAGGTCACGACGTGTCGAGAGCACCTGGCCGAACTTGACGAAGATGGGCCCCAGGCGCACGAGGCCCTCGCGCAGCCGCACGCCGGGCGGCGCGTCGAGGCGGCGGCCGAGGGTGACGATGCGCACGAGCGCCCGCACCCAGCGCTGCGGGAAGGCAGACAGCGCAACCTCGTCCAGGCCGAAGCGCAGGACGGTGACGATGATGAAGACGAGGCGCGTGAAGCGCTTCATGGGCGCTTCATCGCCGGCCCGGGCCGAGCCGCGAGGAGATCTGCGCGAGCTTGTCGGCCCAGGGCGACGATGACGCGGCGGCGAAGGCATCGAGGGCGCTGCGCAGGCCCCGCGCCAACGCCCGACCCATCTGGTGCAACTGGTGGGCCACCACCGGCCCGAAGAGGCGCTCGAGGTCTGCGGCAACGTCCCAGCGCAGGTTCTGCAGCAGCCAGCCGATGTCCGCTGCGAATGCGGCATCGCCCTCGACCTGCACGGTCGGTCGATCGCCCGCCAGCGCCCGCGCGAGCAGGGCGGCGGGATTGCTGGCGTCGACCGTGACGCGCAGGTCGGCCGGTGGCGGCATCGTGCCTGCGGCGCCGCTCGACCCCGGCATGCCGCCCCACTCCATCAGGCCAGCAGGCGTCACGCGCCAGGCCAGCACCGGCGGGGCCGGCAGCAGGCCCGGCCAGCCCGTGAGCTGCAGCGTCAGGCTGCGCCCGGCGTGCGGTCGCAGGCGTTCCATCGCCGTGGGTTCGGCGCCCAGCACGTGGTTCAGCACCAGGGTCAGGCGCTCCAGCACCGGGGCAGCGAGCAGATTCGACAGGGCATCGAGCATGGCGCCGGGATTGTAGGCAGCCCCCTCGGGCGGGCGCCCCGGCTCGCCGGTCGCGGGAACAAATGCACGCTGGGATGGTGCCTGCTCGGAGGCCGTGCAGGGTTCAGGCGGTGCGCGCCATGACCCTCGCATAGCATGCGCGCTGCCTCGAAGTCGACCATGACCGCCACCGTCCTGCTCACCGGTGCCACCGGGTACATCGCCTCTCACACCTGGCTCGCGTTGCTCGCCGCGGGGCATCGCGTCATTGGTGTCGACGACTTCTCCAACAGCTCGCCCGAGGTGCTGAACCGCCTGGCCGGGCTGGCGGGGCAGCAGCCCCGGTTCGAACGCCTGGATGTGTGCGACGCGGCGGCGCTGGGAGCCCTCTTCGCGCGCGAGCGCATCGACGCCACGGTGCACTTCGCCGCCTTCAAGGCGGTGGGCGAGTCGACGGCCAAGCCGCTCGACTACTACGCCAACAACCTTGGTGGCCTCGTCAACGTGTGCCGCACGATGCAGCGGCACGGCGTGAAGCGCTTCGTCTTCAGTTCCAGCGCCACCGTGTACGGCGACCCCGAGAAGCTGCCCATCGTCGAGGCCTCGCCGCTCTCGGCCACCAACCCCTACGGCCAGACCAAGCTGATGGGCGAGCAGATCCTGGCCGACCTGGCGCGTTCCGATGCGGCCTGGCAGAACGCCGTGCTGCGCTACTTCAATCCGGTCGGTGCGCACGAGAGCGGCCGCATTGGCGAAGACCCGCGCGGCACACCCAACAACCTGATGCCCTCCGTGGCGCAGGTGGCGGTGGGTCGGCGGCCGCAGCTGAGCGTGTTCGGCAACGACTATCCGACCATCGACGGCACCGGCGTGCGCGACTACATCCATGTCGTCGACCTCGCCGAGGGTCACGTGGCGGCGCTCGACCGCCTGCTGGCCGAGCCGGGTTCGTTCACCGTGAACTTGGGCACCGGCCGCGGGCAGAGCGTGCTCGAGGTCGTGCGTGCCTACGAGGCGGCGAGCGGCCGCCCGGTGCCCTTCCGCATCGAGCCGCGCCGCCCAGGCGACGTGGCCGCCTGCTGGGCCGACCCGAGCCTGGCGCGCGAGTTGCTGGGCTGGCAGGCCCGGCTCGACCTGCCCCGCATGTGCGCCGACAGCTGGCGCTGGCAACAACAGAACCCCAGGGGATTCGAAACGACATGAGTGCTTCTTCTTCCACCGGTGCCGTGCCGGCCATTCCTGTCGTGCCGGTCGTGATGGCCGGCGGCTCGGGCACCCGGCTGTGGCCGCTGTCGCGCGCCGGCTTTCCCAAGCAGTTCCTCGTGCTCTCCGGCAGCACCAGCCTCTTCCAGCAGGCGGTTTCGCGGCTGCAGGGGCTGGCCGACACGAAGATCGCCGTCGAGCCGCCGCTCGTCGTCGGCAACGAGGATCACCGCTTCCTCGTGCTCGACCAGATGCGCGAGCTGAAGTGCGAGCCCGCCGCCGTGCTGCTGGAGCCGATGGGCCGCAACACCGCGCCCGCGCTTACCCTGGCTGCACTTCAGGCGCTGGAGGGTGGCAAGGACCCGGTGCTGGTGGTCACACCGGCCGATCACATCATTCCCGATGAGGGCGCCTTCACCGCCGCCATGCGCCGCGCCGTGATGCAGGCGGCCGGCGGCGCCATCGCCATTCTCGGCGTCAAGCCCACGCGTCCCGAGACTGGCTACGGGTACATCCGCACCGAAGGTTCGGCGCCCGAGCAGCGGGTCGTGCGCTTCGTCGAGAAGCCCGACGCCGAGACCGCGCAGCGCTACATCGAGGCCGGGGGTTATTCCTGGAACGCCGGCATGTTCGTGCTGCGCGCGTCGGCCTGGATGGCGGCGCTGGAGCGATTCCGCCCCGACATCGCCGCTGCCTGCCGCGCCGCCTTCGCCGCGCGCGCCACGGACGCCAGCTTCGTGCGCCCTGGCAAGGCCGAGTTCGCCGCCGTGCCCTCGGAGTCGGTGGACTATGCGGTGATGGAGAAGTGCCCCGGCGTCATCGATATCCGCATGCAGGAACTCGATGCCGGCTGGAACGACCTCGGCGCCTGGGACGCGGTGTGGCAGGCGCTGCCCAAGGACGGCGCCGGCAACGCCTCCGTCGGCGACGCGCTCGTGGCCGACAGCCGCAACACGCTTGTGCACGCCACCAGCCGGTTGGTCAGCGTCGTCGGCCTGGACGATGTGGTCGTCGTCGAGACACCCGACGCGGTGCTCGTGGCCAGCCGCGAGAAGAGCCAGGACGTGAAGACCATCGTTGCCCGGTTGTCCAAGGAGCAGCGCGGCGAGCAGACCCTGCACCGCAAGGTGCACCGCCCCTGGGGCTGGTACGACAGCATCGACAACGGGCCGCGCCACCAGGTCAAGCGGATCATGGTCAAGCCGGGTGCGTCGCTCAGCCTGCAGATGCACCACCACCGCGCCGAGCACTGGATCGTCGTCTCCGGCACCGCCGAGGTGACGAATGGCGACAAGGTGATCATGCTCACCGAGAACCAGAGTACCTACATCCCGCTCGGCCAGGTGCACCGGCTGCGCAACCCGGGCAAGGTGCCGCTCGAGATCATCGAGGTTCAATCGGGCAGTTACCTGGGTGAAGACGATATTGTTCGGTTCGAGGACACCTACGGCAGGAGCTAAAGTCCGCCCCGAAGCGCTCTCGGCGCTTCCCCGGACCCGAAGTGGCCCCTTGGTGGCCATGGGGCACCACCCGCGGCCTGGCAAAGCCGGATCCGCGACGGTCGCTCGGCTTGAGACTGCGACATGACCCTCCTCGTCACCGGCGGCGCCGGTTTCATCGGCAGCAACTTCGTGCTCGACTGGCTGGCGGCCGGTGGAGAGCCGGTGATCAACCTCGATGCGCTCACCTACGCCGGCAACCTGCACAACCTCGATGTGCTGGCCGGCGAGCGCCGCCACGTCTTCGTGCGCGGCGACATCGGCGACCGGCCTCTCATCGATCGCCTGCTGGCCGAGCACCGGCCGCGCGCCATCGTCAACTTCGCGGCCGAGAGCCATGTCGACCGCAGCATCCTCGGCCCGGCCGCCTTCATCAAGACCAACGTCGAGGGCACGTTCACGCTGCTCGAGGCGGCACGGGTGCACCTGCAGTCGCTCGACCTCGCCGAGCGCGAGGGCTTCCGCTTCCTGCACGTGAGCACCGACGAGGTCTACGGCAGCCTCGCACCCGGCGCGCCGGCCTTCACCGAGGACCACCCGTTCGAGCCGAACAGCCCCTACTCGGCGAGCAAGGCGGCGAGCGACCACCTCGTGCGCGCCTGGTTCCACACCTACGGCCTGCCGGCGCTCACCACCAACTGCAGCAACAACTACGGGCCGTTCCACTTCCCCGAGAAGCTGATCCCGCTCGTGATCGTCAACGCGTTGGCCGGCAAGCCGCTGCCTGTGTATGGCGACGGCCAGCAGGTGCGCGACTGGCTCTACGTCGGCGACCACTGTGCCGCGATCCGCACCGTGCTGGCCAAGGGCCGGCCCGGCGAGACCTACAACGTCGGCGGCTGGAACGAGAAGCCGAACATCGAGATCGTGAAGACGCTCTGCGCGCTGCTCGACGAGATGCGCCCCGACCCGGCCGGCTCGTATGCGCGCCTGATCACGTACGTGAAGGACCGACCGGGACACGACCGGCGCTATGCCGTCGACGCACGCAAGATCGAACGCGAGCTCGGCTGGCGCCCGTCCGAGACCTTCGACACCGGCATCCGCAAGACGGTGCGCTGGTACCTCGAACATGCCGATTGGGTGGCCCAGGTTCAAAGCGGCGCGTACCGCGAGTGGGTCACGGCCAACTACACGGCCCGCCCAGCGCACTGAGCCGCGCACCGCACGGCACACGTTCTTTCGATGAGCATGCGCATCCTGCTGCTGGGCAAGAACGGTCAGGTCGGCTGGGAGTTGCAGCGCTCGCTCGCGACGCTCGGCGAGGTGGTCGCCTGCGACTTCGACTCACCGGGCGACGAGCGGGCCGACTTCACGCAACCCGAGGCGCTGCGTGCGCTCGTGTGGCGCGTGCAGCCGGCGGTCATCGTCAATGCCGCGGCGCACACCGCGGTGGACAAGGCCGAATCCGAGCCCGAACTCGCGCATCTCATCAACGCCACCGCACCCGCGGTGCTCGCCGACGAGGCCGAGGCCTGCGGCGCGCTGCTCGTGCACTACAGCACCGACTACGTCTTCGACGGCAGCGGCGTCGAGGCGCGCGAGGAAGACGAGACGCCCGGCCCGCTCAACGTCTACGGCCGCAGCAAGCTCGAGGGCGAGCGGCTGATCCGCATGAGCGGCTGCCAGCACCTCATCCTGCGCACGAGCTGGGTCTACGCGGCGCGCGGCGGCAACTTCGCGCGCACGATGCTGCGGCTGGCCGCCGAACGCGAGGTGCTCAAGGTGGTGGACGACCAGTTCGGGGCGCCCACCGGCGCCGACCTGCTGGCCGACGTGACGGCACATGCGCTCATGCGCCTGCGCGCCGCACCTGAGCTTGCCGGCACCTACCATTGCGTGGCGGCCGGCGAAGCGAGCTGGTTCGACTACGCGCGCCACGTCATCGAGTGGGCGCGTGGCGCCGGCGTGGCGCTCAAGCTGCCGCCCGAGGGCCTGCAGGCCGTGCCGAGCAGCGAGTTTCCGACGCCGGCCGTGCGGCCGTTGAATTCGCGCCTGTCCACGCGCAAGCTGCGCGACACTTTCGGGTTGACGCTGCCGATGTGGACGGTGGGCGTCGAGCGCATGCTCACCGAGATCCACGCGCGCTAGGGCGTCAACCTGGCGAGGCCGAGAAAGCGCCGCCGAGAGCTGCAATGGGAGCCGCGATGCCAGACAAACCCGCTCGAGACCCGTCCGTGCCGCGCAAGGGAATCATCCTGGCGGGTGGCGCCGGCACGCGCCTGCACCCGGCCACGCTGGCGATGAGCAAGCAGCTGCTGCCGGTGTACGACAAGCCGATGATCTACTACCCGCTGTCGGCGCTGATGCTGGCCGGCATGCGCGACGTGCTCGTCATCAGCACGCCGCAGGACACGCCGCGCTTCCAGGCTTTGCTCGGCGATGGCAGTGCCTGGGGCATGAACGTCGGCTACTGCGTGCAGCCCAGCCCCGACGGCCTGGCGCAGGCCTTCATTCTCGGGCGCCAGTTCGTTGGCGGCGCGCCGAGCGCGCTCGTGCTCGGCGACAACATCTTCTACGGCCACGACTTCCATGCGCTGCTGGCCCGCGCCAATGCGCGCCGCGATGGCGCCAGCGTCTTCGCCTACCACGTGCACGACCCGGAGCGCTACGGCGTCGTCGAGTTCGACGCGCAGCGCCGCGCCGTCAGCATCGAGGAAAAGCCAAAGGCGCCGAAGAGCAGCTACGCCGTCACCGGCCTCTACTTCTACGACTCGCAAGTCTGCGACATCGCCGCCGCCATCAAGCCGAGCGCGCGCGGCGAGCTCGAGATCACCGAGGTCAACGCGCAGTACCTGCGCCAGGGTCAGCTCGACGTCGAGATCATGGGCCGCGGCTACGCCTGGCTCGACACCGGCACGCACGACAGCCTGCTCGAGGCCGGCCAGTTCATCGCCACGCTCGAGAAGCGGCAAGGCCTGAAGGTGGCCTGCCCGGAGGAGATCGCCTGGCGCTCCGGCTGGATCGACGCGGCGCAGCTGGAGACGCTGGCCGCGCCGATGGCCAAGAACAGCTACGGGCAGTACCTGCAGAAGCTGCTGCGCGACTTGGCGTACTGAGTCCACCGCTGAGAGCACGTGTCCGATGAAGCTCGTCCCGACCCCCTTGCCTGGCGTGCTCACGGTCGAGCCCGACGTCTTCGCCGACGAGCGTGGCTGGTTCATGGAGAGCTTCAGCCAGCCACGCTGGGAGGCGGCGCTGAAGGAACTCGGCGAGCCGGTGCCGCCGCCCTTCGTGCAGGACAACCACTCGTGCAGCCGTGCCGGCGTGCTGCGCGGGCTGCACTACCAGTTGCCGCCACGCGCGCAGGGCAAGCTCGTGCGCGTGGTGCAGGGCGCGGCCTACGACGTGGCGCTCGACATCCGCCGTGGCTCGCCGCACTTCGGGCGCTGGTTCGGCATCGAGCTCACGGCCGCCAACCGCCGCCAGCTCTGGGTGCCGCCGGGCTTCGCGCATGCCTTCATCGCGCTCGAGGACGACACGCACTTCCTCTACAAGACGACCGACATCTACGCCAAGGACCGCGAACGCGCGATCCGCTGGGACGACCCGGCCCTGGCCATCGCCTGGCCGCTGCCGGCGGGCGTGGCCGCGCCGCTCGTGGCGCCCAAGGACGGCGCGGCGCCGACGCTGGCCGAAGCCGACCTGCCCTGAGGTGAAACCGCCGTGACGGCTCTGGTGGTGGCGGGATCGGGCCGACGGGGCGCCCTGCTCCGCGAATGTCCTCTTTCGGCCGCCCGGCTCGCAAGCTCGCAGGTCGCCCGAATGCCACCTTGATTTCGCTGCGCAGGGCGCCCCATCGGCCCGATCCGGCACCCGCGGCGGCACACCAACGTCGCAGACAGACCCCGGTGCCACGCCGAGGACGCCGGGTGGTCGGCGCAGCGAAATCAAGGGGGCATCCGGGGGACCAGCGAAGCTGGGCCGTCGGAAGAGGACATTCGCGGAGCCGATCGCCCGGCGTCCTCGGCGCGCCACGTCCTTGGCACGCGAGCACGGGCAAGTGCTTCGCGCGATCCGCCGGCGCGCTCGCCCATCCGAGTGAGTGAACGCAATGGCGGCTGATTCGCCTCGATCAGCCGCCCGGCACGGCGACTGGCGACATCAGCACTTGACGCCGACGTGCAGCGCCACGATGCCTGCGGCCAGGTTGTGCACGTCGACATGGCCGAAGCCCGCGGCCTTCATCATCGCCTTCAGCGTGCCCTGGTCGGGGTGCATGCGGATGCTTTCGGCCAGGTAGCGGTAGCTCTCGCCGTCGTTGGCGATGAGGCGGCCGAGCAGCGGCATCACCTTGAACGAGTAGAAGTCGTACGGTGCCTGCAACGGCCCCGCGGGTTTGGAGAACTCGAGCACGAGCAGGCGTCCGCCCGGGCGCAGCACGCGCGCCATTTCGGCGAGCGCCGCCTCCTTGTGCGTCATGTTGCGCAGCCCGAAGGCGACGCTGACGAGGTCGAAGCGGCCGTCGGGGAAGGGCAGCTTCTCGGCGTCGCAGACGGCGGTGGGCAGGGCCACCCCCTTGTCGAGCAGCCGGTCGCGGCCGGTGGACAGCATCTTCTCGTTGATGTCGGTGAGCCAGACTTCACCGCCGTTCGGCTCGCCCACCTTGGCGGCCTTGGCGAAGGCGAGTGCGAGGTCGCCGGTGCCGCCGGCGATGTCGAGCACCTTCTGGCCCGCGTGCACGTCGGCCACGGCCACCGCATAGGCCTTCCACGCGCGGTGCAGGCCCATCGACAGCACGTCGTTCATCACGTCGTATCGCGAGGCCACCGAGTCGAAGACCCCGCGCACGCGGCGGGCCTTCTCGCCCTCGTCGACATCCTGGAATCCGAAGTGGGTCTGGGCCATGGGTCAGCCGTCTTTCCTCATGTTCGTCCCGGTGCGACTCAGTGGTGGCTGCAGGCGCCGCCGGCGCTCGCCGCCATCGCCGCGTCGCGCTCGACGCCGGCGGCCTTCAGGCGCTCGAAGTACTTCTTCCACAGCTCGTCGGCGTTGGCGCCGAGGTGGTAGAGGTAGTCCCAGGTGAAGATGCCGCTCTGATGACCGTCGCTGAACTGCGGCTGCAGCGCGTAGTGGCCCACGGGCTCGAGCTCGACGATGCCGACCTCGCGCTTGCCGGTCTGCAGCACCTCCTGCCCCGGGCCGTGGCCCTGCACCTCGGCCGAGGGCGAGTACACGCGCATCAGCTCGAACGGGATCCTGAACGTCTTGCCGTCGTCGAAGCCGATCTCGAGCATGCGCGAGGCCTGGTGGACGGTGACTTGGGTGGGGGTCGGGGCCATGGTCTTTCGATGCCGGCAGCGGGGTCCGCCGAGACGGGGCGCAAAGTGTATGTCGCCGCGCCGGATGCGGCGTTGCGGGCCCGTGACGGCGCCGGCGGCACCGGCGGCGGGCCGAGACGGCGGACCGGAGCGCCCTGCTACATTGCCCCTGCCCCACCACAGTGAACTCGACGTCCGGCGGTTTCGCCTTCTCGCCTTCTCGCCCTGTCGCATCCCTTCGCCATGTCCGCCTGGCAGCTCCCTTTCGACGATGGCTCGCGGCACCTGAGCGGTGTGGTCGTCGGCGCGCTCCTGAACGACCCGGCCGAGCTGCAGGCGCTGGGACCGGCCGCGCACGAACCGCCGCACAAGGCACCCCCACATGCGCCGGTGCTCGAGGTGAAGCCGCGGCAGACGCTGGCCGGCGACGGCGCCGTCGTGCGCGTGCCGGCTGGCGAGGCCGCGCTGCAGGTCGGGGCATCGCTCGGCATCGTCATCGGCTCGGTGGCGTGCCGCGTGAGTGAGGCCGAAGCGCTGCACCACGTTGCCGGCTACCTGGTGGCCGCCGACTTCAGCCTGCCGCTTTCGAGCCACTACCGCCCAGCCGTGCGCCTGAAGGCGCGCGACGGCTTCTGCCCCATCGGGCCGCGCGTGGTGCCGGCCGCCGCCGTGTCCCGACCGGATGAACTGTCGGTCGAGGTGTCCATCGACGGCACCCAGGCGCAGGCCCATCGCACTGGCCCGCGCATCCGTGGTGTCGCACGCCTGATTGCCGATGTCACAGCCTTCATGACCCTCAACCCGGGCGACGTGCTGTTGCTCGGCCGCGCGCAGGGTTCGCCGCTGGCGCGGGCCGGGCAGCGCGTGGAGGTTGCCATCGGTGGCGTCGGCACGCTGCGCTGCAGGCTGGCCGACGAGGTGGTCACCGGAATGGGCGACGGCGCAGCCGGCGCGACGGAGGCCGCATGAAGAGCGCCCGCGTCGCCCATGGCGGGGCCGTGCACCACGCCGCGCCGCACGAGCGAGGCGTGCGGCTGGCCGACGGTCGCGTGCTCGCCGAAGAGGCCGTCGTGTGGCTGCCGCCGGTCGAGGCCGGCGCCATCATCGCGCTCGGCCTCAACTACGCCGATCACGTGAAGGAGCTGTCGCGCGAGCTCACGGTCACCTCGCGCGATGAGCCGCTGGTCTTCTTCAAGACGCCCGGCGCGCTCGTCGGCCATCGCGGCGAGACGCCGCGCCCCGCCGGCGCCGCCTTCATGCACTACGAGTGCGAGCTGGCGGTGGTCATCGGCCGCCCGGCGCGCCGCGTCAAGGCGCGCCACGCGCTCGCGCATGTCGCCGGCTACACGGTGTGCAACGACTACGCCGTGCGCGACTACCTCGAGAACTGGTACCGCCCCAACCTGCGCGTGAAGAACCGCGACCGTGCCACGGCCATTGGCCCCTGGCTCGTGAGCGCCGACGAGGTGCCCGACCCGCAGGCGCTCGCACTGCGCACGTTCGTCAACGGCGAGGTGAAGCAACAGGGCCACACCTCGAACATGGTGCACAGCGTGGCGGAGCTCATTGAATACCTGAGCAGCTTCATGACCCTGGCGCCGGGCGACGTCATCCTCACCGGCACGCCCGAGGGCGTGGTCAACGTGAACGCCGGCGACGAGGTCGTGTGCGAGATCGACGGCATCGGCCGGCTCGTCAATCACGTCGTTGCCGAACCCTGAATCGATCCCTGCCCGAGCCGAACGAAGGCCCTTGCTTCCCACGTTCCCTGCCACCCACCCGCCATGCACATCCGCCACCTGATCGCCGGCAAGCCGGTGGAGAGCCCGCAGACCTTCACCACCGTCAACCCGGCCACGCAGCAGGTGCTGGCCGAGGTGGCGCGGGGTGGCGCCGAGGAGGTGAACGCGGCCGTCGCCGCCGCCAAGGCCGCATTCCCCGCCTGGGCGGCGCGGCCGGCCACCGAGCGCGCGAAGGTCATGCGCCAGCTCGGCGATCTCATCGCGCGCCATGTGCCCGAGCTCTCGCGCACCGAGACCGACGACACCGGCCAGGTCATCGCGCAAACGGGCAAGCAACTCGTGCCGCGCGCCGCCGACAACTTCCACTACTTCGCCGAGATGTGCGTGCGCGTCGACGGCCACACCTACCCGACGCCCACGCACCTGAACTACACGCTCTTCCACCCGGTGGGTGTGTGCGCGCTCATCAGCCCGTGGAACGTGCCGTTCATGACCGCCACGTGGAAGGTGGCGCCCTGCCTCGCCTTCGGCAACACCGCCGTGTTGAAGATGAGCGAGCTTTCGCCGCTGACGGCGGCGCGCCTGGGCGAGCTGGCACTGGAGGCCGGCGTGCCGGCCGGCGTGCTGAACATCGTGCACGGCTACGGCAAGGAGACGGGCGAGCCGCTCGTCGCCCACCCCGACGTGCGCGCCATCAGCTTCACCGGCAGCACCGTCACCGGCAACCGCATCGTGCAGAGCGCGGGCCTGAAGAAGTTCAGCATGGAGCTGGGCGGCAAGAGCCCCTTCATCGTCTTCGACGACGCCGACCTCGCGCGCGCGCTCGACGCGGCGGTGTTCATGATCTTCAGCAACAACGGCGAGCGTTGCACCGCGGGCAGCCGCATCCTCGTGCAGAAGAGCATCTACGCCGACTTCGCGGCCAAGTTCGCCGAGCGCGCCAGGCGCATCACGGTCGGCGACCCGCAGGAAGAGAAGACCATCGTCGGCCCGATGATCAGCCCACAGCACCTGGCCAAGGTGCGCGGCTACATCGACCTCGGGCCCCGGGAGGGCGCGACGATGTTGTGCGGCGGCATCGAGCGGCCGGCCTACGCCGCGGCGCTGCCGCACGGCCTGGAGCGCGGCAACTTCGTCTGGCCGACCGTCTTCGCCGACGTCGACAACCGCATGAAGATCGCGCAGGAAGAGATCTTCGGTCCGGTGGCCTGCCTGATTCCGTTCGCCGACGAAGCCGAGGCGATCCGGCTCGCCAACGACATTCCCTACGGCTTATCGAGCTACGTGTGGACCGAGAACATCGGTCGCGCGCACCGCGTTGCCGCAGCGGTCGAGGCCGGCATGTGCTTCGTCAACAGCCAGAACGTGCGCGACCTGCGCCAGCCCTTCGGCGGCACCAAGGCCAGCGGCAC
>JAEUPE010000130.1 GCA_016790435.1 Rubrivivax sp. | reverse complement strand
CCTCGTGAATCATTGCCATGCCATGGTAGATGAAAGGCTATGGCGTAAGCACAAGGTATACCAGACTATAGCGAAGGGTTATTCCCGGCCTCGCACCGGCCAGGAAAACATGTCAATGGGGTTGTGTGGAACGGTATGCCTTGAAGCGGGGCGTCAGGTCCTTCTCGATCTCCCGGTTGCGCTGCAGGACCGTCGCTGGCCGAAGGTCCGCACCCGTCGCTGCATTCCAGTCGGCACACACCGCGCCGAAACTACCCTTGACGCGGTGCAGTTCTGCCTGGGCGCGGCTCTCGCGTTCATCGCGCCGCGCTTGGACGGGGTGAACGCCCTTCGCGACCAGCTTGCGCGACTCTGCGTGGGCGTGCCGCGCGTCGGCGAGCGTGACCTCGGGGAACGCCCCAAGCGCCTGCAGACCTTCGACGCCGTCCAGCCTGAACTTGTAGCGCCAGAGCTTCGAGCCGTTGGGCTGGACGAGGACGAACAGGCCACCCGTGTCGGCCAGCTTGTAGGCACGTTCTGCCGGCTTCGCCGACTTGATCTGAAGGGTCGTCAGCACTGGGGGTATCGGTCGATCCGTACCCCCAACCATACCCCCAGCCGATCGGGATCTCAAGAAATCGGCCGGAACGGCTTGAGACAAGGCGTGTCGCTAAGTCGTTGTCACGCATAGCGTATTCAGGCCAACCTGGGACATCCTGAAATCGCCCGGGACCCCCATGCACAGTTCAGGTGGCGAGGTTCACGGGTGTCCTGAGGGGGTGTGATCGGTGGCGTTGCCGCCGCTGCGGGTGAAATCGTACTGCCCGTCCTGTCGCGGGTGCGGAACAGGTGCGGTCCGGGCCTGCGGCAGGCGCTCGCCAGTCAGCTCAATCGCACCGCCTGCCCGACACGGTCGAAGGGGATCAGTCCCGACAGCTGTCCGGACTTCACGGCGGCGACCATGCGTTGCAGCGCGGCGTCGACCTGTGTGTCAGCCGGGGCCCGTCCGCCCCGGCCCGGCAACGCTGCGGCGAACACCAGCACCCAATCCGGGCTGTGCGTCGCGGCCTCGCTCGCCAGCGCCGCGAAGTCGACCAGCGCGGTCGGGTCCTTGTCCACGCACATGAGCGGCGCCAGCTCGCCGGCCTCGCCGGCTTCGAATTGCGCGATCTGCTCGGCCGTGGCATCGGCCGGCAAGCTGGCGCCGGTGAACACCAGCAGCAGCCGCTGCGGTTCGGGCTGCCCGCGGGCGGTAGCGAGCAGGTCGTCGAAGTGGCTGATGTCCATCGGCCCAGCATACGCGGGGTGGCGCGTCCATCCAGCCGAGACCCTTCTGGTCGAGCGGCGCGGTGAAGGCGGTCGGCGGGTTGCGGGCCGCGGCGGGTTGCGAAGCAACACGGCGCGTCATAGGGCGCCATGAGGCTTCATGGCGCGTCACGGCCTTGCCCTTCGTCAACCCCAGGCCGACGGGCGGCCCCTAGGATGGCTTCAGCATGGGACAGCGCGCGAGTCACGACGCGGTGCCCGACCAGGAGACATCCGATGCTAGCCGCCTACATCACCCACCCCGACTGCACGCGCCACGAAATGGGTCCCGGCCACCCCGAATGCCCCGAGCGCCTCGCGGCCATCCAGGACCGACTGCTGGCCACGGGCCTGCTCGACTACATGCTGCCCTGCGAGGCGCCGCTGGCCACCGAGGAGCAGCTGGAGCGCGCCCACAACGCGCTCTACGTGCGTCAGGTGCTGCAAAGCGCCCCCGCCGAGGGCTATCTGCAGGTCGACCCTGACACGCGCATGAACCCGTACACGGTGCCCGCGGCACTGCGCGCCGCCGGGGCAGCCGTGCACGCCACCGACCTCGTGCTCGGTGGCGAGGTGCCGGTGGCCTTCTGCGCCGTGCGCCCGCCCGGCCACCACGCCGAACGCGACGCGACGATGGGCTTCTGCTTCTTCAACAACGCCGCCGTCGCCGTGCGCCACGCGCTCGACGTGCACGGCCTGTCGCGCGTGGCGCTGATCGACTTCGACGTGCACCACGGCAACGGCAGCGAGGACATCCTGGCTGGCGACGAGCGCGTGCTGATGTGCAGCATCTTCGAGATCGGCCTGTACCCGTTCAATGCCGACGACGCGAGAAGCCTCAAGGACGCGCCGAACATGGTCAATGTCGGCCTGCCCAAGCGCAGTGGCAGCGAGGCCTTCCGCGCCGCCGTCACCGACCACTGGCTGCCGGCGCTCGAAACCTTCCGTCCCGACCTGCTCGTCGTCAGCGCCGGCTTCGACGCGCACCGCGAAGACGACATGGGCAACCTCGGCCTCGCCGATGCCGACTACGAATGGGTGACGCGGCAGCTGATGCGCGTGGCCGAACGCCATGCCAAGGGGCGGGTCGTCTCCTGCCTCGAAGGCGGCTACGTGCTCAACCCGCTGGCGCGCAGCGCGGCTGCGCACATCAAGGTCCTGATCGGTGCCGACTGACCGGCGGATCGACCGGGCCGCAGACACATCGACCCACCTCGGCCCACACCGGCCCGAACGCGCCGGACCCCCATGGACAAACACTACCTCACGCCGCTCTTCTCCCCCGCTTCGATCGTCGCCTTCGTCGGCCCTGCCGACGACGCAACACGCCAGACGCCGCAGGCGCGTGCGTTGCGCGCCGCGCTGGAAGCCAGCCCCGGCCCGCATCCGCCGCAGTACCTGCACATCGACACCAGCGGCACGCTGGCCGAGTTGGCGCAGGCGCGCGCCGACCTCGCCGTCATCGCCCTGCCGCCCGACGAACTGCCGGCGGCGCTGGAGGTGGCCGGACGCATCGCCTGCCGCTCGGCGCTGATCGCCACCTCGGGCGTCACCGCCGAGCAGGCGTTGCAGTTGAAGAAGATCGCGCGGCGCGAAGGCTTGTACCTGCTCGGACCCAACTGCCTGGGCTTCCAGCGCCCGCACCTGAAGCTCAACGCGAGCGCCGCCGGCCCGCTGGCGGCCGAGGGCTCGCTGGCGCTGGTGTCGCAGTCGGGGGCACTGACGACGGCGATGCTGGACTGGGCGCGCCACAACGCGGTCGGCTTCTCGGCCGTCGTCTCGCTCGGCCAGAACGCGGCCGTCGACCTGGCGCAGGTGCTCGACTTCCTCGCCAGCGATCCGCGCACGCACAGCATCGTCGTCTACCTCGAAGGCATCTCGAATGCGCGCCGTTTCATGAGTGCGTTGCGTTCGGCCGCCAACGCCAAGCCTGTGGTGGTGCTGAAGGCCGGTCGACGTTCGGCCGGCAACGAGGCGGCACAGACGCACAGCCGCGCCATTGTCGGCAGCGACGAGGTGTTCGATGCCGCGCTGCGCCGGGCCGGCGCCGTGCGCGTGCGTTCGTTCGTCGAACTGTTCTCGGCCGCCAAGTGCCTGGCCTCGCGCTACCGGCCGGTGGGCCGGCGGCTCGCCATCGTCACCAACGGCGGCGGCCCGGGCGTGCTGGCCGCCGACAGCGTGAGCGAGCTCGGCCTGCAGTTGGGCCGGCTTGCACCGGCGGCCGTGGCGGCACTGCAACCCCGGTTGGCGCCGCTCGCCTCGCTCGCGGACCTCCTGGATCTGTCTGCCGAGGCCACGCCCGCGCAGTACCAGGCGGCCGTCGAGGCGGCGGCGCGCGACACGTCGATCGATGGTGTTCTGGCGCTCTTCGCGCCGCAGGTCGGCGCCGAGCCCGAGGGTTGTGCACGCGCCCTGGTGACCGCCAAGGCCGTGACCGGCAAGCCCGTGCTTGCCTGCTGGATGGGCGACGCCACCGTCGGCCCGGCGCGCCAGATCATCGACGAGGCCGGCATCCCGAGCTTCCGCACGCCCGAGGCGGCGGTGGGTGCCTTCGCCAACATCGCCAGCTTCTACCAGAACCAGTTGCTGCTGCAGCAGACGCCGCCGCCGCTGTCGAGCCTGGCGCAGCCCGACATCGAGGGCGCCCGCCTCGTCATCGAAAGCGTGCTCGCCGAGCGTCGCACAGCGCTCACCGAGATGGAGAGCAAGACGCTGCTGTCGGCTTTCCACATCCCGGTGACGCAGACCGTGCTGGCGCGCAATGCCAACGAGGCGATGATGATCGCCACGCAGCTGGGCTTTCCGGTGGCGCTGAAGATCGACTCGCCCGACATCGCGCACAAGAGCGACGTGCAGGGCGTGGCGCTCAACATCGCCAGCGGCGCCGCCGTGCGCGACACCTACAACGACATGGTCGAGCAGGTGCGACGGTTGCAGCCGCAGGCGCGCATCAACGGCGTCACGGTGCAGAAGATGGCGGCGGCGCGGCGCGGGCGCGAGGTCTACGTGGGCATGGTCACCGACGAGCCGTTCGGCCCGGTCATCGCCTTCGGCGCCGGCGGCACGATGATCGAGCTCATCGCCGACCGCGCAATGGAGCTGCCGCCGCTGAACCAGTTCCTCGCGCGCCGGCTCGTCGAACGCTCGCGCGTGGCCGAGACGCTGGCGCGCTGGCGTGGCGCCGAGGCGGTGGACACCGACGCCATCGAACAGGTGCTGCTGCGCGTGAGCGAGATGGTGTGCGAGTTCCCGCAGCTGCGCGAGATGGACATCAATCCGCTCATCGTCGACGACCATGGCGCCGTCGCCGTCGACGCGCGCATCGTGCTGCACGGCGTGGCGCAGGGGGGCGTGGTGGGCGGTCACATGGGCGGCGGCGGCCTGCGCGTGCCCGACTACCACCACCTGGCGATCCTGCCCTACCCGGCGCGCTACGAGCAGGTGGTGCCGCTGCGCGGTGGTGGCGAGTACACCGTGCGCCCGATTCGCCCCGACGACGCGGAGATGCTGCAGGCCTTGGTGCGGGGCCTCAGCCCGGAGAGCCGCTACTACCGGTTCGTCTCGTCGATGAACGAGTTGCCGGCGCCGCTGCTGGCCCGCCTGACGCTGATCGACTACGACCGCGAGATGGCGCTCGTGGCCGTGGTGCGTGAGCGCCAGGCCGGCGCCGATGGCGAGATGACCGAGAGCGAACGCATCGTCGGCGTCAGCCGCATGATCACCAACCCCGACCAGGCCAGCTGCGAGTTCAGCCTGCTGGTGGCCGACGATTTCGGCGGCAAGGGCCTGGGCTCGCGCCTCATGGAAAGCATCATGGACGTGGCACGTGAGAAGGGGCTGTCGGAAGTGGAGGGCTTGGTGCTGACGCAGAACGCCGGCATGCTCAAGCTGATGAAGAGCCTCGGCTTCGCGGTGAAGCCGTTCGCCGAGGACCCGGACTTCCGGCTCGTCACCCACCCGCTGTAGCCGGCGCCGGGTCGGCGCTTGGCCCAGATCACGCCTGCGCGGGGCCGGGCTCAGGCCGCCTTGGTGTGGCCCAGCCCGAGCAGCCGCATCGCGTTCTTCTTCAGGATCAGCGGCTTCACTTCGTCGCGGAAGCCCGCCTCCTCGAAGTCCTTCATCCAGCGGTCGGGCTGGATGAGCGGGAAGTCGCTGCCGAAGAGCACGCGGTCCTTGAGCAGCGTGTTGGCGTACTGCACGAGTTGCGGCGGAAAGTACTTCGGGCTCCAGCCCGAGAGGTCGATCCAGATGTTGGGCTTGTGCATGGCCAGCGACAGCGCCTCGTCCTGCCAAGGCCAGGAGGGGTGCGCGATGACGATCTGCATGTCGGGGAAGGCGATGGCCACGTCCTCCAGCAGCATCGGGTTGCTGTTCTGCAGCCGCAGGCCGCCGCCGCAGCGCATGCCGCTGCCGATGCCCGAATGGCCGCTGTGGAAGATCGCCGGCAGCTGGTGCTCGGCGATCACCTCGTAGAGCGGCCAGGCCATCTTGTCGGCCGGCTCGAAGCCCTGCACCGTGGGGTGGAACTTGAAGCCCTTGACGCCGTGCTCCTCGACCAGCCGGCGTACCTCGCGCGCGCCGAACTTGCCCTTGTGCGGGTCGACGCTGCCGAAGGCGATCATGATGTCCGGGTTGGCCTTCGCCGCGTCGGCGATCTCCTCGTTCGGGATGCGGCGGCGGCCCATCTGCGACTCGGCGTCGACGGTGAAGTTGACGAAGCCGATCTTCTTGTCGCGGTAGTACGCGACCGTCTCGTCCATCGTCGGCCGCTTGGATGAGCGGAAGTACTTGTCGGCGGCGCGGTCGTATTCCTCGCCGTAGCTGTCGAAGGGATTGCGGCACGACACCTCGAGATGCGTGTGGATGTCGATGGCAATGAGGTCGTCAACGTTCATGGTGGTCCTGGCTTGCGGGTTGGGGCTCTCGTCGGAGTTCACTCGCCGAAATCGAGCGGCAGGCCGACATAGTTCTCGGCCACCGTGCGCAGGCCGGATTCGGAGTGCATCAGGTAGTCGAGCTCGGCGTCCTTGAGCTTGGAGACGATGGCGTCATCGTCGGGGAAGCGGTGCATCAGCGACGTGAACCACCACGAGAAGCGCTCGGCGCGCCAGATGCGGCGCAGGCAGCGCTGCGAGTACGTGGCGATGCCGCGCTCGCGGTCGCTGCCGTGGCGCTGGTAGTGGTCGATGAACGCCTGCGACAGGTACTTCACGTCGGTGGCCGCGAGGTTCAGGCCCTTGGCGCCGGTGGGCGGCACGATGTGCCCGGCATCGCCAGCGAGGAAGAGGCGCCCGAAGCGCAGCGGCTCGCAGACGAAGCTGCGCAGCGGCGCGATGCTCTTCTCGAGCGCGGGCCCGGTGACGAGCGCGCTGCGGCCGGCCTCGTCCAGGCGCAGGCGAAGCTCGTCCCAGAAGGCCTCGTCGGGCCACTGTTCGACCTTGTCGGTGAGCGGCACCTGCAGGTAGTAGCGGCTGCGCGTGGCGCTGCGCTGCGAGCACAGCGCGAAGCCGCGCGGGCTGTTGACGTAGATGAGCTCGTGGTTCACGGGCGGCGTGTCGGAGAGCAGCCCGAGCCAGCCGAAGGGGTAGACCTTCTCGTACTCGGTGATGGCACGCCTGGGCACGCTGGTGCGGCACACACCGTGAAAACCGTCGCAGCCGGCGATGAAGTCGCAGGCAATCGCGTGCGTGCGGCCGCCCGCCGTGTAGGTGAGGCGCGGCTTCGTGCCGTCGAAGTCGTGCACGGCCACGTTCTGCGCTTCGTAAACGGTGGGAAGGCCCGCCGCCTGGCGCGCCTCCATCAGGTCGCGCGTCACCTCCGTCTGCCCGTACACGATGACGTTCTTGCCGCCGGTGAGCTGGTTGAGGTTCACTCGGTGGCGCAAGCCGCCGAAAAGCATCTCGAAGCCCTGGTGGACCAGGCCCTCCTGGTGCATGCGCGCGCCGACGCCGGCTTCGTCGAGCAGGTCGGCCGTCACCTGCTCGAGCACGCCAGCGCGGATGCGGCCGAGCACGTAGTCGGCGCTCTGGCGCTCGACGATGATGGCGTCGATGCCCGCCTTGTGCAGCAATTGGCCGAGCAGCAGGCCCGCCGGGCCGGCGCCGACGATGGCCACCTGGGTGCGATGGGGCGATGCAGTGGCGTTCATCGGTGGACCTCCTCAGCCGAGCGAATACACGCGCGCGGCATTGCCGGCCAGGAACAGCGCCCGCGCCTCGTCGTCGAGGCCGAGCGTGTCCAGCCCCTCCAGCGCCTTGCCGGGCAGGATCATCGGGTAGTTGCTGCCGAACAGCACCTTGTGGCGACCGTGCCCACGCATGAACTCGACGAGCGCCGCCGGGTAGCGCTTCACCGTGTAGGCCGAGGTGTCGATGTAGAAGCGCTCGTGCTTGGTGGCCACGGCGATGGCTTCGTCCGTCCACGGGTAGCCGATGTGGCCACCGACGATGGTGAGCTCGGGAAAATCGATCGCCACCTGGTCGAGGTAGATCGGTCGGCCCACCTCGCTCGGCATCAGCGGGCCGGCGTGGCCGATCTGGGTGCAGAAGGGCA
The DNA here is from genome assembly GCA_016790435.1 of Rubrivivax sp. Taxonomy (GTDB): domain Bacteria; phylum Pseudomonadota; class Gammaproteobacteria; order Burkholderiales; family Burkholderiaceae_C; genus Rubrivivax. The sequence continues at coordinate 16,548 of JAEUPE010000130.1, read as the reverse complement.
CGCCCATCTCGCAGCACGCCGCGTACACGGGGTAGAAGCGGCGGTCGGTGGGCGGCAGCTCCCACAGCCAGGGCAGGAGGCGGATGCCCTTGAAGCCGAGTTCCTGCACGCAGCGGCGCACCTCGCGCATCGCGGCCATCGGCCGGCTGATGTCCACCGAGCCCACGCCGACGAGGCGACCGCCCGATTGCGAGACGAAGCCAAACACTTCGTCGTTGGAGATCATCACGTTGCGCGGTGCCACCCAGGCGCTGATGAGGGCGCGCGTGATGCCGCCTGCCTCCAGCGCCGCGAGCGTGGCGGCCACCGGCAGCTCGGTGGTGGGCACCGGCGCCTTCGTCCAGCGGCGCAGTGAGTCGAACATGGGGTCGCGCATCTGGCGCAACGTGGGGTGCTGGGCCCAGGCATCGATGATCATGGCGCGGTGAACGAGGGTGGTGCCAAGCTTGGCAGCTTACCCTGCGCGCCGGCCCTCGCGGTCGCCTTCGTGCCGTTCAGCGGTCGAGCGCCTGCGCCAGGTTGTCGAGCAGATGCCGCAGGTCGGTGCGGATGCGCGCCGCATCCGCCTCCAGCGCGGCCAGATCGTGCAGGGGCGCATTTGCCGCCTGCTCGAGATCGTGCAACGCCTGCGCGAGCCGGGTCGCGCCGATCGTCGCGCAGGCGCCGCGCAGTGCGTGGCAACTGGCCCGCAGCGCGGGCAACTGGTCGTCGCGCGCGAGTTCGGCGAGCGTGCCGGCGTTGCCACCGTAGTGCTCGACGAACTTGCGCAGGATGCGCTCGAGCAGCGCCACACGCCCGCCGACGCTGCGCAAGGCGACCGGCAGGTCGAGACCGTCGACGGCGGTCAGTGCCACTTCGAGCGGCATGGTTCCGGCTGCCGGGCCAGGCGCCGGAGGTTCGGCCGATGCAGGCGGTGCCGCGGCAGCCGCAGCTCCGGGCTCAGGCAGCCAGCGCAACAGCGTCGCGAAGAGATGATCGGGATCGACCGGCTTGCTGACATGGTCGTTCATGCCCGCATCGAGACACGCCTGCCGGTCCTCGCCGAAGGCGTTGGCCGTCATCGCGATGATCGGCAGCGCTGGCCCCAGCCGAGCACGGATGGCCCGCGTCGCTGCCAGCCCGTCCATCACCGGCATCTGCATGTCCATCAGCACCAAGTGGTGGGCGCCGGGCGTCGCCATCTTCACCGCTTCGGCGCCGTCGGCGGCCACGTCGACCACGAGGCCGGCCGAGCGCAACAGGTCGGAGGCCACCTCCTGGTTCACCACGTTGTCCTCGGCCAGCAGGACGCAGCGCCCGTCGGCCCGACGGCGCAGTTCCGCTGCCGCGTCGCGGCCGTTCGGAGGCGCTCGGAGCTCGGGCGTGGCCGAGCGATGCAGCACGCGCTGCAGCGTGTCGTTCAGGGTCGAGGGCGTGATCGGCTGGACGAGGATGGCGTCGAGGTCCGCTCCGCCCTCCTCGGTATCCGGTACCTCGGCATCGTTGCCAGCCACGAGCACGCTGGCGGGTCGTCCGCGTCCGAGGCGGCGCCGCAACTCGGTCAGCGTCTGCGGGCCGTCGAGGCCCGGCATGCTGCGGTCGATCAGCACCACGTCGTAGGGGCGTCCGCCGGCTGCGGCGGCCTCGGCGCGCCGCAGGGCTTCGCTGCCGCCCGCTGCCACCTCGACCTGCAGGCCGAGCATCTGCAGCTGCAGCGACAACGCCTCGCGCGAGGCCTGGAGATCGTCGACCACCAGCGCCCGCAGGCCCGCCAGTCGCGTGGGTTGAGCCTGCGCCTCGCCGGCGTGCCGAACCCAGGCCGTGAACCAGAAGGTGCTGCCCTCGCCGAGACGGCTCTGCACGCCGACCTCGCCGCCCATCAGGCGCGCGAGATGGCCAGTCAGTGCCAGGCCGAGGCCGGTGCCGCCGAAGCGCCGCGTGATCGAGCCATCGGCTTGCTCGAAGGCGACGAAGAGTTGTGCCTGTTGCTCTGCTGCGATGCCGATGCCGGTGTCCTGCACCTCGAAGCGCAGCTGCAGGCGTTCGCCATCGGTGGCCTGCACGCCGGCGCGCAGCCGCACCCAGCCGCGCTCCGTGAACTTGACCGCGTTCATCAGCAGGTTGATGAGCGCTTGCGCGAGGTGCTGTGGGTCGCCGTGCAGGCGTTCGGGCAGGTGACCGGTGTCGAGGATGATTTCCAGGCCCTTGGCCGCCGCCGCTGCACTCACCATGTCGAGTGCGCGCTTCAACAGGTCGTCGCGAGCGAACTCCGTCTGTTCCAGGGTCAGCTTGCCGCTTTCGATCTTGGACAGGTCGAGGATGTCGTTGACGACGAGCAGCAGGTGGCGGGCTGCGGCGTCCACCTTGCGCAGGCGCGCGCCCTGCACGGTGTCCTGCGTGTCGCGCGAGATCAGGTGCGTGAGGCCGATGATGGCGTTCATCGGCGTGCGGATCTCGTGGCTCATGTTGGCCAGGAAGGCGCTCTTGGCGCGCGTGGCTGATTCGGCCTGCGCGGCGCGTTGCTCGAGCTCGACGTTGGCCTGCGCGAGCGCGCGGTTCAGGCGCTCGGCTTCGCGTCGCGCCGCATTGAGTTCGGTCACGTCGGTGGCGAGCACGAGGAAGCCCTCGACGCGTCCGTCGCGCCCGTGCGGCACGTAACGAATCTGGCGCGTGCGCGTCGCGCCGTCGGCATCGACACCCTCGCGTTCGAAGGTCTGCGCGCGACCGGCGAGCACGTCGTTCACCTGGGGCTCGAGCGAGCGCGCGTAGTCGGCTCCGTACACCTCGGACATCGTGCGGCCGAGCACTTCCTCCGGCGGCTTGCCCAGGCGCTCACAGAAGAGCCGGTTGACGAAGCGGCAGCGCAGCGCGCGGTCCCAATAGGTCACCCGTCCGGGCAGGGTGTCGGCGACCATGCGCGTGAAGGCTTCGGCGTCGGTCAGCGCATCGTTGGCGGCCTCGACGCGCCGCCGTGCTTCGACCGTCTCGCTGACGTCGCTGATGACGACGAAGAGCCCGTCGATGGCGCCGGCGCGCCGGTGCGGAAAGACGTGCACCCAGAAGTGGCCGCGCCGCCCTTGGGCGCCGCGCAACTCGCTCTCCCATTTGTGCTCGCCGCCGGCCAGTACGTCGTCGAGCAGCGCCCGGTTGGCGTCGATGAATGCCTCCCCCACCACCTCGGCCATCGGACGGCCGAGGACGACTTCGCGCTCCAGCGCACGCCACTCGCAGTACGCGCGGTTGGCGAAGCGCAGGCGCAGGTCGCGGTCCCAGAAGGCCAGTTGCGAGGGCTGTGCGTCGAGCATCGCGCGCGAGAAGGCTTCGCCCTCGGCCAACGCCGCTTTGGCCTCGTCGATGCGGCGCCGTGTCTCCTGGATCTCGTCCATGCGATCGCTTGTGTCTTGCCGGCTCCCCGGCCTCCTTGCACGAGGCAGTCTAGCCGGCGCCGCGCGCCCGGCCGCTTGATTCATCTCACAACGCGTGGAACCGTCATGGCGCCGTCAGCGCGTGCCATGCCTGCGCCAAGGGGCATCGCGCCTTCGCCCGAGAGAGCCGCGGCGCCCTGGCGCCGGACCTCGACATGATCGAGAGAAGGCCTCGTCGCCTCAGCGCGCAGCGGCGCGAGGGCGCGTGAGCGCCACCTTGTGCAACAGTTCTACCAGCATCGCGCGCTCGGCGACGCTCAACGCGGCGAGGGCGGCGGCTTCGCCAGCCAGCAGGCGCTGCGTGCAGCGTCGCGCGAGCGCCGTTCCGGCTGCAGTGGTGCGCAGGTGCTGCACGCGCGCGTCGGCTTCGCCGCGGCTGCGCAGCACCAGGCCACGTCCCGTGAGTCGGTCCAGGCATACGGTGATGTGCGGTGGTGTCACCGCCAGCCCGCGGGCCAACTGGCGCGCGGTGCACCCCGGGTTGGCGTGCACCAGCGCCAGCACCGTGTATTCCAGTCGCCGCAAGGACTCGGTACCGCCGACCTCGTGCTCGAAGACCGCGTTCGTGGCGATCGAGGCCTGTGCGATCTGGTAGCCGAGCACGCCGTGCAGCTCGGCCTCGGCGAGGCGCGACAGCGGCGCGTGCTCGCGCATCGAGGCGGGGGCGGATGAGCTGAGGGGCATGTGAACAGTTCGTGCGCGGCGCCGCCGCACTGTATCCAAGGTGCGCCAGCGGCCTGTGGGACGTCGTGTGTCGCAGCCTCGCGATCGTCGCCCCACAGTCACGCGGGGCTGGGAAACCCTGGGGTCGGAGCGCAGACAGTTAACTAGCATAACCAACCAGGGAGGCCGCTCCCAGGCTGCTCTTCGAGAGCGCCCGTCAATTGATTCGCGAATACAACCAAAGGAGACTCCGATGCCCACACCCCTTCCGGCCACGCGGAGCGCCCGCGCGGCGGCCGTGCTGGCCACGGCAGCAGCGTTGTCGCTCGCCGCCATGGCCCATGACGATGGTCACCATCGCGGTCGTCTCCCGCAGCTTTCGCCGGCCGTGCCGGGTGCGCTGGTCGGCACCTGCGAGTCACTGACAGCCCGGCTCGCGGGCTTGCCGAACACGGTCATCACCGCGGCCTCGTCGGTGGCGGCGGGCGAGCTCACCCTCGCCGGCGTGCCCGTGCCGGCGCACTGCCGTGTCACCGGCCGCACGCACGAACGCGTGAGCCCGGTGGACAACAAGTCGTACGCCATTGCGTTCGAGATGCGTCTGCCCGTGGCCTGGAACGGCCGCTTCTGGCACCAGGGCAACGGCGGCATCGATGGCAGCGTCGTCACGGCCTCGGGCACGTTCGGCGGCGGGCCCACCACGGGTGCGCTGCTGCAGGGCTTTGCGGTGCTGAGCTCGGATGCCGGCCACACGCTGGCCCAGGGCGGGCCGGCCTTCGGCCTGGACCCCCAGGCGCGTCTCGACTACGGCTACCAGGCCGTGGGCAAGCTCACGCCGATGGCCAAGCAGCTGATGTCCGTGGCCTATGGCAAGGAGCCCGACCGCTCCTACTTCGGCGGCTGCTCCAACGGCGGGCGGCACACCTTGGTGGCGGCCGCGCGCTATGCCGACCAGTACGACGGCTTCCTCGCTGGCGCGCCCGGCTACAACCTGCCGCTGGCGGCACTGGCCAACATCTTCGGCGCGCAGCAGTACGCCAGGGTGGCCACCGCCGACCCGAGCACGCCGCCGGGGCTCGAGACTGCCTTCACCGCCGCCGAGCGCAAGATGGTCGCCGGCGCCGTGCTCGGGCGCTGCGATGCGCTCGACGGCGCGGTCGACGGCCTGATCCAGGACACGCGGACCTGCCAGAGCCGGTTCAACCTGTTCCGCGACGTGCCCACCTGCGCCGGCACGCGCGACGGCACCTGCCTCACGCAGGCGCAAAAGCTCGCCATCGCGCCCATCTTCAAGGGGGCCACCACGAGCAACGGCGAGCGCTTCTACGCCGGCTTCCCGTACGACAGCGGGCTCGGCGCCGGCGGCGTCCCGTTCTGGGAGTTCACGGCGCCCCTGGCGCTGGACTCGGGCGCGGTGGGCGTCATCTTCAAGGTGCCGCCGTCGGCGCTGGCGCTGACCAACGGCCCGCAGTTCTCGCTGACGCTGGACATCGACGCGGCGCTGGCCGAGCTCTACGCCGCCAACTCGCTCTACAGCGAGTCGGCGATGAGCTTCATGACGCCGCCCGACGCCACCGACCTGAACGACCTGCGCCGGCGCGGCGCCAAGGTGATGGTCTACCACGGGGTGAGCGACCCCATCTTCTCGGTGCAGGACACCGAGGCCTGGTATCGCGGGGTGGACCACCGCAGCGGCGGGCGTGCCGAGCAGTTCGCGCGCCTGTACAACGTGCCGGGCATGGGCCATTGCTCGGGTGGGCCGGCCACCGACCAGGCCGACTTCATCACGCCGCTGGTGGCTTGGGTGGAGCGGGGCAAGGCGCCGGCGCACATCGTCGCCACTGCACGCGGGCCGGGCAACGCCGGAGGCGTCAATGCCGAGGTGCCGGTGGGCTGGTCGGCCAACCGCACGCGCCCGCTGTGTCCCTATCCGAGCGTCGCGCGCTACAAGGGGCGCGGCGACATCGAGCTGGCATCGAGCTTCACCTGCATCACTCGCGACGACGGGCACGACCGCCACGGCCACTGACCTTGCCAGAGGCTCCGTACCCTTGACGGACAGGGTTGTGCGGTCCGGCTACCGGCTGAACACCGCTCCGGCGGGAGGGTCGAGCTTGGCCGGGCGACGCGTGCGCCACAGCAGCCACACGACGATGCCGCCGTTGACCAGGTTCCAGGCGATGCCGTTGACGAAGGCGGCCTGGTATGAGCCGGTGAGGTCGAACACCGCCCCCGACATCCAGCCGCCGAGTGCCATGCCGAGCAGCGTGCACATCAGCACCATGCCCACGCGCGCGCCGGCCTCCTTGGGCGGGAAGTGCTCGCGCACGATGATCGCGTAGCTGGGCACGATGCCGCCCTGGAAGAGGCCGAACAGCGCCGACACCAGGTACAGCGACACCAGCCCGTCGAAGGGCAGGAAGAGCAGCAGTGCGATGCCCTGCAGCACCGAGCCGAGCAGCAATGTGCGCAGGCCGCCGATGCGGTCGCAGATGACGCCCGAGACGAGGCGGCTGACGATGCCGCAGGCGAGCATCAGCGAGAGCATCTCGGCGCCCCGCGCCGCGCCGAAGCCAAGGTCGGTGCAGTAGGCGACGATGTGCACTTGCGGCATGCTCATGGCCACGCAGCAGGCGACGCCGGCCACGCACAGTAGCCACTGGGCCTGGTTCAACGAAAGCCCGAACGGCTGCGACGATGGCATCGCCCCACCGGCTGGGGCCACCGCCGGGGCCGCCGCTACTGGCGGCCGCGGGCGCAGCATCAGCGCCAGCGGCGGCATGACGAGCAGGCACAGCACGCCCAGGCCGATGAAGGTGGTGCGCCAGCCGACCTCGCCCACGAAGTACTGCACGATCGGCGGCCAGATGGCGCCGGCCAGGTAGTTGCCGCTGGCGCACACCGCGACCGCGATGCCGCGCCGGCGCACGAACCACAACGAGGCGTCGGCGACGAGCGGTGCGAAGGTGGCGGCGCTGCCGAGCGCGCCGAGTAGCACGCCGTGCACGAGCGCGAAGACCCAGACGTTGTTGGCCAGCCCGGCGCCGATGTAGCCGGCGCCGAGGCCGGCGGCGCCGATCATGACCACCGTCATCAGCCCGTATCGGTCGGCCAGCTTGCCCATCAGCACGCCGCCGAGGCCGAAGCCGACCATCAACAGCGTGTAGGGCAGGGAGGCATCGGCGCGCGCCGTGCCGAACTCGGCCTGCACGGTGGGCAGCACCACCGAGACGACGTACATCGCGCTGCTGCCGAGCGTCATCAGCGCCAGCGTCACCATCAGGCGCGCCCAGGCGTAGCGCGAGTCGGTGGTCCGCGCGGACGCGTTGGCAGTGCCGCTCATGCCGCAGCGGACCCCGACACGGCGACGGCAGGTTCGGCAGGCGCACGCCGCCGGTAGGTGACGAAGGCCATCAGCGTGCCGTCGGTCGCCTGCGCCTCGGTGCGCTGCACTTCCTCGAACATCGTGCGATCGACCGCCGGGAAGAAGGCATCGGCCTCGGGCCAGGTGCGCGCCACCTCGGTGATGCGCAGCTCATCGGCGCGCGGCATCGCCTGGGCGTAGATCTCTGCGCCGCCCAGCACGCAGACTTCCGGCTCGCTGGCCAGGCGTTCGAGCGCCTCGTCGAGCGAGCGGGCGGTCTCGGCACCGGGGGCGTCGAAACCCGGGTCGCGGCTGAGCACGAGGTTGCGGCGCCCGGGCAGCGGCCGGAAGCGCTCGGGCAGCGAGAGCCAGGTCTTGCGCCCCATCACCACCGGCTTGCCGAGGGTGACGGCGCGCAAGTGCCGCTGGTCGGCCACGTCGGTGAAGAGCAGCCCGTTGCGGCGGCCGATGCCACCGTCGGCGGCCACTGCGGCGACAAGAACGAGCTTCATGCCGGCGCGGCTCACACCGCCACCGGCGCCTTGATGGCCGGGTGGTGCTGGTAGCCGAGGATCTCGAAGTCTTCGTACTCGTAGTCGAAGATCGTGGCCGGGCGGTGCTTGATGGCCAGCGTGGGGAAGGGGAAGGGCGCACGCGCGAGCTGCATCTGTACCTGTTCTTCGTGGTTGTTGTAGATGTGGCAGTCGCCACCGGTCCAGATGAACTCGCCGGGCTCGAGGTCGCACTGCTGCGCCAGCATGTGTGTGAGCAACGCGTAGCTGGCGATGTTGAAGGGCACGCCGAGGAAGATGTCGGCGCTGCGCTGGTAGAGCTGGCAGCTGAGTTTTCCCTGCGCGACGTAGAACTGAAAGAACGCGTGGCAGGGCGCGAGCGCCATCTCGGGCAGCGCGGCCACGTTCCAGGCGCTGACGATGATGCGCCGGCTGTCGGGGTTGGTTTTGAGCTGCTTTACCACCTCGGCGATCTGGTCGACGTGCCCGCCGTCGGGTTTGGGCCAGCTGCGCCACTGCACGCCATAGACCGGGCCGAGGTCGCCGTCGGGCCGGGCCCACTCGTCCCAGATCGTCACGCCGCGCTCCTGAAGCCAGCGCGCATTGCCATCGCCGCGCAGGAACCACAGCAGTTCGAGCGCTACCGCCTTCCAGAAGATCCTCTTCGTGGTGATGAGCGGAAAGCCCTCGGCGAGATCGAAGCGCATCTGGTGGCCGAAGACGCTCTTCGTCCCGGTGCCGGTGCGGTCGGTCTTGGGCACGCCATGCTCGAAGACATGGCGCATGAAGTCCTCGTAGGTGCTGCGTGCGGGGTGGTTCGGGGTCGACATGCGGCGGATTATCGGGCGGCCTTCTTGGCGGATCGACGGCGGATCGTCGGCGCTCTACGGCGCGGCCGGCTCGAGGTCGAACTGCATCGCCGCCAGTCGGGCGTAAAGACCGCCGCGCGCCACGAGCTGGTCGTGCGTGCCCACGTCGACGATCCGCCCCTGCTCCATGACGACGATGCGGTCGGCGCGCTGCACGGTGGCCAGGCGGTGGGCGATGACGAGCGTCGTGCGGTCCTTCATCGCCGCCTCCAGCGCAGCCTGCACCATGCGCTCGCTCTCGGCGTCGAGCGCGCTGGTCGCTTCGTCGAGCAGCAGCAGCGGCGGGTTCTTGAGCATCGCCCGGGCGATGGCGATGCGCTGGCGCTGCCCGCCCGAGAGGCGCACGCCGCGCTCGCCGAGGTAGGTGCCATAGCCCTCGGGCAGGGCGGTGATGAACTCGTGCGCGAAAGCGGCGCGCGCGGCGGCGATCACCTCGTCGTCGGGGGCGTCGGGGCGGCCGTAGCGGATGTTCTCCAGCGCCGAGGTCGAGAAGACGGTGCTGTCCTGTGGCACGAGGCCGATGCGTGCACGCAGGGCGGCGAGCGAGGCCTCGTGCACCGGCACGCCGTCGATCTCGATGCGTCCGGGGCCTGCAGCGCCGGCCCCGCCCGCCGCTGCGCCGTTCACGGCGGCCCCCGTCCCGCCCCGGCCCATGCCGTCGGCATCGTAGAAGCGCATCAGCAACTGGAACACGGTGCTCTTGCCGGCGCCGCTCGGGCCGACCAGCGCCACCGTCTCGCCGGGCCGCACCTGCAGCGTGAAGTCGGCGAGCGCGGCCTGCTTGGGCCGCGAGGGGTAGTGGAAATTCACATGCGACAGCGACACCGAAGCGCCGCGGCCGGGCACGACGGCCGGCAGCGCGCGCGGCGCCGCCGGCTCGGCCACCGGCGAGCGCGTGGCGAGCAGCTCCATCAGCCGTTCGGTGGCGCCGGCGGCGCGCAGGAGGTCGCCGTAGACCTCGGCGAGCACGGCCACGGAGCTGACGAGGATGATCACGAAGACCACCGTCTGCCCCAGGTGGCCCGGCGTGATCTGGCCGGCCAGCACCGCCTGCGTGCCCTGGTACAGGCCCCACAGCAGCGTGCCGAAGGTGGCGGTGATGATGAAGGCCACGAGCAGCGAGCGCACGCGTGTGCGCTTGCGTGCGGTGTCGAAGGCGCGCTCGGTGCTGTCGGCGAAGCGCGCGGCTTCGCGCTTCTCCTGCACGAAGCCCTGCACCACGGGAATCGCGTTCAGCACCTCGGCGGCGATGGCGCTCGAGTCGGCGACACGGTCCTGGCTGGCGCGGCTCAGCTTGCGAACGCGCTGTCCGAAGTAGAGGCTGGGCAGCACCACGAGCACCAGGATGGCCAGCACCTGAGCCATGACGTAGGGGTTGGTGACAACCAGCGCGATGAGAGCGCCCAGGCCCATGACGGTGTTGCGCAGGCCCATGCTGAGCGAGGAGCCGACGACCGTCTGCACGACCGTGGTGTCCGTCGTCAGGCGCGACAGCACCTCGCCGGTCTGCGTGGCCTCGAAGAACTCGGGGCTCTGCTGCACCACGTGGGCGTAGACGGCGTTGCGCAGGTCGGCGGTGATGCGCTCGCCCAGCCAGGTGACCATGTAGAAGCGGGCCGCCGAGAAGACGCCGAGCGCCGCGCCGACGCCGAACAGGGCCACGAAGTGCTCGCGCAAGGCGAGCACGCGCTCACCGGGATCGGCGGCGACGAGACCCTGGTCGATGAGCAGCTTCAGCGCCACCGGGAACAGCAGCGTCGAGACGGCGGCCAGCAGCAGGAACGCGAAAGCCAGCGCAATGCGGCCGCGGTAGGGACGCAGATAAGGCGCGAGGCCGCTCAGCGAGCGCGGCGTCGCCGCCGCCGCGCGCAGCGCTTCTTGGGTGGGCATGGGCCGAGTCTATGCGGCGGCGGGCGAGGCCCGGATCGCGCCGCTGCCTGCCGCGCCTCCCCGCTGCCGTGCGCTCCGGGCGGCGCCGAGGGCTTGGCGTGGCACCGGCGCGGGCCACTGGCGGCGGCGCGGGGCAACGGACCGCCACTGGGCCATTGCCGAGGCGTCCACGGGTCGCCCCGGCCCGGTGCGTCTGCAGCCGCCGCCCGTTTCCGGGGGGTGCGTCACGATACGCAACACAGCCGGGGCAAAAGTTCGGGCGGTTGTGGTCGAATAACACGCAGCCTCCTTGCCGCACTTCCTGTCGGCGCCACCAGTCCGCCTGCGCGCCGCGCGGGCCCCACGGCTCCCATGGCCCCCATGCCGCCTTCGATCGAACCATCGACCTTGCCCGCGCCCCTCTCCGCGCCGCGGTTCGGGTCACCGTCGGCCGCCGACCTGCCGTTGAGCGTGCCGCTTGGCTCGCTGGCGTTGGTTTTTGCCGTCGCCTCCGTGGGCGTGGCGGCGCTGCTCGGTTGGGGCCTGGCTGTCTGGCTCCAACCTGTGTCGCCCTGGATGGTGGGGTTGGCCTCGGCGGTGGGCGTGCTCTGCACGGCCTTCCCGCTCGGCGTCGCCCTGCTCGGGCTGGCGCGCAAGGTGCCGGCGTCTCCTGCGTCGGCGGCACCCGTTGCGCTGGAAGCCACCCCGGTGGCCAGCGGCGCGCGGGTGGTGCCACAGGGCCTCGTGCTCGGCCGCGAGCACTTCACGGACATGGTTGCACGCGAATGGGCACGCGCGCGCCGCTACGGCACCGGTGCGGCGCTTCTGCTCGTCGAGATCGACCGCTATCCGCGCCTCATCGACGCACTCGGCGATGCGGCTGGCGAGAAGGTGCTGGCCGACCTCATTGCCGCCACCGCACCCACGCTGCGCGGTGCCGACGCCTTGGCACGCTACGAGCCTGGCCAGTTCGCCGTCTTCCTCGCCCATGCCGACGCCACCGGTGCGCTCGACGTGGCTGAACGCATCCGCGAACGCGCCGAGCAGATGGAAGTGGCCGTGCCGCCCCGGCGCGTGCGTTTCACCGTCGCCGTGGGCGTGGCTCACCTGCGCCCGGCGCACCTGCACCTGCAGGCGCTCGTCGACGACGTGACCGAGGCCCTGGCCGTGGCGCGTGCCGTGGGTGGCAACTGCGTGCGCGCCGCCCCGGTGGATGCCGGCCAGCGCAACGCACCAGGCGCCGCGCGCGACGGGTCGCGAGCCGACAAGAACTGACCCCGGCCGGCGGGCGCGCGGCCGTGGGGCCGCAGCCACCGGCCCCGCTTCAGCCCTTGCCGTCAACCGAGCTTGATCGGCGCCGCATAGCCCGTCATCTCGAGGTAACCGAGGCCGACGCGCTTTCCACCCTCGTCGAGCAACTCGGCCAGGCCTTCCCAGTAGACGGCGCCGGTGCTGGCGCGGCTGTCCAGCTCCTGCGCATCGAGCAGCGCGCGCACGGTGTGCCGGCCCGCGGGTGTGCGCACGGCCCAGTTCACCGGGTACTGTGCGTTCGTTGCCGCACTGCGCCAGCGCGGCCCCGGCTCGAAGACGACCTCGGCCGGGGCGAAGGAGTGGGGCGGGGCCCCCGGCCCGGTGCCGCGAAAGCTGCCGCCGGCCCAGAGCGTGCTGCCGTCGGCGCGGCGCAGGCGGAAGGCGGTCAGCGCGCTGCCGTCGAGCAGGTTGATGCCGATCCAGTCCCAGCCCACGGCCTGCGGGTGCATGAGCTCGTCACTCCACTCGTGGTCGAGCCAGGCGCGGCCGCGCAAGGCCATGCGGCGGCCCTGCACCTCGAGGCTCAGGCGCGCATCGAGCTGCGGCAGGCTGTAGTAGTGGCTGGCCTGGCGTTCCTCCGGGCCCTTGCGCGAGAAGCCGGCGTCCCCTTGCAGCAAAGGCGGCTGTGCGGATTGCAGCGTGCCCTGCAGCGCGAACGCTTCGGTGCGCAGGTCGGCCTGCCAGCGCGAGGCCTGCCAGGGGCTCGCCGCGTCACGGGCCAGTAGCCAGCGCCCGAGGCGGATGCGTGCGTCGTCGAGGCCCGCCCGGTCGGGCCCGGTCTCCGGCTCGCCGTTCCACCGTGCGATGCGCTGGGCGTGCCAGTGGCGGCCAGCGGCCAGGTCGGTGACGGCCGCGTGCGCAAAGAGCAGGTGTCGCGGGGCGAAGCGGCCGATGGTCGATCGCGGCGCCGACGCGGCCTCCATGCCCACGGCGGTCCGGCTGCGGAAGAACGTGATCTGGAAGCCGTGCGTCGGCGTCGACTCTGCGTCGCCTTCGACGCCGAGCCAGCCGGTGAGGTACCACCACTCGGTGCGGGCGCCGAGGTGCGCGCCGTGGTCGCGCGGGAAGGCCAGCGGCCGGCCGCGCTGGATCTGGGCCTCGGCGGTGGACGGCGCCGGCAGCGGAGGCGTAGGCGCACGCCTTGCCTGTGCCGCCTTGTCCGCAGAAGCCGCTTGCGCCGGGCGACCCCCTTGCGCCGCCGGCGCAGCGGGCGCTGCAGCGGCCAGGGGCGCGAGCCCGACGCCGGCCCCGGCGGCGCGCCGCGCCCACCACGCCAAACAGGCCCGCCGCGCCGGGTTCACCAGTCCTCCTTCACCGACAGCACCGCGCTGCGCGCCGTGGCGCCACGTGCGGCCCATGCGGAGGTCAGCGTGCCGGCCGCGAAGACGGCGGCGCACAGGGCCGCGAGTCGGCCGGCCGGCAGCACCATCTGCATCGTCCAGTGGAAGCTCTGCGGATTCACCACGTGCACGAGCACGGCGCTGACCGCCAGGCCGAGCAGCAGCCCGACCAGCACCCCCGCGGCGACCCATGCGGCGGCCTCGGCCGTGACGAGCACGAGCAGCTGCCGCCGCGTCAAGCCCAGGTGCGTGAGCAGGCCGAACTCCTTGCGCCGTGCCAGCACCTGTGCCGACAGGCTGGCGGCGATGCCGACGAGGCCGATGGCGATGGCCACCACCTGCAGGTAGTACGTGACGGCGAAGCTGCGGTCGAAGATGCGCAGCGACACCGTGCGCAGTTCCCCCGTGGTGGCGAAGTCGAGCATCGCCGCGTCGGGCAAGAGCGCGCGCACCGAGGCCATCACGGCCTCGGGACGCGCACCCGGCGCGAGCCACAGGGCCAGGTCGGTGAGGCGGTCGTCGCCAGTGAGCCGCTGGTAAAGCGCGCGATCGATGACCACCGAGCCGAATTGGCGCGCGAAGTCCCGATAGACGCCGCGCACGTGCACCGTCGTCGTGCCGGACGCGGCCGCCGGGCTCTCCGCGCGTGCGACCGTCGCCAGCGGCAACTCGAAGCGGGCGCCCGGCCGCGCGCCATAGAGGGCGACGACGGCTTCGCTGACGAAGATGTCCGGCAGCGTGCCGTGGGGCGGCAGCGCGGGGCTCACGAGGGCCAGGGGCGGTGTCGCGCCGGTGGACGCGGGTGATGTTGCGATCGGTGATGCGGTCTGTGGTGCGGCCGGTGCTGCGGCCGGTGCTGCGGCCGGCGGTGCGGTCTGTAGTGCGGTCTGTGGTGCGGTCGGTGGCACGATCGGTGCGCCGGCCACAGCCGGTTCGGAAGCCAGCGGCCGCGCCATCAAGCTCACGGCAGGTCGCCCGGGTTCGAGCTGCAGCGAGCGCACGCGCGAAGCGCTCACCCGCTGCACGCCCGGCAGCCGACGCACGCGTGTGTCGAAGTCGGGTGGCAACCAGGCCGTCTCGGCCATCGCCGCGGTTGCGGCGCTGCGCGCGTAGAGGTCGGCCGGCAGCACCTCCTCCAGCCAGTCGGACACGGCGGTGCGGAAGCTCGCCACCATCACCGTGAGCGCGACCGACAACGCCAGGCTCGCGACCACACCCGCGGTGGCCGCGGTGGCCGTGGCCCGGTGGTAAGAGGCGCGTCGCCATGCCAACAGGCCGAGCGGCGAACGGTGCGCGCGAGTTCTGCCCGCCGGTGGACCGGCCTGGGCCGCCCCCATGGCCGGTGCCGCAGGCGCAGAGGGCTGCGCGAGGGATCGGTTGCCCACGGCCGTCAACGCATGCACCACGGATGGCACCCAGACCACGCCGCCGCACAACAGCGCCGCCACCGACAGGTAGGCGGCGAGCGGCAGCCCAGCGACCGGCGGGGCGAACGCGAGCGCGCCACCGAGCGCGAGCAGTGCGAGGGCCGGCCACGCCTGTGGCGCGCGGCCCCCGGGGTCGCCCAGGCCCTTGAGCGCCGCGGCCGGCTGCAGGCACTCGGCCGCGCGCGCCGGGAAGTAGCCGCCGGCCACCGCCGAAGCCACCCCGAGTGCCACGAAGAGGATCGCTGCCGACGTGCTCCAGTGCAGCGTCGGCTGCACGCCCGGGAAGTAGCCGCCGCCCAGGTCGCCCGACAGCGCGCGCAATGCGATGGTGGCCATCGCCGTGCCGGTGGCGATGCCGGCGAGCCCGCCCGCGAGGCCGACGAGCGTGCACTCGCCCAGCACCAGCGCCCGCCGGCCGCGTGCCGTGAGGCCCAGAACCCCCAGGAGCGCGAAAGCGGGCGTGCGCTGCGCCACGGAGAGCGAGACGACCGAGTAGACGAGGAAGGCGCCGACGAACAGCGCCACCAGCGCGAGCACCGTGAGGTTGATGCGGTAGGCGCGCGAGAGGTTGGAGACGCGTTGCTCGGCCGCCTCCGGCGCCACCGCGCGCACCAAGGGCGGCAGCGCCAGGCGCGCCGCGAGTTGCTTCGCGTCGGCACCGGGAGCCAGGCGCAGGTCGATGCGCGAGACGCGGCCTGTGAAGTCGAACAGCAGCTGGGCCGCGGCGATGTCCATCACCACCAGCGGCCCGCCGCCGACGGCCACGTCGCCGGCCACGCGCAGCGTCACCCAGCGGGGGCCGGCCTGCAACTGCAGTTGCTGCGGAGAAGCCGATGTCGGTGGCGGCGCCGCCAACAGCCGCTCACGCGCGGCGCGATTGACGAAGACCACGCCCGCGTCGAGGAAGACCTGTCCCGCCTCGCCGCGCGCCGGCAAGGGCATGAGCGCCGGCGCCAGGGCGGCGATGCGCAGCGCGTCGATGCCGACGACGCGCACCGCCTGCCTGGGCGCGGCCGCATCGGCGCGGGCATGCGTCTCGACCTCGACCACGGCGCTCGCGTGCCGGACCGACCCGTCGAGGGCGGCACGTTCGAAGATCGCATCGGCAAAGCCCTCGCGCTGCCCGCGCAGGCTGAGGTCGGGGTCGCCGTTGGCGCTGCGCACCGCGGCGGCGAACTCGCCGAGGGCCGAGCGATTGATGAGGTGCACCGACCAGGCCAGCGCGACGCCCAGGCTCACGGCAAGCAGCGCCACGGCATGCCGCCAGGGGTGGTGGCGCCACTCGCGCCACACGAGGGGCCCAAGCGCCCAGGCCTGCGCCATGGTCTGGGCGATGGCGCGCGCGAACCCCCGCGCACCCCCCGCGCCCAGCGCACCCGCCGGCCCGCGAGGCGGCGGCGGGGTCGCGCGCCGTGCCGGCCTCGCGGCGGGCGCTTCGGCGGCCTTCAAGGTTCGGCCGCCGCGATGCCGCCCGTCGTCAACCGCAGCGTGCGATCCGCGAGCGCGGCCGCTGCCGCGGAGTGGGTGACCAGCAGACAGGTCGCGCCGGCCTCGCGCACCTGGCGCCGCAGGACGTCGAGCACGACGCCCGCGGTGGTGGGGTCGAGGTTGCCTGTCGGTTCGTCGGCGAGGATGAGCTGCGGCCCGTGCACGACAGCGCGCGCGATGGCCACACGCTGCAGCTGCCCGCCCGAAAGCTGCGCCGGCCAGCGCACGCCGAGGCCTTGCAGGCCCACCGCGGCGAGCGCGGCCTCGGCGCGCTCGAGCCCGTCGCGGCGCGCGTGCCCGG
>JAEUPE010000073.1 GCA_016790435.1 Rubrivivax sp. | reverse complement strand
GCGCGCACTGTGCTCGTCCACCGCCTCCCAGCGCACGCCCTGGCTCGGCAGCAGGGCCGTGGGCACCCAGGCCGCCTCGGCGAAGAAGCGCATCAACTCGCCTTCGGCCAAGTCGGGCGTGCCCTGCAGGTCGGCCACTGTGAAGAGGCCGGCGACGGCGGCGTGCAGGCGCCCGGCCCCGGCCACGTAGGCGTCGTGCACGCGCACGGCGAGCCCCGGCACGAAGGCGATGCGCGCGTCCCACACGAAGCCCGGGCGCGCGGTGACGATGCGCTGGCGCGAGGTGAAGGGCTTCCAGTTGTCCCGCGCCTCACCCATGTTGAACTCGCCCGTGTGCTCGATCGTCGCGGCCGCCACGATGGGCTGGCCAGCCGTGAGCACGGTGCGGAAGTAGCGCTGCACGGGCGCCGGCAGGCCCTCCAGCTCGGCCGGGTCGAAGCGGATCGCGGCGGGTGCCGTGCGCTCCGTTCGCGCCGCTTGCAGGCGGCCTTCCAGCTCGTCCGTCGCCTTCGACCACGCCCAGTGACCCAGCAGTGCCACGGCCACCCACACCGCCGCCAGCAGGGCGACGGAGAGCACGACCCACTTCATCGAGATCATGGGTCGCAGTGTGCGCTCATGCTGCGCCGGCTCGTCTGACCGCGGTCAAGCGACGTCGTCCAGCGGGGTCGTTCAGCGGAGTCAAGCGGAGTCAAGCGGGGTCAAGCGGAGTCAAGCGGAGTCAAGGGGCTGTGTGCACGGACGGCACCCACACCATCGCCACCTCCAGCCCCGGCCGCGCGTTGCGCAGGCGCAGCTCTCCGCCGTGGGCCAGCGCGATGAGCCGGCACAGGTGCAGGCCCAGGCCCACGCCGCCGGCGCTGCGCGTGCGCGCGCTGTCCGGGCGGTAGAAGGCCTCGCCCAGGCGGCCGAGGTGCGCCTCGTCGACACCGGGGCCGCGGTCGCGCACGCCCAGCGCCCAGGCCGGCCCCGCGGCGCCGGCCTCCCGGCGCAGGAAGAGCGTCGCCCCGCCGGCGTCACCGCCTGCGCCGCCTTCGCCGCCGTGGCGGCGCGCGTTCTCGACGAGGTTGCGCAGCAGCAGGCGCACGCGCATCGGGTCGACCTCCACCGCCCCCAGGCTCGCGTCGAGCTCGAGGTCCAGGTCGAAATCGGCGAAGGCCGTGGCCTGCAGGTCGCGGGCCAGGGCCGCGAGGTCGGTGGGCTCGCGCTGCAACGCGGCGTGGCCCTCGCCCAGTCGCTCGCTCTCGAGCAGGCCGACGATGAGCTCGCGCATCTCGCCCAGGTCGCGCAGCAGCGCCTGGCGTTCGGGTGATTCGCCCAGCAGCTCGGCATTGAGGCGCGCGCGCGTGAGCGGGCTGCGCAGCTCGTGGCTGATGGCCAGCAGCAGCGCGCGCTTGGCCTCCAGCATGCCGTGCAGGCTCGAGGCCATGTGGTTGATGCGCGTGGCGAGGTCACCCAGTTCGTCCTGCCGGCGCACGGCGATGGGTTGGCCGAACTGGCCGCGGCCGAAGCGTTCCACCGCCACGGTGATGTCCTCCAGCGGCCGCAGCAGCCTGCGCACGGCGGCGTACGCGAGCAGCGTGAGCACGAGCAGCGTGCCGAGCGTGATCCAGCCGATGCCGCGCGCGCGCCAGCTCTCAGCGGGCCGCGCCAGGCTGAAGAGCACGCGGTGGCCGTCGGCGGTGGTGCGCGTGAGGCCCCAGCCTTCGGCGTCGAACGTGCGCTCGCCATTGCTCCAGCGCCGCCAGTCCCGGCGCGCCTCGTCGCGGGAACGGTCACGTTCGGCTTCCTCCGGGTGCGTGTCGAAGCGCACCGCCGGCCCCTCGATGCGCACGCGGATCGGCAGCCGCTCGGCGAGCGCGCGGGCGCGAGCCTCGCTCGGTGGGCTGCCCACCTCGGCGGCGAGTCGATCGACGTAGTCGGCGAGCAGCGGGCGTGCGAAGGCCTGCCAGCCGCCTTGCAGCGCGCGCTGCGTGCCGTAGAGGAAGACGACGGCCGTGCACACGCCGATGAGCACGAAGAGCAGCACCAGCCGCCCCTTGACCGAGTGGCGAAGGCGGTGCTGGGCGCGATGCCAGTGGTGGCGATCGCACCACTGGCGCCATTGGTGCCACCCGCGCCGGCGCGAAGACGCCGCCGGCCCGCCGGCGGCGCTGCTCAAGCGCGTACCCCGGCGAACACGTAGCCGGCATTGCGCAGCGTTCGGATGAGGTCCAGCGGCTCGAGCTTGCGGCGCAGCCGGCTGACCAGGATGTCGACGGCGCGGCTGGCGATGTCTTCGGCGGCATGGCCGCGCAGGCGCGTGAGGATGTCGTCGCGGCTGAACACCTTGCCCGGCGTGCCGGCCAGCAGGGCGAGCAACTCGAACTCGGTGCCCGTGAGGTCGATCAGGCGCTCGGGACCCTCGCCCGCAGGCTCGCCCGCCCCGATACGCACTTCGCGCCGGTCGAGGTCGATCGCCAGGCCCTCGAAGGCGAGACGGCCCTTTACCGCAGCCGTGGCCGTCGTGCGCCGCAGCACCGTCTGCAGCCGCGCGAGCAGCTCGCGCGGCTCGAAGGGCTTGGGCAGGTAGTCGTCGGCACCGAGCTCGAGGCCGACGACACGGTCCATGACGTCGCCGCGCGCCGTGAGCATGATCACGGGGATGGTGCTCTCGCGGCGGATGGCGCGGCAGGCCTCGAAGCCGTCCATCTCCGGCAGCATGACGTCGAGGATGACGGCGTCGAAGCCGCCGCCGCGCAGCCGCTCCAGCCCGACGCTCGGGCGCGTGGCCTGCACGAGCTCGAAGCCCGAGCGCTGCAGGTAGGCCGCCAGCGGCGGCCCGAGGTGCTCGTCGTCATCGATCAGCAGCAACTTGGGCATCGAGGCGCGCCGGTTCAGATCCAGCGGCGCACCTGCGCCGCGTAGTCACTGTACCAACCGCCGAAGGCCCGCTTCAGCGCCGCCTCCTCGTGCGGCACGTGCACGCGCGCGACGATGGTCGTGAAGCCGGCGGCCGCCAGGGCCAGCAGCGGTACGCCGAGCGCCAGCGCCAGGCCGACGAGCGTGGCCGCGATGCCCAGGTACATCGGGTTGCGGCCGAGCGCGAACGGGCCGTGGTCGACGAGCACGCGCGGCGCATCGGTCGGCCGGATCGGCGTGCCGGCGACGCGGAAGCAGGCCCAGGCCCACGCCATCCACGCCACGCCGGCGGCGGCCAGCGCGGCACCGGCCAGCGGTGCCTGGCCGTACGGCGCCGCCACGCCGTGCCAAGCCACATGCGCCGCCAGGGCCCCCAGCGCCAGGCCGAGCGCGACGCGGGGCGGCCGCCAGCGGAGCAGCCGTGCGGCGCCGGCCCCGGCGACGGCCGGCACCGATGCGGCCGATGCCGCGGACGGCGCCCCTGACGTTGCCGTCAGTGGCGCCGCCGGGGCCGGCGCCGCCCAAGCCGTCTCACCCGCGCCAGCCACGGCGACCCCGCTGCAAGTACTCACGCACCTTGGCTTGCTGCTCGGGCTTGAGGCTGTCGTAGAAGTCGGCCATGGCGGTGATGACCTCGGGGCTCTTCGCCTGCACGGCCTGCGTCTTGGACTGCACCAGCCCCTGCGCCTTGCTGCGGTCGAAGGTGGTGCCGGCGATGAGCGCCTGCAGTTCGGCGCGCGGGTCCTTCGTGTCGCCGACGAAGGCGTTGCGCTGCTCGCGCAGCTTGTCGGCGAGCGTCGCGAGCTTGGCCTTCTGCGCCGCGTCGAGGTCGAGCTTCTCGCCGGCCTTCTCGACGATGCGGGCCTTCATCTGGGCCGCGTCCTCGTCGCTCATGGCGCTCCAGCCGCCGCGATGGTGGCCGTGGTGCGAGCAGGCGCCGAGGGCGCCGAGCACGGAGAAGGCGCCGAAGAGGGTGACGGTGCCGATGAGGGTGCGTTTGAGCCAGGGTTTCACGATGGTCCTTTCGATGGTGCCCGCAGAGGGCGTTGAACATGGAACGCATCGTGCGCGGCGGGGCGGCGCGCGTCCTTTCGCGCCGGTCACGCTGCGTAACGTTTCTTGTCGGCGCCGCCGTCACCGCCTTTCCGGCGCTGGCGCGGCGGCAGCCGCAGCGCTCTCGCACGGCGTCGCAGAATGGCGATCATGAGCACCTTCCTCGCCCAGATCACCGACATGCACATCCGCGAGCCCGGCCGGCTCGCCTATGGCCGGCTCGACACCGCGCCGTACCTGCGCGCCGCGGTGCGGGCGCTGCCGGGGCTGCGGCAGCGCCCGCATGCGCTGGTGCTGACCGGCGACCTCGTCGACAAGGGAAGCGCGGTGGAGTACGCGCACCTGGCCGAGCTGCTGGCGCCGCTGGCGGCGATGCCGATGCCGATCTACCTGATGCCCGGCAACCACGACGAGCGCGACCAGCTGCGGCGCAGCTTCCCAGGCCACCGCTATCTCGGCGACGGAGAGTTCCTGCAGTACGTGGTGGACATCGGCCCGCCCGGGGGCCTGTGCATGGTGGCGCTGGACACGGTGCAGACCGGCGCTTCAGCAGGGCGGCTTTGCAGCAAGCGCCTGCAATGGCTGCAGGACACGCTCGCCGGCCTGCGTGACCGCGCCGTGGTGGTGGCGATGCACCACCCGCCGTTCGAGACGCTCATCGGCCACATGGACGCCATCGGCCTCGTCGAAGGCGCGGACGAGCTGGCCGAGATCCTGGCGGCGCAGCGCCACGTCGAGCGCGTCATCTGCGGCCACCTGCACCGCACCATCGTCGCCGGCTTCGGCGGCACCGTGGCCTGCACCGCGCCGAGCCCGGCGCACCAGGTGTGCCTGGACCTCGCGCCCGATGCGGCCTCGGCCTGGACGCTGGAGCCGCCGGGCTTCCACGTGCACGCGTGGTCGGGGCCGGGGCGCTTCGTCACGCACGTGGCGGCCATCGGCGACTTCGACGGGCCGCACGGGTTCACGGGCTGAGTCAGGGCCGGCGAACGTAACGGCCGTCGAAGGCCGTCGCCCAGGTCTTGCCGTCGTCCTCGGAGGTCTGCCAGTGCTGGCGCACGCCGCCATCGGCGCCCGGCGTCCAGGCGATGCGGTGGCGCAGCACCGCGCCGGGCGTCTTCGGGTGCGGCTCGCTGCCTTCGAGCACCATGGCGCCGTCGCGCCAGCCGCCGGCGAGGTCGAGCCGGCCGCCGCTGCTGTCCAGCCACGTCTGCTGCCAGCGTCGTGTGCGAGCGTTCCAGCCGTTCAGGCTCTGGCCCGTGAAGCCGCCGCGGCCGACCCAGTTTTCGTGCAACGCACAGCCGCCGGCGATGCGCGTGATGTGGTTGCGGCCGGCTGCCTTGCCGTCGGCGGTGCTGACGTCCCACTCACCGAGCCAGAAATCGAACTGGCGGTATTCCGGTGCAGCACACGGCGGTGGTGTCGGTGGTGTTGGGGTGCCCTGTGCAGGCGCCACGCCGGACAAGGCGGTCTGCGCGGCCAGCACGACGAGCCACCCGGCCAGCCGCCTCACGGCGCGCTGCCGTTCATGACCCAGCTCGCCCGCACTTCGACGCTGCCGCCATGGCCGAGCACCGGGCAGCCAAGTGCCAGCACCTCGGCGGCCGCGAGATCGGCGGCGACCGGGTCGCCGCCGCGAAAGAGAAGGAGGTCCTGGTTCATGGCCACTTCGGTGCGGGAAACGGCGCCAGCGTAGGGCGCGAACCGTGGGAGCCGGGTGCAGATATTGCGCGTATGCCTAAGCGCGCGGCGCATCCCGTGCGCCCTGCGCATCGGACGCGTGGCGCGCCAGGGCTCGCGTCAGCGACCAGCGGCTGCCGAAGCCGCAGTGGTAGGCCAGTGCCTCGCGGTCGGTTGCGCCGTCGCGCAGGCAGCGCAGCGCCGCGTGAGCCCGCTTGCGCGTCAGATAGGCGTGTGGCGAGAGGCCGAAGGCGCGCGCGAACTCGCGCACGAAGTGGTAGCGGGAGAGGCAGGCGACCTCCGCCATGCGTTCGAGCGTCAGCGCCTCGGCGTGGTGGGTTTCGATGAAGTCGGCGGCGAGGTGCAGGCGGCGCTGCAGCTCGGCGCGTTGGGCGTGGCGCGCAGCGGGTTCGGGCCGCGGCGCGGCCTCGGCGTCGAGCATCGCATCGAGCAGCGCGGTGCATTGCTCCTCCAGCCACACCTCGTCGCGCTCGCCCGCCTGCACGGCAGCGGCGATGTGTCGCAGCCGCCGGCTGATGGCGCCGCCGTGCGGGCGCAGGTGCTCGGCAAAGCCCACGGTCGGCGATCTGCTCGATGGCGTGTTGCCCGTGGCGGCCTGCGGCAGGTCGGGCGCATCGAGCGCCGCGCCGAGGCGCTGCGCGCGCGCGTTCGCCACCTCGCGCTGCATGCCGGGCCGGAAGAAGAGCGCGAAGGTCCACGCCGGCGGGCCGCCCGGCAGCGCGGCGCGCAGCAGGCTGCCGTAGCGCGAGCCTTCGTTGAGCACGAGGAAGTTGTCGTCGTCCACCGCCACCTCGCGCCGGGCGAGGAAGTAGCGCTCGCGGCCGCCGGCGGCCATCTTGACCGAGAGCGTCTGCGGGAAGACCTCGTACTCCGCATGCACAGCGCGCCCGCACACGACCGCGTTCTCGCGGCCCCAGCGCGCATAGAAGCGGCGGCGAAACTCGGCGTTGGCGGCGGTCTGCGGCCGCGGCGCCAGGTCGGGCAGGGTGGTGAGAATCATGCTTTGGCGATGATGCACCCTCGCATGGCGCGCGCTCCATTTCTGCTCGACCTTCGCGGCGAGGGGCCGCGTGGCGGAGGCGCCGCCGTGGCGAAGCCGAGGCAGGGCCGGCGTCACGCCACGGCCCATGACCCCGGGGTCCGGTCCGCCGAGGTCGGCTGCTAGCATGGCCGCTCTCAGGCCGAGGAACCTTCTCATCCCTCGGCCGGCACAGGAGTCTTCCCGTTATGCGCACTGCGCTCATCACACCGTCCGCCGCGTCGACCTTCCTCGCGCTGGGCCCTCTGCTGTTTCTCGCGGCCTGCGCTTCCGAGCCCGCTCCCGGGACGCCTGACGCGAAGGTGGTCTGCACGACGGAGGCGCCGACCGGATCGAACCTGAAGGTGCGGCGCTGCTGGACGGAGGAGCAGACCGCGCTGCAGCAGCAGGACGCGCGCGCCGTCGGCGAGGCGACGAGCCGGGTGCGCCCGGCGGCGGAACGACGCTAGACGGTCAGGCCGCGCGGTTGAGCGGCTGCGGCCACGCAAGGCGCTGGCCACCGCTGCGCGCCGCCAGGCGGCTCAGCCGCGCCGCACGGCCGACGAAGGCACCGCTGAGCGCGCCGTAGAGCATGGCGGCACCCGTGATGAACGGCGCGCTGGCGGCCATGTCCGGCGACAGCGCCGCCGCGACACCCGTGGCGTACCTGGCGAAGAAGATGACCATCATCAGCGCCAGCGGCCAGGCGCTGCCCGGCACCGTGAAGCGGCGGCCGGCCGGATCGTAGGCGGCGCCGGCAGGCGCGGGCCGCAGCAGCACCAGGCCTGCCACGAGCGCCAGGCCGAGCACCCAGGCCATCAGCACGTTGACGACGAACCCGAAGGCGGCGACGGTGCCGTAGAGCGACCACGCCGACATGCCCAGCGGCAGTGCCGCCAGGCGGCCCAGGCCGGCGCGGCGAGTGGACAACTGCGTCAGCCCGGCGGCGAGCAGGACGGCGAACAGCGCGAACACCCAGGGCGGGGTGTGGCGAAGGATCTGCAGCAGCATGGTGGTCTTCCGGGGCAGGTGCGTTGTGGAGGAGCGCATCCTGCCGGCCCGGCCGGCGCCTGACGAGCCGCGTGCGACAAACGGGCGCCAGCGGGCGCGAAGACACCGCCTTGGGCGCGAATGGGGGAGAGCGGTGCGCTGGAGAACGGGCGGAGAACGGAGGGAGTGGGCGGGCAGCCCTCAGCACTCCACGATGTTCACGGCCAGCCCGCCGCGCGCCGTTTCCTTGTACTTGGTCATCATGTCGGCGCCGGTCTCGCGCATCGTCTTGATCACCTTGTCCAGGCTCACGTGGTGCGTGCCGTCGCCCCTGAGCGCCATGCGCGCGGCGTTGATCGCCTTCACCGAGGCGATGGCGTTGCGCTCGATGCACGGGATCTGCACGAGGCCACCCACGGGGTCGCAGGTGAGGCCGAGGTGGTGCTCCATGCCGATCTCGGCCGCGTTCTCCACCTGCTCGGGCGTGCCGCCCATCACCGCCGCCAGCGCGCCGGCGGCCATGCTGCAGGCCACGCCCACCTCGCCCTGGCAGCCGACCTCGGCGCCGCTGATGCTGGCGTTCTCCTTGTAGAGGATGCCGATGGCGGCGGCGGTGAGCAGGAAGTCGATGACGCCTTGGTCGCTCGCGCCGGGCACGAAGCGCGTGTAGTAGTGCAGCACCGCGGGCACGATGCCGGCGGCGCCGTTGGTGGGCGCGGTGACGACGCGGCCGCCGGCGGCGTTCTCCTCGTTCACCGCGAGCGCGTAGAGGTTGATCCAGTCCAGCACCGGCAGCGGGTCGCGCAGCGCCTCCTCGGGCCGCGCCACGAGCGCCTCGCGCAGCGCCTTGGCGCGCCGGCGCACCTTGAAGCCACCGGGCAGCGTGCCACCGGTGCGGCAGCCGCGCTCGACGCAGTCCTGCATGACGCGCCAGATCTTCAGCAGGCCGGCGTCGATCTCGGCGTCGCTGCGCCAATGCCTTTCGTTGCGCCGCATCAGCTCGGCGATGCTGCAGCGCTCGGCGCGCGCGAGCGCGAGCAGTGCCTCGCCGGTGTGGAAGGGATGCGCCAACACCGTGGTGTCCGGGGCGATGGCCTTCTGGCGGCTGCCGTCGGCCGCGACCTCGTCGCTGACGACGAAGCCGCCGCCCACCGAGTAGTAGCAGCGGTTGGCGAGCTCGGCGCCGGCGGCGTCGAAGGCAACGCAGCGCATGCCGTTGGCGTGGAAGGGCAGCGTCTCGCGTCGGTGGAACTTCAGGTCATCGCGCTCGTTGAACGCGATCTCGTGGCGCCCGGCGAGCGCGATGCGGGCGCCGGTGCGCACGGCAGCCAGCAGCGCCGGGATAGCCTCGATGTCCACCGTGTCGGGCTCGTGCCCGGCGAGGCCGAGCAGCACGGCCTTGTCGCTGCCGTGTCCCTTGCCGGTGGCGCCGAGCGAACCGTACAGCGACACCGCGACGCGTGCCGTGCGCTCGAGCTGCCCGTCGTGCGCGAGGCGCGCCACGAACAGGCGCGCGGCACGCATCGGCCCCACGGTGTGGCTGCTGCTCGGCCCGATGCCGATCTTGAAGAGGTCGAAGACGCTGACGGCCATCGACCGATGCTAGTCGACGGCTGTCACCCCAACGTGTCGGCGGTCAGCGTGTCGATGGCCTGCGCGAGCAGCATGCCGTTCTCGACACGCGTGGCCAGCCCCGCGTGGCGCAGCTTCTGCAGCATGCGCCGCGTGAGCGAGTGCGAGCGGCGTCCGTGCCGGCTCGAGAAGACGAAGAGGTTGCGTGTCGGGCTCGCCCAGCGCAGCCGCGCGGTCAGCCACGTGCCCTCCAGGAAGAGGCGGCAGCGGCAGCCGGCCTGCAGGCCGTCCACCCAGGCGGCCGGGCCGGCGGCGGTGTCGACCGTGCCGATGTCCAGCGGCACCGTGGGCAGGCCGGCGTGCAGCTCCATGGCCATGGAGGCGGGCATCGTCTCCGCCGGCTCCTCCCAGGTGACGCCGGCGTCCTCGGGCGGTGGCGGATCGCGCAGCACGGCGATGAGCTCGGCGACTTCGGTCTCGATGTGACGGGGCGCGAGCTCAGCCTGTGCCAGCCCGTTGGCGATCTGGCGCAACAGCACCGCGCGTTGCGGCGCGGAGACCGGCCGCCCAGGCTGCGCGGTGGCGCGGATGAGGTCGTCGACGACGAGCGCGAGCCGGGCCAGCTGTTCGCTCGACTGCCCGTGCTTCAGCGCCGCGCCCACCATCGCGAGCGTCCACGGTCCGACGAGGAAACGCCGCAGCGCGCCGCACACGCTCGTGCAGCGCAGCTGCTGCTCGACCTGGCTGCGCATCGCGACCTCCAGTTCCTCGCGATCGGCGTCGCGCTGGAGGTCGCCGACCTGGCCGAGCAGCGCCCGGGCCTCGCCTTCGAGCAGCCTCGTGGCGACGGCGCGGACGTCGTCGGCGGCGGTGTGCAGCGCGCGGGCATCGATCTGCGGCTCGTCCTGGAAGCGCGAGACGACGCGCCGCAGCGAGTCGTGCAGTTGTGCCTGGCCGCGTGGGTCCAGGTCGTCGTGCACGGCGCCCAGGTCGAGCAGGCGGTCGATCAACTGCCACCACGGGTGGTCCGGGTTCGACCACAGGGTGGGGTCCTGCGCCGACAGGCGCTCCCCGGCGCGGTTCAGGCCCTGCACCAGCTGGCGCCCGGCCGGCGAGACCTCGCCCAGCTCGCCCAGTTGGGCGAAGAGCTGACGCATGGCGCGTTCGGCGTCCGGGCGGGCCAGCGCACGGTCTTCGTGAGCGGCCCGCACGCCCGGCTCCGGCAACAGGCGCAACGGGAGGTGGGCGCCGTCGGCCTCCTCCGGCGTCCCCGGTACGTCCGAGGTGGCCGGCGCGGTGGCGCGTGCCCACTGCACGAGCTTGCGGAGGGCATCGCCCGGCGCGTCCGGTTCGCCGGTGCCGCCGGCAGCGCGGCCGTCGGCTCCCAGGTCGGCATCGGCGTCCGCGCCGAGGTCAGCGCGCCGCACATGGCTCACCGTGACCCGCGCCGCGGTCGCCGTCGGCCGGATGCGAAAGGGCGCCGGCCTCACGCTCCAGCCGGCCAGCAGTCGGGCCTGCTCGGTGTACTCGATGCGGATCTGCGGCCCCAGGGCGCCGCCGATCGCGCGGAGCAGCGCCAGACGCAAGGCGGGCTCGATCGGCATGGCGGCGAGGCCCTCGCGCAGCCCCAGGGCACAGACCTGGGGGCGCAGCGGCGTGGCGCCGGGGTCGACGTGGTCCAGCTGCCGAAGGCCGCTGCACAGGGCGCTCAGCACCTGCAGCTCGATCTCGGCGTCGGCCTCGATCAACTGCACGATGCGGGATGTTTCGATCTCCTCGTCGATCTGTTCTTCGCCGATGAGGCGCAGCTGCAGTTCGTCGCCGCTGCCCGCCGGGGCCGCAGTCTCCTCTGGCAGGCCTTGCTCGCCGCCGGCCAGGCGCGCACGCACGGCCGTCGCGATGCGGGCCACGAGATCGTTGCGGCTGCCGCGCAGCGCGCCGAGCAGGGCCGCGCCATCGCGCGCGGGCGGTGACGTCGGCGGCCGGCCGGGGCTGGCCTGGTCCTCGGCGGCGCGATCGATCGCCTTGCCGACCCAGGACACCACGCGGGCGCCGGCGGCTTGCAGGAGATCTTCGACGCGGGGTGCGGTCGGGGCCGCGATGGGTCTGGTGTTCGACATGGGCACGGGCCTGGGCATGGGCGCGGGAGGCGCCTCTTTGGAACGTCTATCGACCACCGCAGCCCGGACTTGAGCTGGCCGGGCTGGGCCAGCGAGTCGCCTGTCCGGATGCTGCGGTGCCATGCACGCCCAGCCAGGGGACAGCGCCCGACTTAGGGCTTGACGCTGCGCAATCTGCGCCGCGAGGCCGCGCATAGGCTACGCTGCTCCAGGTGGGCAGCGCCCGCCGCCCCAGCCGGGAGGCCGCCATGCCCGTCGAGCAGCGCCGTGACCTTGCAGAGCAGACCTATGCCATCGTGCTCGCGGGCGGCCGCGGCAGCCGGCTCGCGCAGCTCACCGACAACCGCGCCAAGCCCGCGGTGCCCTTCGCCGGCAAGTTCCAGATCATCGATTTCGCGCTCAGCAACTGCGTCAATTCGGGGTTGCGCCGTGTCGGCGTGCTCACGCAGTACAAGGCGCAGAGCCTGATCCGCCATGTCGAGCGCGGCTGGGGCTTCCTCGCCGCGAGCCTGGGCGAGTTCGTCGAGGTCGTGCCGGCGCAGCAGCAGCAGGGCGAGTGGTGGTACAGCGGCACGGCCAACGCGGTGTTCCAGAACGTCGACCTTGTGCGCGAGGCGGCCCCCCGGCATGTGCTGGTGCTCGGCGGCGACCATGTCTACAAGATGGACTATTCGGTCATGCTCGCCGAGCACGCCGCACGTGGCGCCGCCACCAGCATCGCCTGCATCGAGGTGCCGCTGGAGGAGGCTTGCGACTTCGGTGTGCTTGCCGTCGACGAGGACGGGCGCGTGCTGGCCTTCGACGAGAAGCCTGCGCGGCCGCGGCCGCTGGCGGGGCGCCCCCGGCATGCCCTGGCGAGCATGGGCATCTACGTCTTCGACACCGAGGTGCTGCTCGACGCGCTGGCGCGCGATGCGGCCGACGCGGCGTCCAGCCACGACTTCGGCCGCGACGTCCTTCCCGCGCTCGTGCGCGCCGGCCGCGTGCACGCGCACCGCTTCGAGACCAGTTGCGTCAACGTCGTCGACGGCCGCCCCTACTGGCGCGATGTGGGCACGGTGGACGCCTACTGGGCCGCCAACATGGACCTCACTCGCGTCGTGCCGGAACTGAACCTCTACGACGACGCCTGGCCCATCCTGAGCTTGCAGCGCCAGCTGCCGCCGGCCAAGTTCGTGTTCGACGACGACGGTCGGCGCGGCACGGCGGTCGACTCGCTCGTCTCGAGCGGCTGCATCGTCAGCGGCGCCACGGTGCGGCGCTCGATCCTGTTCTCGAAGTGCCGCGTGGCCGAGGGCAGCGTCGTCGAGGACTCGGTGGTGCTGCCGAACGTGAACATCGGCCGCGAAGTGAAGCTCTCGCGCACCGTGATCGACAAGCACTGCCGGTTGCCCGATGGCTTCCGCGCCGGCTTCGATGCGGTGGCCGACCGCGCCCGCGGGCTGCATGTGACGCCGGCCGGCGTCACGCTCGTGACGCCGCAGATGCTGGGGCAGCCGGCGCGTTCGGGTTGAGTGCCGGGCGCTGGACGGAGCCGGCGCAGCGCGAGTTCAGCGCGCCTGCACGGTGGTTCCGGCCGGGGCCGGGTCGAGAACGATCGGCATGAACGGCGCATGCCGCCCCGGTAGCACCGCATGGCGCGCCCGGTACGGCAGGCGGCCTTCGGCGCGGATGGTGAGCTCATACTCGCCCGCGGGCAGGCCGACGAACGAGAAGTAGGGCCCGAGCGCATCGTCCTTGCCGTCGGCGTAGTGCGCGAAGCTGTCCTCGGGGCCACTCTGGCGCGGCACGAGCGTGCGGAGGACCCCCGCGCCTTCGAGCGTGATCGATAGCAGGCGCACCTTCTGGTCGGGCGGCAGGTAGCTGCCGGCCGGATTGTCGATGGGGCCGGCCTGCGCGCCGATGTAGCCGAAGAGCGTGCCCTGGGGCACGAAGGCGAAGCGCGCCTCCGTCACCTCGCCCGGCCGGAGGGAGACGCGTGCGCGCGGCGGGTCGCTGCGGAACGCATCGGTGACCAGGGTCACCTGGTAGAGGCCGGCCGGCAGCGGCCCGATCTCGCGCGTGCCTTCGGCGGGTGGCAGCGCGAGCGTGATGCGCGACGTGGCCGCGTCCATCGGGTCGAGCACGAGCAGCGGGAGCGGCTTCGGGCCAGGTGGCGCGGACTCGAAGGCGATCTGCAGGCGCAGCAGGCCGCCGGCCGGCGCCGTGGCTTGGCCGCCGGCGCGCCAGCCCGGCTCGGCCAGGAGGGCTGCGTACTGCGAGAACACTTCAGGCGATGACAGGATGCTCGTGTGGTCCTCGTCAAAGCCCGACACGCGGCGCGCCTCCTGCTGCGCCGGCGACTTGAGCTGGCTCGCCAGCGTCACCGTGCCGTCGGTGTTCGGCCGCGTGAGGCTGTAGCCGCCCTTGTGGCCGAACAGCAGGTGGTACTCCGTCTGCGGCGGCAGGCGGCGCAGGAAGAGCTCGCGCACGAAGCGGCCGTCGGGGCGCATGTCGTGCCACGAAGGCACGACGGCAGGTGAGTGCCGCACGCCCGTCTCGGCCGAGGGCTCGCCGCCCCAGGGCGTGGACACCGAGACGAAGAGCTTGGGCCCCGGGAACTGGGCACCGTGGTTGACGAGGAAGCTGCGGGCGACCAGCCCGCCCATGCTGTGCGCCGTGATGACAAGGCGCTCGAAGCCGTGCTTCAGGTGCAGGTTGAGCAGCTTCCAGTACAGCAGGTAGGCCATCGACTCGACGGCCGCGCCGGAGGGGTAGTAGAAGATCCAGGGCTGGAAGCGCTCGCGGTCGAGGTGATCGATGAAGTAGCGCCAATCCTGCGGCGAGCCGGCGGCGCCGTGCACGAACAGCACCGGCGTCTTGCGGCGGTCGTAGGGCTCGAGGAAGTAGATGTTGCCGCCGAGCTCGCGGAAGAAGGACATCGGCTCCCAGTAGCCCTGGCGCCCGCGTTCGGCGCTGAAGATCGCTGCATCGAGATCGGCGATCGCGCCGGCCTGCGTGCTGTGGCGTGAGCGCACGCGGGCAGCGATGGAATAGCCGACGGGCAGGTCGGTGTCGGCCTCGCGGTCGGCCGAGAGCACCATGTCGAGCGCACCGACGAGGCCGGTGCCGGGTGCGACGACGGCCGCGCCGCGATGGTGCGCGACCGGCTCGCCCGCATCGGCGCGAAGGTTGGCGTTGCCATCGCCGAACGCCTGCAGGCGGTAGCGACCCTTCGGCACGATCAGTTCGAACCCGCCGGGCTCGTGCAGCAGCGCCTGCGCGACGACGGGTGCGTCCGCTTCGTCCGCCGAACGTGCGAGCACCACCACCGGGCCGCTCCAGGCGGCGGCGGTGACGCGACCCACGAGCACGGTCGACGCGTAGAACTCGTCCGATTGCTGGCGCAGTTCGAGCAGCGAGCAGCCGACCAGCAACAGCGGCACCCCAGCCGCTGCCCATGTCCATGCGCGCCAAGCGAGGCGGAAGGGCAGCCGGCGGTGACGAGGTCTGTCGCTCATGGTCCAGGCGGATTCGCCCTGACGGGTCGTGCGGGCCGTGCGCGCCGTTCTGGATGTTCGGGACGAGTCGGCAAGTGCGCCGTGCGAGGCGCAGGGGCCGTCCAGGTCGTTTGCGGCTGCGCGCGCGACTTCGGGCCGGCGCAGTTTGCGAGGCCACTTGCCGGCGCTCCTTGACGCGGCGCAAGGAGCCAGCGCGGGGCCGACGTCAGTTCGGCGCGAGGCGCCAGATCTCGTCGCCGCCGCTCTTGCCGTCGGTCAGCACCCACAACGCGCCGTCGGGGCCGGTCTCGACGTGGCGCAGCCGCTCGCCGAGCGTGTCGAGCAGGCGCAGCGTTCCGGTCACCGCGCCGGCTGCATCCATGCGCAGGATCTCCAGCCGGCGGCCGGAGAGCAGTGCCAGTGCGAGCGCCCCGTTCCAGTCGCGCCAAGCGAGCCCGTTCACGACGCCGCAGCCCGACAGGCCGAGCGAGGTGGGCGTGCTGCGCCAGATCGGCGGCAGCGCCGCCGGGTACAGCGCCAGCTCGGTCATGTCGGCGCCGTTGTAGCCGCAGTAGCCGATGTTGCTGCCGTCGGGGCACAGGCCGGTGTTGGCGCGCGGCCGCGGGTCCCAGCCGCCGTTGCCGCCGGCCACGAGCGGCGTCACTTCGTCGTTCAAACCGGGGCCATGCTCGCACAGCAGCGGCCGGCCGGCATCGGCCGATCCGGCGTTGCCCGGAGCGCGGAACGCGATGCCCTGCGGGTTGCGGTGCCCGTACGTGTAGATGCGCGGGTTGCCGCCCGCCGGCGTGGCGTTGCCCGGTGCGGGCGTGCCTTCGCGCGTGACGCGCAGCACCTTGCCGGCCAGCGTGCCCAGGTCCTGCGGCACGGTGCCGGTGCGGTTGTCGCCGGTGGTGACGTAGAGCAAGCCGTCGGGGCCGAAGCGGATGCGGCCGCCCTGGTGCACGCCGTGGTCCCAGCGGATGCCGGTGACGATGTCGGTGCGGCCGGCCACGGCGGTGTAGTCGGCGTTGACCGTGAAGCGCACGACGCGGTTGTCGGTGGCACCGGCCAGGTTGCTGGCCATGTAGACGTAGACGGCGCGGTTGCTGGCGAACTGCGGGTCGACCGCGACGCCGAGCATGCCGTCCTGCTCCATGAAGACGAGGTCGGCCGGGCTGAAGAGTACCCGCGTGCTGCCGTCGGCCGCGCGCACCGAGAGGCCGCGCGTGCGCTCCGTGTACAGCACCGCGCCGTCGGGCGCGAACGCGATGTCCCAGGGCTGCGCGAGGCCGCTCTTCCACACGCTGCGCGTGAAGGTGGGCGCGCCGGTGCCGAAGGCGGTGGCGGTGAACTGCAGTGGCGCGTAGCCCTGCACCGTGGCGGTCACGGTCTGCGTGCCGAGCGCGGCGCCGAGGCTCCAGCGGCCGGCGCTGACGCGCCCGTCGGCATCGGTGACGGCCTGGCCCACCTGCAACGCACCGCCGCCAGCGGTGACGGCGAAGCTGACGCTCACGCCCGCCTCGGGCACGCCGTCGACACGCAGCACGCGCAGCGCCGGGGCCACCGGCACCGCCGTGCCGGCCTCGGCCGTCTGGTGATCGGTGCCGGCCACGCGCTCGAGCGTGCCGCTGCCCGGGGGCGCCTCGGCCTGGGCGGTGAACGTCACCTCCGGCAGGCCGGAGGTGCGCGTGACGAGCTTCTGCAGGCCGACGCTGTTGCCCAGCGTCCAGCTGCCGACCGTGGCGACGCCGTTGACGTCGGT
The DNA here is from genome assembly GCA_016790435.1 of Rubrivivax sp. Lineage (GTDB taxonomy): Bacteria > Pseudomonadota > Gammaproteobacteria > Burkholderiales > Burkholderiaceae_C > Rubrivivax. The sequence goes on along the minus strand of JAEUPE010000073.1, from coordinate 4,173 downwards.
GGTGCGCGTGGCACCGGTGACCGTGCCGCCGCCGCTCAGCACGTTGAACGTGACGGCGATGCCTTCCACGCCCGCCCCGTCGCGCGCGGTGATGCGGACGGCCGGCGCGATGCCGACAGCGCTGCTGACGAAAGCGGTCTGTGCGGCACCGGCCTGTGCGCCGATGGCGGTGGGCGTGGCGTCGCGCGCCGGCGGCACTGGCGCGGGCGCCGGTGCAGGGGCGGGTGCCGGCGCTGGCGCCGGACCTGGCTCAGGTGTAGGCGTCGGCGTCGGTGCCGGGGCAGGCGCAGGCGCAGGCGCAGGCGCGGGTGACGGAGAAGGCGAGCCGACCGACGCCGCCGTGCCGCTGCCGTTTTCGCCGCCCGCGACGGGTGGCGATTCGTCGCTGCCGCCGCAGCTGGTCAGCAGGGCCGTGCTGCTGAAGGCGAGCAGCAGCCACCCCGCCAGGTGCGAGGCACGCCTTGAACCCCGGGCGGACGGTGCGGGGGCCGGCGCGGCGGAGGGCGAAGGGCGGTGTGGGGTGGGCATGTCCGGGCTCCAGAACGGTCGCTACGCCGTTCGAGGAGCGGCGTTGCCGGCAGCGCCGGCGCGGGGTTCGTGCGACCCCTGACATGTCACCAGCAACGGCACCGGCGCGATCGACCGAACTTCGGCCCGATGCAGGCCCTGTTCGGATCACCGCGACTTCCGCGGGTCGGGTGCCCGGCGGCCTCAGCCCTCAGCCGGCCGGATAGTCGCTCACCGGCACGCAGCTGCAGAACAGGTTGCGGTCGCCGTAGACATTGTCGACCCGGCCCACCGGTGACCAGTACTTGCTGCGGCGCAGCCCCGGCACGGGGTAGGCCGCCTCTTCCCGCGAGTAGGCATGCGGCCAGTCGGCCTTGAGCAGCGCCTCGGCCGTGTGCGGGGCGTTCTTGAGCGGGTTGTCGTCCTTCGGCCAGGCACCGCTCTCGACCTTCGAGATCTCGGCGCGGATGGCGATCATCGCGTCGCAGAAGCGGTCGAGTTCCACCTTCGGCTCGCTCTCGGTGGGCTCGACCATCAGCGTGCCGGCGACCGGGAAGCTGAGCGTGGGGGCGTGGAAGCCGTAGTCGATGAGGCGCTTGGCCACGTCCTCGGCGCCGATGCCGCTCGCCTTGGCCAGGCCGCGCAGGTCGAGGATGCACTCGTGCGCGACGCCGCCGCCCTCGAGGCCCGCATGCCCGCCGCTGTAGAGCACGGGGAAGTGCTTGTTCAGCCGCGCGGCAATGTAGTTGGCGCTCAGCATGGCCACCTCGGTGGCGGCCTTCAGCGCCTCGGCGCCCATCATGCGGCAGTACATCCAGCTGATGGGCAGCACGCCAGCGTTGCCGAGCGGCGCCGCGCTCACCGCACCCACTGCCTGCTTGCCGCCGATGCCCGCGGTGGCGTGCCCGGGCAGGAAGGGCACGAGATCGGCCACCACCGCCACCGGCCCGACGCCGGGGCCGCCGCCGCCGTGCGGGATGCAGAAGGTCTTGTGCAGGTTGAGGTGGCTGACATCGCCGCCGAACTCGCCCGGTGCCGCCACGCCGACGAGCGCGTTCATATTGGCGCCGTCGACATACACGCGCCCGCCGTGCCGGTGCACGAGCTCGCAGAGCTCCTTCACGCGCGCCTCGAACACGCCGTGCGTGCTGGGGTAGGTGATCATCACGCAGGCGAGGTTCGCGCTGTGCTGTTCGCACTTGGCCCGGAGGTCGTCGAGGTCGACGTTGCCCATCGCGTCGCACTTGGTCACCACGACCTGCATGCCGACCATCTGCGCGCTGGCCGGGTTGGTGCCGTGCGCCGACTCGGGGATGAGGCAGATGTTCCGGTGCGCCTCGCCGCGCGAGGCGTGGAATGCGCGGATGACGAGCAGGCCGGCATATTCGCCCTGGCTGCCGGCGTTGGGCTGCAGGCTCACGCCGGCGTAGCCCGTGGCCTGGCAAAGCCACTCGCAGAGCTGGTCGTTGAGCTCCCAGAACCCGGCGAGCTGGTCGCGCGGCGCGAAGGGGTGCACGCCGGCAAACTCGGGCCAGGTGACCGGAACCATCTCGCTCGTGGCGTTGAGCTTCATCGTGCACGAGCCGAGGGGGATCATGCTGCGGTCCAGCGCGAGGTCCTTGTCGGCGAGGCTGCGGATGTAGCGCAGCATCTCCGTCTCGCTGTGGTGCGAGTTGAACACCGGGTGCGTGAGGAAGGCACTCGTGCGGCGCATGGCGTGCGGGATCAGCGGCTCGATGCCCTTCTCGTGCTCGGCCACCTGCGGCATCTTCTTCGTGCCCTTCTTCCCGCCAGGCGCGAACCAGCGCCACAGCGCCGCGAGGTCCTCGCGCGTGGTCGTCTCGTCGAGCGCGACCGAAAGGTGCGTGGGCGAGAGCCGGCGCAGGTTGGCACCGTCCTTCAGCGCCGCGGCGAGGATGGCCTCGGTGCGTGCGCCGGTCTCGACGGTGATCGTGTCGAAGGCGTTGGGGGTCACCACCTTCAGGCCCAGCTGCTCCAGCCCGGCCGAGAGGATGGCGGTGTAGCTCGCCACGCGGCGCGCGATGCGCTTGAGGCCCTCGGGCCCGTGGTAGACGGCGTACATGCTTGCCATCACGGCCAGCAGCACCTGGGCCGTGCAGATGTTGCTGGTGGCCTTTTCGCGGCGGATGTGCTGCTCGCGTGTCTGCAGCGCCAGGCGGTAGGCCGGCGCGCCATGCGCGTCGACGCTCACGCCCACGAGACGGCCGGGCAGGCTGCGTTTCCACTCGTCGCGGCAGGCCATGAACGCGGCGTGCGGGCCGCCGCAGGCCATGGGCACGCCGAAGCGCTGCGTCGTGCCGACGACGATGTCGGCGCCCCCACCGCCCCATTCTCCCGGGGGCTTGAGCAGCGTCAGCGCCAGCAGGTCGGCGGCGACGATGAAGGCGGCGCCCTTCGCGTGCGCCATCTCGACGTACGGCGCCATGTCGTGGATGAGGCCGGTGGTGCTCGGGTACTGCGCGACGACGGCGAAGTAGTCGTTCTCTTCCATCAGCTTCGGCGCGAAGCCGACCAGCACCTTGAGGCCGAGCGGCGCGGCGCGCGTGCGGATGACCTCGATCGTCTGCGGATGGCAGTCGCCGGCGACGATGATCGTGTCGCTCGCGCTCTTCACGCTGCGCCGCGCCAGCGTCATGGCCTCGGCGGCGGCGGTGGCCTCGTCCAGCATGCTGGCGTTGGCGATGGCCATGCCGGTGAGGTCGCACACCATCTGCTGGAAGTTGACGAGCGCCTCCATGCGGCCCTGGCTGATCTCGGCCTGGTACGGCGTGTAGGCCGTGTACCAGGCCGGGTTCTCGAGGATGTTGCGCTGGATGACGCCGGGCGTGAAGGTGCCGTGGTAGCCCTGGCCGATGAAGCTCTTCAGCACGCGGTTCTTGCCCGCGATGCGCTTCATCTCGGCCAGCGCCGCCGCCTCGGTGAGCGGGGCCGGCAGGCGCATCGGCGTGCTGCGCGCGATGCTCCGGGGCACGATGGTGTCGACGAGGGCGCGGCGCGTCAGCGTCGACGTGCCGGCGCCGATCGTGGCCAGCATCTGGCGCTCGTCGTCCTCCCACGGGCCGATGTGGCGGGCGGCGAACTCGGCGGCGTTCTCGAGTTCACCGAGGGGCTTGAGCGTGGACTTCAACATGACGGGGCTCTTGTCTTGGCAAAGCAGGCTGGTCGGCAGGCGTCGGGCGCGCCGCCTTCAGAGGGGCGGGAGACGGAAGCGGGGCTGGCATCGCGGCGGCGCACCGGGCACGTGCCCGGTCGCGCCGCGGGTGTCAGGACAAGGACTTCAGAAGCTTGTCGTAACCCGGCGGGTCCATCAGTTCGTCGAACTGCTCCATGTGCGTGACGTGCACCTTGAAGAACCAGCCCTCGCCCATCGGGTCCTTGTTGGCGAGCGCCGGGTCGGCGCGCAGCGCCTCGTTGACCTCGACGACCTCGCCTTCCACCGGCATGTAGATGTCGGCGGCGGCCTTCACGCTCTCCACGACGCCGGCCACCTCGCCCTTCTTGTAGGTGCGGCCGACCTCGGGCAGGTCGACGAAGACCACGTCGCCGAGCGCGTCCTGCGCGTGCAGCGTGATGCCGACGACGGCGGCTTCGTGGTCTTCGATGTTGATCCACTCGTGGTCGGGGGTGAACATGGTCGTCATGGGC
>JAEUPE010000022.1 GCA_016790435.1 Rubrivivax sp. | reverse complement strand
GCCCCAGGTCTTGCCGCCGGTCTGGCTGTTGAGCATGAAGGCCTTGTAGAAGCCGTTCAGCCAGGCGCGGTCTTCGGGCGTCTTGATGAAGCCGTCGATGGGGACGATGGCGTCCTCGTCGATGAGCGTGAACATGTCGGTGGACAGCAGCACCGAGGTGACCGGCGGGTTGCCCGCCTTGTGCGCGGTGAGTGCCTTGACGATGGTGTCCTGGTAGCTGCCGGCGTAGATGGGCGTGACCTTCAGGCCCGGGTTCTCCTTCGTGAAGTCGGCGGCGTACTGGTCGATGAGCTTGGTGATGGGGCCGCCCACCGCCACCGGGTAGTAGAACGAGATCTCGGTGGCGGCCTGTGCGAAGGCGAGCGGCGCGACGGGCGCCGTGGCGGCCACGGCCGCGGCGGCAGCGACGTGCTTCAGGAAGGTCTTGCGTTGCATGGTCGGGTCTCCTTGGGGTTGGGGGAACTTCAAAGCCGTGGCATGGCTTCTTGATGACAACCTTGGCGCGGGCGGGTGTTCTTGTCTTGCCGCTTGGGCTTTCCGGGCTCTGGTGCTCTCTTGGCGCCAATCACGCCGTGCGCCGCCCGCCAGCGTCGAAGAAGTGCTCGCCTTCCGCCGTCCAGCCGAGCTGCACGGCGGCACCCGGGGCGAGGTTCACCTGGCCTTCGGCGCGCACGGTCAGCGTTTCGGTGCCCACGGCGCAGCGCAGCACGAGGTCGGCACCCAGGTACTCGACGCTGGCCACGGTGGCGGCCACCGGCCCGCCGAGGTGCACGGTCTCGGGCCGGATGCCCAGTTGCGCGGCGCCGCCCGCGCGGCCCGCGCGGCCTGCAAGGCTGAAAGGCGCCACGTCGCTGCCGGCGATGCGGCCCTGCGCCAGCTTGAGCAGGTTCATCGCCGGCGTGCCGATGAAGCGTGCCGAGAAAGTGCTCGCCGGACGTGCATACAGCTCGCGCGGCGCCGCGTTCTGCTCGATGCGGCCGTGGTTGAGCAGCACCACCTGGTCGGCCATGCTCATCGCCTCGGCCTGGTCGTGCGTCACGTAGACCACCGTGAGCTGCAGCCGCTGCTGCAGCTCGCGCAGCTCGTGCCGCATCTCCTGGCGCAACTGTGCGTCGAGGTTGGACAGCGGCTCGTCCATGAGGCAGACCTTCGTCTGCGCCACCAGCGCGCGGCCGAGGGCCACGCGCTGCTGCTGCCCGCCCGAGAGCTGCGAGGGCCTGCGCGCCAGCAGGGCCGACAGGCCGAGCAGCTCGGCCGCCTGCTCGATGCGCCGCGCCGCCTCGGCCTTCTCGACCTTGCGCACCGAGAGCCCGAAGCCGATGTTCTCGCCCACGCTCAGGTGCGGGAAGAGCGCGTAGTTCTGGAACACCATCGAGATGCCGCGCTCGGCCGGCGCCGCCTGCGTGACGTCGCGCCCGCCGATGAAGACGCTGCCGCTCGTGGCCGCCTCGAGCCCGGCGATGATGCGCAGCGTGGTCGACTTGCCGCAGCCCGAGGGGCCTAGCAGCACGCAGAAGCTCGCCGGCGCGATGGCGAGCGTGATGCCGTCCAGTGCTTTCGTGGGGCCCCAGAGCTTGTGGACGTCTCGAAGTTCGATCGCGGACATGACGGGCGGGCAGTATCGCGGTGGTGCAGGCCTTGGCAATCCGCACCTGCCCCGATCGCACGCGGCACGTCCGTGGGGCAGCCGCGCCCCGACGGAACGGGTCGCGGAGGCCCTGCGGCGACGGTGTTTGCCCTGATGAGCGGGGCCGAGCGCGACGCCGAGAATCGGGCCAATGGCGCGGAGCTTGCATGGCCGTGCCCATGGCTTATTCCCTGATCGTCGAGAGAGGAACCCGAGAATGAAGATCACCCGTCGCCTGCTCAGTTCGGCCTTGCTCACGGCCACCGCGCTCTCCTTCGGCTCCGGCGTGTTCGCCCAGGAGAAGGTGCTGCGCGTCGTGCCGCACAGTAACCTGGCCGTGCTCGACCCCATCTGGACCACCGCGTACATGAGCCGCAACCACGGCTACATGATCTACGACACGCTCTTCGGCACCGATGCCGACGGCAAGGTCAAGCCGCAGATGGTGGACACCTGGTCGGTCTCGGGCGACAACCGTCTCTACACCTTCAAGCTGCGCAAGGGCCTGGAGTTCCATGACGGCAAGCCCGTCACCGGCGAAGACGTCATCGCCAGCCTGCAGCGCTGGGGCAAGCGCGACGCCATGGGCAGCGCGATGATGCAGTTCGTGCAGCGCATGGACTCGCCGGCGCCGGACACCTTCCGCATCTTCCTCGGCGAGGCCTGTGGCTTCGTCATCGAGGCGCTGGGCAAGCCGAGCTCGAACGTGCCCTTCATCATGCCCAAGCGCATCGCCGAGACCGATGCCTTCAAGCAGATCGAGGAGCACATCGGCTCCGGCCCCTACGTCTTCAAGCGCGACGAGTTCAAGCCCGGCGACAAGGCGGTCTACACCAAGTTCGCCAAGTACGTGCCGCGCGCCGAGCCGCCGAGCGGCAGCACCGGCGGCAAGCGCGTCTACGTCGACCGCGTCGAGTGGAACCTGGCGCTGCGCGACGCGCAGGCGCAGGTGAGCGCGCTGAAGAAGGGCGAGGTCGACATCATCGAGGCGCTGCCCTTCGACCACTACGAGACGGTGAAGGCCGATACGACGCTGCAGATCCCGAAGTACTCCAACTTCGGCCTGCAGTACATGGCGCGCTTCAACCACCTGCACAAGCCCTTCGACAACCCGAAGGTGCGCCAGGCCGTGATCGCCGCCTTCAGCCAGGACGCCTTCCTGCGCGCCCAGGTCGGCGTGAAGGACCTGTACAAGTCCTGCGGCTCGATGTTCGTCTGCGGCACGCCTTACGGCAGCCTCGCCGGCAGCGACCTGCAGATGAAGAGCAACATGAAGAAGGCGCAGGACCTGCTCAAGGCCAGCGGCTACGACGGCACGCCCATCGTCGTCATGAAGCCGACCGACCTGGCCAGCATCCAGAAGCTGCCCGACGTGGCCGCGCAGCTGCTGCGCCAGGCCGGCTTCAAGGTCGACCTGCAGGCGATGGACTGGCAGACGCTGGTGGGCCGCCGCTCGAAGAAGGACGCGCCGGACAAGGGCGGCTGGCACATGTTCCTCACCGCCTGGCAGACCTTCGACGTGTGGAGCCCGATCGCCAACCCGACGACCGACACCCGGGGCGAGAAGAGCACCTGGTTCGGCTGGGCCACTGACGACAAGCTCGCCGAGCTGCGCAACCAGTTCATGCGCGCCACCGACGACGCCTCGAAGAAGAAGCTCGCCGACCAGATGCACGCGCGCATGTACGAGATCGGCACGCACGTGGCGCTGGGCGAGTACCAGCAGCCGATGGCCGCGCGCAAGAACATCAGCGGCTTCTTCGTGACCAACGGGAACATCTACTGGAACCTGAAGAAGGACTGAGCGCGCTGCGCTCCCTTCCGAGAACCCGCCCGCGTGGCGGGTTCTTCGTTCAGGAGGCCC
>JAEUPE010000302.1 GCA_016790435.1 Rubrivivax sp. | reverse complement strand
GTCGCCGCCTTCAAGGCCCTCGGCGGCGGCCACGCCGCCGATCCCCCGGCCGGCGGCGGCTACGCCGCCGATCACCAGGTCGGCGGCGGCTACGCCGCCGCTCGCCTGGTCAGCGGCGGCCACGCCGCCTTCGAGCTCACTTCACCACCGCCTCGCACCCCACACGGAGCCCCCTGATGGACAAGACCTGGGAACAGATCGCCAACGACGTCGACCAGCGCAGCCGGCGTGCCTTCCTGCTCACCGGCGTCGTGCTCACCACCGGCATCGGTGCCGCCGCCCTGCTGGCGGGCATGGCGCCGGCGCGGGCCGATTCGCCGCGCAAGACCAAGGCGACGGAGATCGGCCAGGCCGCCAAGCCGGGCGCGGGCCCCAGTGGCTCCGGCCCCGCGGCAGGCCCTGCAGCGGCTGCAGCCGCCGCAGCAGCCGCGCTCACGGTGCAGGTGACGTCGCCCCGCCAGGTGACGATGGCGCGCACGCTCGCCGCCAGCGGCAGCATCGCGGCACGTGACGAGCTGCTCGTGGCCGCCGACGCCCAGGGCGTGCGCCTCGTGCAGGTGGCGGTGGAGGCTGGCGCCGCCGTGCGCCGCGGCCAGCTGCTGGCCTTGGGCGACGACGCGCAGCTGCAGGCGCAGCTCGCGCAGCAGCAGGCGCAGATCCGCGACAAGCGCGCCGAGCTCGCGCAGGCCGAAGCCAACCTCGACCGCGCCGAACGCATCAAGGACTCGGGCGTCTACAGCGTCGAAGCCGTGCAGACGCGGCGCACGGCGGTCGAGTCGGCCGCTGCCAAGCTCGACCTGGCGCAGGCGCAGAAGCGCGAGCTCGAGGTGCGCATCGCGCATACGCGCGTGCTGGCGCCGGCCGACGGCGTGATCGTGGCCCGCAGCGCCACCGTGGGCGCGGTGATGCAGCCCGGCATGGAGCTCTTCCGCCTCATCCGCGGCGGCGAGATCGAGTGGTGCGCCGAGCTGCCCGACCACGCGCTCGCCGCCGTCCGCCCCGGCAGCACGGCGCGCGTGCGCATCGACGAGGGCCGCAGCGTCGAGGGACGCGTGCGCCTGGTAGCGCCGACGGTGAATGCGCGCACGCGCAACGGCGTCGTGCACGTCAGCCTGCCCGCCGGCACGCCGCTCAGGGCCGGCGGCCATGCGCAGGGTGAATTGCACATCGGCCAGGTCGAGGTGTGGACGCTGCCCGAGGCGGCGCTGCTCAGCCGCGACGGCCAGTCGTTCGTCTACGTCATCGGCGAACAGGGCACGGCGCGCGCCGTGCGCGTCACCACCGGCGCGCGCCAGGGCGGCCTCGTCGAAGTGCGCGGCCTGCCGTCCGATGCGCGCGTGGTGGCCACCGGCGCCGGCTTCGTGAAGGAAGGCGAGCGCGTGCGCGTGGCCGGGCCGGACATCTCGCCCGACCTCTCGCCCGACATCTCACCGGACGGGGCGCCAGCGCTGCCGCCGGGCCGCCGTGGCGCGCAGCGCCCGCAAGGTGCCCAGGGCATCGAAGGGGTACGCGCGTGATGCAGAACCTCTCGGCCAACGCGATCAGGAAGCCGATCCCGCCGATCATCCTCTTCGTTCTGTTGACCTTCGCCGGGCTGCTCGGCTTCTCGCGGCTGGGCATCAACCAGTTTCCCGACGTCGACATTCCCTGGGTCACCGTCAGCGTCTCGCAGCCCGGCGCGGCGCCGGCGGAGCTCGAGACGCAGGTCACTCGCATCGTCGAGAACGCCGTGGCCACGGTGGGCGACGTGTCGCACATCATCTCCACGGTCAGCGACGGCCGCTCGTCCACCGCCATCGAGTTCCAGTTCGGCAAGGACCTCGACCGCGCCGTCAATGACGTGCGCGACGCCCTGACGCGCGTGCGCAGCGACCTGCCCGGCGACATCAACGAGCCGGTCATCACGCGCAGCACGACCTCGGGCGCGCCGATCCAGACCTTCACCGTCAAGCCGCGCGTCGCCGACGCAAAGTCGCCGACCGAGCTCTCCTGGTTCGTCGACAACCAGGTCGCCAAGAAGCTGCTCTCGGTGCCCGGTGTCGGCCAGGTGCGCCGCATCGGCGGCGTCGACCGCGAGGTCGGCATCGTGCTCTCGCCCGAGCGGCTCAACGCCTACGGCATCACCGCCGCCGAGGTGAGCCGGCAGCTGCGCGCCATCAACATCAACCTGCCGGGCGGCAAGGCCGACCTCGGCGGGCGCACGCAGAGCATCCGCACGCTCGGCGGCGCCGCCAGCGTCGAGACGCTGCGGCAGATGCCGATCAGCCTGCGCGACGGCCGCACAGTGTTCCTCACCGACCTCGGCGAAGTCACCGACGGCGCCGCCGAGAGCGAGCAGGACGCCTTCGTCGACGGCGAACGGGTCGTCGCCTTCCAGGTGCTGCGCGCCGTGGGCTCGTCGTCGATCGACGTCGCCCGGCGCGTCGAGACGGCGCTCAAGCAACTGCAGGCCGAGCAGCCAGAGGTCGAAGTGAAGCTCTTCAACTCCACGGTGGCCTTCACCGAGGAGTCGTACTTCGCCTCCGTCGAGGCGCTCGTGCTCGGCGCGCTGCTGGCGGTGATCGTCGTCTGGTGGTTCCTGCGCGACTGGCGGGCGACGCTCATCTCGGCCATCGCCATGCCGCTGTCGGTGATCCCGACCTTCTTCTTCATGCACTGGCTGGGCTACACGCTGAACCTGATCACGCTGCTCGGGCTCTCGCTCGTCGTCGGCATCCTCGTCGACGACGCCATCGTCGAGGTCGAGAACATCGTGCGCCACATGCGCATGGGCAAGAGCGCGTACCAGGCCGCCATCGACGCCGCCGACGAGATCGGCCTGGCCGTGGTGGCGACGACGCTCGCCATCGTCGCCGTGTTCGTGCCGGTGAGCTTCATGTCGGGCGTGCCGGGGCAGTTCTTCCGGCAGTTCGGCATCTCGGTGGCCATCGCCGTGCTGATCTCGCTGCTCGTGGCCCGCCTGCTGACGCCGGTGATGGGCGCCTACCTGCTGAAGCCGCACCACGAGCCCGAGCGCGAGGGGCGCGTGATGAAGGCCTACCTCGCGCTCGTGCGCTGGGGGCTCGCGCACCGCAAGCTGGCAATTCTCTCTGGCGTGGGGCTCTTCGTCGGCTCGATGGCGCTCGCACCGCTGTTGCCCAAGACCTTCATCCCGGCCAGCGACCGGTCGATGAGCACCATCAACTTCGAGCTGCCGCCGGGCACATCGCTGGCCGAGACCAGCGCCGTCGCCGAACGCGCGCGCCAGGTGCTGGTGCGCCAGCCCGAGGTGGCGCACGTGCTCACCACGGTGGGCAACGGCGCCCAGCTCGACGCGATGGGCACGCAGGGCAGCGCCGAGTCGCGCGCCGGCACGCTGACGGCTTCGCTCGTGTCGCCGTCGAAGCGGAAGGTGACCCAGCGCGAGTTCGAGAAGCGCGTGCAAGGCGAGCTGAAGCAGATCCCGGGCCTGCGCTTCCGCTTCGGCGGCGGCGAGACGGGCGAGGTGCTCGAGGTCATCCTCGTCAGCGACAACCCGAAGTCGCTCGAGTCCACGGCCGAGCGGCTGGAGCAGGAGATGCGCGGCGTGCCGGGCGTCGGCAACCCGGCGGCGGCCTCGAGCCTGCGCCGGCCCGAGGTGATCGTGAAGCCCGACCTGGCGCGCGCCGCCGACCTGGGCGTGTCGGTGAGCGACATCGCCACCACCGTGCGCGTGGCGACCATCGGCGACGCCTCGGCGCAGCTGCCCAAGCTGCACCTTGACGAGCGCAGCCTCGCCATCCGCGCCCAGCTCGCGCTCAACGCGCGCCAGGACCTCGAGACGCTGCGCCTGCTGCGCGTGCCCACGGCTTCCGGCGGCAGCGTCACCCTCGGCACCGTCGCGCAGCTCGAGATGGGCAGCGGCGCGGCGCAGATCACGCGCTTCGACCGCCAGCGCAGCGTCAGCATCAAGGCCGACGTCGGCGGCGCGGCGCTCGGCGCGGTGACCGCCGCCATCGCCGAGCTGCCCTCGATGAGGTCGCTGCCGGCCGACGTGAAGGAGGCGAACTTCGGCGACACCGAGCGCATGAAGCAGCTCTTCGCCGACTTCGGCATCGCCATGATCGCCGGCGTGCTGCTCGTCTACTGCGTGCTGGTGCTGCTGTTCCATGACTTCGCGCAACCAGTCACCATCATGGCCGCGCTGCCGCTGTCGGTGGGCGGGGCACTGGGGCTGCTGCTGCTCGCCGGCGAGGCGATGTCGCTGCCGGCCACCATCGGCATCCTCATGCTGATGGGCATCGTGACGAAGAACTCGATCCTGCTCGTGGAGTACGCGCTCGTTGCGCTCGGCAAGGGGGTGTCGCGCCGCGAGGCGATGCTCGACGCCTGTGCCAAGCGCGCGCGGCCCATCGTGATGACGACGGTGGCGATGGGCGCCGGCATGCTGCCCATCGCGCTCAAGATCGGCGCCGACGCCGACTTCCGAGCGCCGATGGCGATCGCGGTCATCGGCGGGCTCATCACCTCGACCGTGCTGTCGCTGTTCTACGTGCCGGTGGTCTTCACGTACGTGGACGACGCGCGGCGCTGGCTGGCGCGCCTGGGCCGCGCCCGGGGCTCGGCACCGGAAGACGCCGGCACGGCGCGAGTCGCGACCCCCGTGGCGGCCACAGTCACGACCTCGGTCACGCCCTCCACCACCCCTGCCAGCGCCGCGAGCCAAGCATGAACCGCGACCTCTTCGACATCGACGAATCGCTGCACCTCGCCGACGGCAGGCACCTCGCCTACCGCGTGTACGGCTGGACCGCGGGCGAGCCCGTCTACTTCTTCCACGGCTTTCCGGGCAGCCGCCTGCAGGCGGCGATGCTGCACGGCCCGGCGACGCGCGCCGGCATTGCGCTCGTCACCTTCGACCGGCCCGGGTTCGGGCGCTCCGACCTCGCCGAGGCGCCCAGTGTCGACAGCGTGATCCCGGACGTGGCTGACCTCGCCGACCACCTGGGGCACCGGCGCTTTGCCGTCATCGGCGCCTCGTGCGGCGGGCCCTACGCGCTGGCCACGGCGCGCTTGATGCCGCACCGCGTGAGCGCCGTCGGGCTGCTTGCGGGCATGGGGCCGATGAACCGGCCGGAGCTGCGCACCGGACAGCTGCCGCTGCTGCGCGCCCTGTTCGGCCTGGCGCGCTGGCATCCGTGGCTCGCGAGCCCGTTGCTGGCGCTGGATTGGGCGCTCTTTCGCAGCCAACCCGAGCGGGCCGTGCGCGCCCTTGCATCGATGCTGACGGCGCCCGACCGCCTGCTGCTCGAAAGCGATTCGCTCGTGCGCCACGCCTTCGCGGCCGACCTCGCCGAGGCCTACCGGCAAGGCATCGCCGGCGCCCTGGGCGAAGCGCGGCGCATTGCCTGGCACTCGGCCCCGTCGCTGCGCGGCATCGAGGCGCCGGTGCACGTGTTCCAGGGCGGACACGACCGGCACGTGCCGCCGGCGATGGGCCGCTTCATGGCCGAACGGCTGCCGCGGGCGCAGCTGCACTTCTGCGAGGACGAGGGCCACCTGTCAATCGCGGTGAACCGCTTCGACGAGTGCCTGCAGGCGGTTCTGGCGCGGACCTGATCACGTCAGGCGGCGCTTCGCGAGGAGCGCGGCAAGCGCCTGGCCCGGGCGCCGGGCCACTGGGCCACGGGTCAGCGCGACCACGCTTGGTCACGCGCGGTCATGGCCGGGCCGCGGCCGTCGCTCGCAGCACCCACCACAAGTGCAGGCAGAACGCGGCGACGGACGCTGCAAGCACGGCCCACTGCACCGCCCCCGGCAGCGCCGGGAACCAGGCGAAGAGCACGGCGAACGGCGCCGCACCGATGGCCGTGGAGGCCATCACCTCGGCCAACGTCGTGCTGCGGCTGAAGAGCCCGAGCGCGTAGGACAGCACGTCGACCGGGAAGGTCATGCGCAGCGAGATCAGCGAGGCAAGGCGGTAGCGCGGGTGGATCAGCCGATCGATGTCAGCATGCCGCTGGACCGACGGGAACCGTCGCAGGATCCAGCCGCGCGTGTGCCGCCCCAGCACGAACGAGAACACCGAGCCGGCAATCCAGCCGACGAGCAACAGCAAGGCCGTCCAGCCCGGGCCCCAGGCCAGCACGGCCAACGGCACGAGTGGCAGGTTGCTGGCGAATGGCAGCACCACGGCCAGTGCCGAGGTGAAGAGGAAGATGGCGACGCCGATGACGGCATGCTCGTGCAGTGCCTGCTGCACGGGCTGCGCGTAGTAGCTGGCCAGCCCGAGGCCGACGGCGAAGAGCAGCACCACCCACACGCCAGCGCGGAAGGCGGGCCAGAGCTGCGCCCATTCCAGGGCGCGCCGCAACCACGGGGAGGTCATGTCGCTGGAAGCGCGGCGCCAGAGAGGCACCAACGCGCAACGGGGATGGACGTGGCGCGCTCGCCGCAGGGGGGCCGGGGCTGCTCGCGGCTTGGCACCTTCAACGCGGGAACTGCTCGCGCAGCTTCAGCTTCCAGAACTTGCCGGTGCTCGTGCGCGGCACCGCGTCGATGACCTCGTAGCGGTCGGGCAGCTGCCACTTCGCGAACCCGCCCACCTGCAGCAGGTGCTCGCCCAATTCGGCCGAGGTGGCCGAAGCACCGCGCTTGAAGACGATGCAGGCGAGCGGCCGCTCGCTCCACTTCTCGTCGGGGATGGCGATGACCGCGGCCTCGGCGACGGCGGGGTGTGCCATGAGCGAGTTCTCGAGGTCGACCGAGCTGATCCACTCGCCGCCGCTCTTGATGAGGTCCTTGGTGCGGTCGGTGATGCGCATGAAGCCGAGCTCGTCGATGGTGGCGACGTCGCCGGTGCGCAGATAGCCATCGGCGGTGAACTTGTCCGGCGCCACCGGCACGCCGTGGTACGAGCCGGTGATGAACGGCCCGCGCACCTGGATCTCGCCCATCGTCTTGCCGTCGGGCGGCGCGTCCTCGCCCTCGTCGGTGCGCAGGCGCAACTCGACCAGCGGTGCCGGCACGCCAGCCATGGCGGCACGGCGGTAGCGCTCGTCCAGGCCGGCGTCGGCCAGTTCCATGCGCGGGTAGCTCACGGTGGCGAGCGGGCTCGTTTCGGTCATGCCCCAGCCCTGCTGCAGCCACACGCCGTGGCGGTCGAAGGCGCGGATCAGCGCCTCGGGCACCGCCGCGCCGCCGACGAGCGAACGCAGGCCCCGCGGCATCTTCCAGCGCCCGGGTTGCTCGGTGAGGGCACGTTCGTAGGTCTGGATCATGCTCATCCAGATGGTCGGCACGCCCAGCGCCAGCGTCGGCGGCTCGATCTGCATGAGGTCGAGCAGGTCGTCGGGGTGCAGGTGCGGGCCGGGGAAGATGAGCTTCACGCCCATCATCACCGCGCCATACGGCGTGCCCCAGGCGTTGGCATGGAACATCGGCGCCACCGGCATGAGCGCGTCGGTGTGCTTGAGGCACCAGTAGTCGGGCTGGTTGCCCACCAGCGAGTGCAGGATGGTGCTGCGGTGCGAGTAGGCCACGCCCTTGGCACGGCCGGTCGTGCCCGACGTGTAGCACATCGAGACCGGGTCGTTCTCGTCGTGCGGCTCGTAGCTGAAGCCCGCTTCGTCGGCGCCGGCCAGCAATTGCTCGTAGTTGGCGAACTCGGCCGGCACCGGCGCGCCCGAGAACGGGAAGACGATGACCCGCTCGAAGCGGTGCACGTGCGCGAACTGCTTGTACAACGGCAGCAGGATGTCGTCGACGATGAGGAAGCGGTCTTCGGCATCGCCGGCGATGGCGCCGATCTCGCCCGGCGCGAGCCGCAGGTTGAGCGTGTGCATGACGCCGCCGGCGGCCGGGATGCCGAAGTAGCACTCGAGGTGCGCGTGGTGGTTCCAGGCGAGCGTGGCGACGCGGTCGCCCTTCTTCAGGCCCAGCGAGCGCAGCGCCGCGCCGAGCGCACGCGTGCGCCGGTACCACTGCGCATAGCTGTGCCGCACGAGGCTCTTGTCCGGCCGACGCGAGACGATCTGGCTGGCCGCGAAGTACCGCCCCGCGCGGTCGAGCAGGTGGTTCAGCGACA
>JAEUPE010000275.1 GCA_016790435.1 Rubrivivax sp. | reverse complement strand
GCAGAACGTGGCGGTGGAGAACCCGCCGTGGCTCTCGGGCGGCATCGCCGTGCTGCCCAACCTGACGCTGCCCTACAACCGGATCGCCATCATCGCCTTCGCCGCCATCGTGCTCGGCGGCATGGCATTGCTGATCGCGCGTACGCGCCTCGGCCTCTTCGTGCGCGGCGTGACGCAGAACCGGCGCATGGCCGCCTGCGTCGGCGTGCCGACGGCGCGCGTGGACACCTACGCGTTTTCGCTCGGCGCCGGCATTGCCGGGCTGGCCGGCTGCGCGCTCAGCCAGCTCGGCAACGTCGGCCCCGACCTCGGGCAGAACTACATCGTCGACTCGTTCATGGTCGTCGTGCTCGGGGGCGTCGGGCAGCTCGCCGGCACCGTGTACGCGGGCCTGGGTCTGGGCATCGTCAACAAGCTGCTCGAAGGCTGGCAGGGCGCGGTCCTGGCCAAGATCATGGTGCTTCTGCTCATCGTCGCCTTCATCCAGAAACGCCCACAAGGCATCTTCGCCCTCAAGGGCCGGAGTGCCGAGGCATGAGCCGGCAATCCGTTCCAAAGGCGGTTGCCGCATCGCAAGCCGCCGAGGCCCAGCCATGAGTGCGGTACTCGCCCCTCGCACCGGCCTGCTCTCGCCCAAGGCGTGGCTCGCCGTGGTCGTGGCCACGCTCGTCATGGTCGTTCTCGTGCCGGTGCTTCACCTCGTGGTGCCCGAGGGGCACGCGCTGCACCTCGGCGCGCACTACGTGGGCCTGCTCGGCAAGATCCTCTGCTACGCCATCTGCGCGCTGGCGATGGACCTGATCTGGGGCTACGCCGGCATCCTCTCGCTCGGCCACGGCCTGTTCTTCGCGCTCGGCGGCTATGCCATGGGCATGTACCTGATGCGCGAGATCGGCAGCGAAGGCCAGTACCGCATGCCGATGCCGGACTTCATGGTCTTCCTGAACTGGAAGGAGTTCCCCTGGCACTGGGCCTTGAGCGACAGCTTCGCCTTCCAGATGCTGATGGTGGTGGCGGTGCCGGGGCTGCTGGCCTTCGTCTTCGGCTTCTTCGCCTTCCGCTCGCGCATCAAGGGCGTGTACTTCTCCATCATCACGCAGGCGCTCACGTTCGCCGCGATGCTGCTCTTCTTCCGCAACGAGACCGGCTTCGGCGGCAACAACGGCTTCACCGACTTCAAGCGCATCCTCGGCGTCCCGCTCAACACGCCGCAGATGCGGGTCTTCCTGTGCGTGCTGTCGGGGGTCGTGCTGATCGGCTTCTTCCTGCTCGGGCGCATGCTGGTGCAAAGCCGTTTCGGCCGCGTGCTGCAGGCCGTGCGCGACGCAGAGACGCGCGTCATGTTCAGCGGCTACGACCCGGTGGCCTTCAAGCTCGCCATCTGGACCTTCTCGGCCGTGATGTGCGGCGTCGCCGGCGCGCTCTACGTGCCGCAGGTGGGCATCATCAACCCGAGCGAGATGAGCCCGGCGGCGAGCATCGAGATCGCCATCTGGGCGGCGGTGGGTGGGCGTGGCACGCTCGTCGGGCCCATCGTCGGCGCCTTCTTCGTCAATGGCGCCAAGAGCTGGTTCACGGCCGCGGCGCCCGAGGTGTGGTTGTTCTTCCTCGGCGCGTTGTTCATCGCCGTGACCCTCTTCCTGCCGCGCGGCCTGGTCGGGCTGTGGGAGATGGTCATGCAACGTCTGCGCTCGGGCAAGGCCGGCGAGGGTGCGGCGCCAGCGGCCCCGGCCGCCGGCGCTCCCAACGCAACCAAGGAGCAGGCGGCATGACGCCCGACCTGATGCGCGCTGGCGCGGCGCGGCGCGCCGCCTATGAGGCGCGCATGGCGGCCAAGCGCGCCGCCGAGGGCCCGCCACGCGGCGGCTTCGGCCGCCCGCTGGAGCGCCTGGAGCCGGTGTTCACGCAGGGCGTCGCGCTCTACGTCGAGGACCTCACGGTCAGCTTCGACGGCTTCAAGGCGCTGAACTCGCTCTCACTCACGGTGAACGCGGGCGAGCTGCGTTGCATCATCGGCCCCAACGGCGCGGGCAAGACGACGATGATGGATTGCATCACCGGCAAGACGCGCCCGGACAGCGGCCACCTCACCTTCGGCAGCAACATCGACCTGCTGCGCCTCAACGAACCCGAGATCGCCACCGCCGGCATCGGGCGCAAGTTCCAGAAGCCCACCGTCTACGAGCGCCTGACGGTGCACGACAACCTCGCCATGTCGCTGGCCGGGCCGCGCAGCGTGCGCGCCAATCTGTTTGGCCACCAGAACGGCGCCGAGCGCGACCGGCTCGATGAACTGCTCACGCTCATCGAGCTGAAGGACTCGGCGTGGCGCGAGGCCGGCCTGCTCAGCCACGGCCAGAAGCAGTGGCTCGAGATCGGCATGCTGCTCGCACAGGACCCCAAGCTGCTGCTGCTCGACGAGCCGGTGGCCGGCATGACCGACGAGGAGACCGAGCGCACCGCTCAGCTCTTCCTCTCGCTCGAAGGCCAGCACTCGCTGGTGGTGGTGGAGCACGACATGAAGTTCGTCGGCGAGCTCGCGGGCACCCACCGCAAGGTGACGGTGCTGCACGAGGGCAGCGTGCTGGCCGAGGGCAAGCTGGCCGACGTGCAGGCCGACGAACGGGTGGTGGAGGTGTACCTTGGCCGATGATCATGCCCGCCCCCGGAGCGACCTGCGGTCGCCTCCCCCCCAGGGGGGCGCCGCGCGCGGCCCGGCAGAGCCGGTTCCGCCGCGGCCGCTTGGTTCGAGCGAACCCGCACTCAGGGTGATGGGCCTCGAACAGTACTACGGCGGCTCGCACATCCTGCGGCAGGTGTCGCTGGAGGCAAAGCGCGGCGAGGTGACCGTGGTGCTCGGCCGCAACGGCGTGGGCAAGACGACCCTGCTCAAGAGCCTGATGGGCGTGCTGGCCGTGAAGACCGGCCGCGTGTCGCTGCACGGCCGCGACATCACGCGCATCGAGCCCTACGAGCGCGTGCGCGCCGGGCTGGCCTACGTGCCGCAGGGGCGAGAGATCTTCGGCCGCCTCACGGTGGACGAGAACCTGCGCATGGGCCTGGCGACGCGGCCGGCCGGCACCGCGGTGCCGCCGGTGCTGTTCGAGCTCTTCCCGGTGCTCAAGCAGATGCTGCACCGGCGCGGCGGCGACCTCTCCGGCGGCCAGCAGCAGCAGCTCGCCATCGCGCGTGCACTGGCCCCGAGCCCGAGCGTGCTGATGCTCGACGAGCCGACCGAGGGCATCCAGCCGAGCATCATCAAGGACATCGGCCGCACGCTCGCGCGCTTGGCCGAGCGTGGCATCGATGGGCAGCCGATGGCCATCGTGCTCGTCGAGCAGTACTACGACTTCGCCGAGGAACTCGCCGACGCCTACATCGTGATGGAGCGTGGCGAGGTGGTGATGCGAGGGCGCGGCACCGACATGGTGGCCGACGGGGTGAAGGCGCGGCTGGCCATCTAGCGGCTTCGGGCCGCGGTTCGAGGGCGTTCGCCCGCCCGCCCGCCCGATCGGTGGGCCGGCGACGGCGTGGGCCGCCCCCACTAGACGGAGGACCCGTGTGGCCCGAGCATCGGGTGTCGCCCGCCGCCGTGCCCGCCCCGATGAGCTTCGACCCCGCCGGACTCAAGCGCCTGTCCGCGCTGCTGGACACGGCGCTGGACCTCGAGGGTGCGGCGCGCGATGCCTGGCTCGACAGCCTGCAGGGCGAGTCGGCCGTGCTGGTGCCCGCCCTGCGCGACCTGCTGGCGCGCCAGGAAGGGCGCGAGACCGCGGACCTGCTGGAGCGAGGTTCGGCACTCTTGCCGCAGCGCGATGCGGTCGAGGGCCTGGGCGTCGGCGACAGTGTCGGCCCTTACCGGCTGCTGCGCGAGTTGGGCGCCGGCGGCATGGGCGAAGTCTGGCTGGCGGAGCGCAGCGACGCGGCCCCGAAGCGTCAGGTGGCGCTGAAGCTGCCGATGCTGGCCGGCCGTCGTGGCCCGCTGGTGCAGCGGTTCGCGCGCGAACGCGACATCCTGGCCGGGCTGGAGCATCCGCACATCGCGCGCCTGTACGACGCCGGCCTGGCCGAGGACGGACAGCCCTATCTGGCGCTGGAATACGTGCAGGGCGAGCCCATCGATGCCTGGTGCCGCGCGCGCGGCCTGCCGGTGCGCGAACGGTTGGCGCTGCTCCTTCAGGTGGCGGAAGCCGTGGCCTACGCGCACGGGCGGTTGGTGCTGCACCGCGACCTGAAGCCGGCCAACATCCTCGTGACCGCGCAAGGCCAGGCGAGGCTGCTCGACTTCGGCATTGCCAAGTTGATGGAAGGCGAGACCGCCGAGGAGACCGCGCTGACCCGCGCCGCGGGTCGTGTCCTCACGCCGGAATTTGCCAGCCCCGAGCAGGTCCGAGGCGGTACCCTGGGCGTCGCGAGCGATGTGTACTCGCTGGGCGTGGTGGCGTACCACGTACTGACCGGCGCGCGGCCGTACCGAATCCCCCGCGGCAGCGCGGCGGCCCTCGAGGAGGCGATCCTCACTGGGGAACCGATGGCGGCCAGCGAGGCTGCGACCGACCCGCTGCTGCGTCGGGCCCTGCGCGGCGACCTGGATGCGATCCTCGGGCAGGCCTTGAGAAAGGAGCCGGCGCAGCGCTACCCGACCGTCGATGCGCTGGCGCAGGACTGGCGGCGCTACCTCGAGGGCGCGGCGGTGGCGGCGCGTCCGGACTCCAAGGTCCGGCTGGCAGGGCGGCTGGCCCGTCGGCACAGGGCGCCGCTCGCGGCCGGCACCTTGACGGTGGCCGCCTTCGGCCTGGGCCTGGGGGCCGGGGCCACCGCGCTGGCCTTTGGCACCCTCGGCCTCGGCATGGCAGCCGCGCTGTGGCAGGCCCAGCGGGCGCAGGTCCAGGCGCGTCGCGCGCAGGTCGAGGCGCGCACGGCCCAGGCCGTGCAGGACTTCATGGAGGGAATCTTCCGCAGCAGCAGCGCCGACCAGGTCGACCCGATCGCCGCGCGTCAACGCACGGCCCGCGAACTGCTCGATGTCGGCGCCGCGCGCATCGCCGGGGCGCTGGCCGATGCGCCCGAAGCGAAGGCACGCGTGCTGGCGCTGCTGGCGAGCCTGTACGCCGACATCGGTGAGCATCAACGGGAGGCCGGGCTGCACGAGCAACTCGTTGCCTTGAATGTTGCACAGCGGGGCGCCGGGTCGGCGGCCCATGCGCTGGCGCTCGCGCGCTGGGCCGACACGCTGCTGTCGTTGGGCCAGATGGACCGCTCGCGAGCCGAGCTCGACCGCGCCGACGCGATGCTGGCCGACCGGATCGGATCCGAGGAAGCGACCGAGGCGCGCATCGCGATCGACATCAGTCTCGCGGACCACTACCGCTTCGCCCGTGACGCGCGCGGGCTGCCGCATGCCGAGCGGGCAGAGCGCATGACCCGTGCCCGCGGCCCGACGCTGCAATGGCTGCAGGCGCTCGCCTACCTCGGCGTCATGCAGGGGCTGGCGGGTCGGCACGACGAAGCGGCGGCGACGCTGGACCGGGCGATCGCGGCGGCCCCGAAGGTTCCGCGCGGCCCGTCCTGGGTCTCGCTGATCCATGAGGAGGCGTCTTTCGTTGCGCAGCAGCGGGGACTGGCCGGTGCCGCCGAGGCGCACATGCGCGAGGCGCTCGCCCTGGAGACCCGCTTGTCCGGCGCCGGCTCGAGCCATGCCGTCACGATGGGGCGGCAGCTGGCCCGCCTGCTGGGCGCACAAGGCCGGGTGCCCGAGGCGCTGGCGTTGTTGCAGGAGGGTGCGGAGCGGGTGTCGGCCTGGGACGATGCCGAAGAACGCGTTGCGGTTCTGATTCCGCTGAAGATCGTCGAGGGGCGAATGTGGCGCGACCACGGCCGGCCCGAACGTGCGCTGGCCTGCCTCGACGAGGCCGGCGCGCTGCTGGGAGATCCTTCGCACCACCCGCGTGCCGCCGCGTTGGCGCAACTGGCACGCAGCCAGGCGCTGGGCGACCTGGGTCGCATCGACGAGGCGGACGAGGCGCTGGCTGCCGCTTGTGCGGTGCGACTGCAGCACGACCTGCAGGGGACCGACCTCACTCACTACGAAGACATCCAGGCGGTCGAGCTGGCACTCGCACGCGGGCCGGCGCAAGCCGCGCTGGCCGCATGGCAACAGCGCCTTGCGCCCCCGCCGGACCAGCCGCCGTCGCCGTGGGCCGCGCTGCTGCGGGCCGACATCGAGATCGAGGCCGGCCGGCCCGACGAGGCCATGCCTTTTGCGGTTGTGGCGTTGCAGGGCCTGCGCCGCGTGCCGGAGCCGCCTTGGCCGCCCCTGCTGGAGATGCGCGGCCACCGGGCCGTCGCGCTGGCCGCACGCGCCGCCGGGCGCGCGGAGCAGGCCGATGCTGCGCTCGAGGCGGCGCTGGTGATCGCGCGCCGCATGCAGGACCCGGCCCACGGCCCCTTCGTGCGATCGCTTCAAGCCCTGTTGCAGGCACCCGTTGCCTAGTGCGATGTGGCTCTTGTCCGCCCACCCGGCTTCGTGGAGGCGCCGGCCGTGGGAACGCCTCGTAACGCCTCCGCCTGCTTCGGACCTCTCCGCCCCGGGGGGCTCGCCGCCAGAATGCGCTCCGGTTCGGTTCCGCTCCATCACACGTCAGACCACCTCAACACACAGGGAGATGCCCATGGTCCGCCACGTTCTTTCCACCGCCGCCTGCTTCCTCGTCGCCGCCGGAGCCGCCAGCACGGCCCGGGCCGCCGACTTCAATGCCATCAACACGCTCACCCAGGCCGAGTTCCGCGCCCTGGCCGAGGACATCGGCGCCGCCATCTCCTACAAGGGCATGATTCCTTCGGAGGGGCTGGGCATCACCGGCTTCGACCTCGGCCTGTCGATCGGAGCCACCGAAGTGGCCAACCGTGCCACGCTCATCAAGGCGGCGGGTGGCGCGGACGTGCCCAAGGCGATTCCGCTGGCCGGGTTGCGCGCCGTGAAGGGGCTGCCCTTCGACATCGACATCGGCGCCGTCGTCATGACGCTGCCCGACACCAACGTGCGCGCCGCGGGCGGCGAATTGCGCTGGGCCTTCATCGGCGGCAACGCGGTGCTGCCGGCGGTGGCGTTGCGCGCCTCGATGATGAACCTGAGCGGTGTCGACCAGCTCAAGACGCGTGCCACCAGCGTCGATCTTTCGATCAGCAAGGGCATCCTCTTCCTCACGCCCTATGCCGGCGTCGGCCGCGTCGAGATCGACGCCAAGGCGCCGGGCACGACGCTCGGGCGCGAGAAGTTCCAGATGGACAAGGTGTTCGCCGGCGTCAACATCGCCTTCGTGCCGATGGCGCTGGTGATCGAGGCCGACAAGACCGGCGACGCCACGAGCTACGGCGTCAAGCTCGCGATCCGCTGGTAGCGCCTTGGCGCAGCGCGTGCGCCGCACGCGCGGGGCGGATAATCCACGCCGTGAAGCAGGCCAGACCGCCGCTGGTGCGAGCGGGGAAACCCGGCACTGGAGGAAGGTCCGGACTGCACAGAGCACCGTAGCAGCTAACGGCTGTCCACCGCGAGGTGAGGATCAGAGCAACAGAGACGAGTCAGGGTTGGCCCCGCAAGGGTGTCCTGCCCTGGGTGAAACGGGCAATCTCTACGGGCAGCAACACCAAATAGGCCGGCATCGATGTGGCTCGCGGAGCCGGCGGGTAGGTGGCACCGAGCCGGGAGGCGACTCCCGGCCCAGATGAATGGCGGTCACGGCGCGGCTTCGCAAGGAGCCGTGCTGCACAGAATCCGGCCTATCGGCCTGCTTCACACTTTCTTCCATCGGCTCGCGGCTCGCGAGCCCCGCGAGCGCAGCGTCAAGGCGCGCCGCGATCCAGGTCAGACCGGCACCACGAGTTCGTGGCGCACCACCCAGGCCAGCGGTGGTGCGCCAGCGGGGCTGGCTGCGGCCCCCGCCGGGGCGCGTGCGAGCTTCATCTCGAGCGCCGCGCGGTCGTCCGCCGGCACGTTGCGCCACAGGAAGTCGCGCGCATTGCCGGCATCGCCGGCGACGAACAGCTGCGAGGTCCATTCGCCGAAGCTCACGTGGCGCAGCTTGACGTGGATGTGCGGCGTGCGGCCGGGGTAGGCCACGGGCCGGATGGTGCGAAAGCCCAATTCACCGCGTGCGTCGCTGCGGCCCGCGCCGTAGCCCTGGAAGCCGGGGTCGAAACGGATCGTGCGGTCGGCCGCTTCCCGCGGCACGTCGGGGTGGCGGTAGTGCTGCATCGAGTCGCACTGCCAGATCTCGACATCGGCGCCGTCGACGAGGCGGCCGTTCGTGTCCACCACCGCCAGCGCCAGCCCCAGGTGCTCGCCGCGCGCGACAAACGCCTCGGCGCCCTGTGCCACGCGCGTCAGGTCGGCGTCCCAGTCGCTCCACTGGGCGCGCCAGCGGGCGGGCGGATAGAACGGGCCGTCGGTCATCTGGCGCAGTGCGCGGCGCGAACTGGCCAGCGCCGGAAGAGCCACCGTCGAGGCCAGTGTCCCGGTGATGGCCCCAGTGAGGACTGAGGCAAGCAGGGTGCGGCGAAGGGGTTGCATGCGCCGCATTGGAGCACTGCGCGAACCACCGCGACGACCGCACGGGCAAGGCCGGGCGCCAACCATCGACCCCCTACACTGCGCCGCCCCACCTGCCCGATGACTTCTCCCTCCGCTTCTCTCTGGCGCGGCCCGCGCTGGGCCTTGTCGCTGCTGCTTGCGGGCCTGGGCATGCTGGGCCCGTTCGCGATCGACACCTACCTGCCGGCCTTCACGGCCATCGGCACGGCGCTCGCGGCCACGCCGGTGCAGATGCAGCAGACGCTGTCGAGCTACCTGCTCGCCTTCGCGGTGATGAACCTGTTCCACGGCGCGCTGTCCGACAGCTTCGGCCGCCGGCCGGTGGTGCTGGTGGGGCTGTCGGCTTTCGCGCTCGCGTCGGTCGGCTGCGCGCTGGCCGAGTCGATCGGGGCGCTCGTCTTCTGGCGCGCGGTGCAGGGGCTCTGCGCCGGCGCCGGCATGGTGGTGTCGCGCGCGATCATCCGTGACCTGCATGCGCCGGCCGATGCGCAGCGCGTCATGTCGCAGGTGACGATCTTCTTCGGCGTCGCGCCGGCCATCGCGCCGGTGCTCGGCGGGTTGATGCTCGGCCCGCTCGGCTGGCGCTCGATCTTCTGGCTGCTGGCGGGCATCGCCGCCGTGCTCGCGATCGCCAACGCGCGCCTGCTGCCCGAGACGCTGGTGCCGGCGGCGCGGCAGTCGTTCCACCCCATGCACCTGCTGCGCGGCTATGCGCAGCTCGTGCGCAACCCGCGTTTCCTGGCGCTGGTAGTGGCCAGCGGCGTGCCCTTCAACGGCATGTTCCTCTACGTGCTCTCGGCGCCGGCCTGGCTCGGCGGCCTGCTCAAGCTGCAGCCGACGCAGTTCTTCTGGTTCTTCATCGTCAGCGTCGGCGGCATCATGGCCGGTGCCTGGCTCTCGGGCCGGCTGGCCGGCCGCATGCGGCCGCGCCAGCAGGTGCGATGGGGCTTCCTCGTCGTCGGCGGTGCCTCGCTCGTGAACGTGGCGCTGAATGCGCTGCTCGAGCCACATCCGGCCTGGGCGATCGTGCCGGTGGCGGTGTACTCCTTCGGCTGGTCGCTCCTGACCCCGGTGGTGACGCTGCTCGTCATCGACCAGGCGCCCGAGCGGCGCGGCATGGCCGCGTCGGTGCAGTCGAGCATCGGCAGCAGTGCCAACGCGCTCGTGGCCGGCGTGCTGGCGCCGCTGGTGATGCACTCGGCGCTGGGCCTCGCCCTGGCCTCGTTCGGCCTGATGGCGACGGGCCTGCTCGCCTGGACCTGGGTGAAGCGGCAGGTGACGATCTAGGCGAAGCGGCGCCCGCTCTGCACGGAGCGGGCCGCCTCGGCGATGGGCGCGCTCAAGTCGGCGGGCGGGGCGGCCGAAATGGGCTGAGGAGCCTCGCCATGATCCCCGTTCGCCTCGTCGCCTTCGCCTTGCTGGCCGCGCTGCTGGTTCTGCCCTCCTTGCCGATGGCCGGGCCGGTGGACACGCCGGTGCCGCGGCACGCTGCCAAGGGGCCTTTGCATGCCGCCCCCGCTGCGGCCGGGCCGGCGTCGGCTGCGCATTCGACGGCCCAGGCGGCGGCGCCTGCGGTCGCTGCCGCCGCTGACCCGATGGAACGCCTGCGTTCCCGCCTGGCCGAGCGCCTGGCGAGCCCGGGCGCGGCCCCGGCGAGCGGCACGCTGGACCTGCAGGTGGGCACGCGCGGCAACGCGCCGCACGGCGCGGCCAAGCCCGCGGCGGGTGGGGGCGCGCAGGGCAGCGCGGCAGGCCACGCGCCGGCACACGGCCCGTCGGCGCAGGAGATCGCCCGGGGGCACGCCGAAGGCATCGCCTGGTCGCGCACGCCGGGCAACGTGCCGGCCCATCGCGTCTCGGCCCATCCGGATCCGGCTCCAGGGGCGGCTTCGGCGCACGCGCCTGCCGCCGCGCGGCGCACCGCGGGCGCGGCGGCTGGCGGCAAGGGCCATGGCGGCACCGGGGCGCATGGCGCGCACGGCCAGGCGCCGCACTGGGGCTACGAAGGCAGCGCCGGCCCGACCGCCTGGGGCGCGCTGAAGCCCGAATTCGGCCTGTGCGCCAATGGCCAGCGCCAGAGCCCCATCGACATCCGCGGCGGCCTCGCGGTCGATCTCGAGCCGGTCAAGTTCGACTATCGGCCGAGCGCGTTTTCCGTCATCGACAACGGCCACACGGTGCAGGTGAACCTGCCGCCTGGCAACGCCATCGAGGTGGGCGGGCGGCGCTACGAACTCGTGCAGTTCCACTTCCACCGCCCGAGCGAGGAGCGCATCGACGGCCGCCAGTTCGAGATGTCGCTGCACCTCGTGCACAAGGATCCCACGGGCCGCCTGGCCGTGGTGGGCGTGCTGCTCGGCAAAGGGCCGGCGCATCCGGCCGTGCAGACGGTCTGGAACAACCTGCCGCTCGAACGCAACGAAGAGTCGCCGGCGCGCGCCCAGATCGATCCCGGCCACCTGCTGCCCGAAGACAGGCGCTACTTCACCTACATGGGCTCGCTCACGACGCCACCTTGCAGCGAGGGCGTGCAGTGGGTGGTGATGCGCACACCCGTCACCCTGACGCCAGAGCAGATCGAGCTCTTCGCGCGCATCTACCCGATGAATGCGCGGCCGGCCCAGCCCGTGGCGGGCCGCCGCATCATGCAGTCACAGTGAAGGCGGAGGCGGCGGCGCGGGGGGGACGGCCGGTGGCGACGCCGGCGGCGAGCGGCCTGGCTCGTCGGCGCTGGCCGGCCGCTTTGTGGCCATCAGCCAAAGGAATGGCCACAGCCACAGGCTGAGCAACCACAGGCCGACGCGCTGCACCGACAGCGGCCGCGTCTCGTGCCGCGCCACCTTGGCGAAGAGCACGAAGGCGCCCACCACCACGTACAGCAGCAAGCCGCTGTAAAGCCCGGCCCGCCAGCCGTAGCTGCCGCCCAGGATGTCGCCCAGCGCACTGCCGAGCAGCGCCGCGACCGGCACCGAGAGCAGCAGCGCCAGGCCGACGCCCGCCAGGGCGTGCCTCAGCTTCCAGAGCGGGTCGTTTTGCACACACGATCTCCGTTGCAATGAGTAACGGCCGAGCTGTACGCATGCACAGCTATTGCCTCGAAAGCACTTTCAGTGAAACCGACAAGTGCTTCATTCATAACGAGTTTCTTGGCAGGCACTGGATGAGAACCCAGGCCTAAGTGCTTGATTCGCCAAGGCTTTCCGACCTTGCGGCGATTTGACCCTCTCCGTCTCCTCGGATAGAGTGGGAAATCGTGCGCGAAGGTGGGGATTGGTGTCGGTCGTGTCTCAGTGGCGCTTTTTCGGTGGGCCAGTGCTCACATTGGACATCAAGGGGCGGTTGACCGTGCCCTCGAAGTGGCGCGACCAGATCAACGACAAGGCCGCCGGCCAGCTGGTGGTCTGCAAGGATCCCGCGGGCTGCCTGGGCCTGTACACGCCCGACGTTTTCGGCCAGCTCGCCGAGGTGGTGCTGAAGCTCACCGGCGACGATGCCGACGAGTGGCGCCGCCTGTACCTCGGCAGCCAGGCCGAGCTCGAGATCGACAGCGGCTCGCGCATCCTCATCCCGCCCGAGCTGCGGCGCTGGGCGGGGTTCAAGGAGGCTGGCACGGTGGTCTTCATGGGGGTCGGCGCGCACTTCGAATTGTGGGACCCGGCGCGCAGCGAAGTGCGCGAATCCCAAGTCATCTCCAAGGGCAAGCCCGAGCCCTTGCGCAGCCTGGTGCTCCAGTGAATGCGCCGGCCGCATGGAGCCACCGCACCGTCCTGCTCACCGAAGCCGTCGAGGCGCTGGTGACGCAGCCGGGCGGCACCTACGTCGACGGCACCTTCGGCCGCGGCGGCCATGCGCGCGCGGTGCTCTCGCGCCTGGCGCCCACGGGCCGCCTGATCGCCTTCGACCGCGACCCCGAGGCGGTGGCCGAGGCGCGGCGCATCGAGGACCCGCG
>JAEUPE010000198.1 GCA_016790435.1 Rubrivivax sp. | reverse complement strand
GATGGCAGGACTCAGGGAGGATCCGCATGAGCCGGTTGCTGGATGGCAAGGTGGCGCTCGTCACCGGAGGCGGGCGGGGGGTCGGGCGCGGCATCGCGCTGGCGCTGGCCGCGGCGGGCGCGAAGGTGGTGGTCAACGACCTCGGCGCCACCCTCGATGGCCGGGCGAGCACCGAGCAGCCGGCGCAAGAGGTGGTGGCCACCATCCGCGCTGCCGGCGGCGAGGCCATCACCGACGGTGGCTCGGTCGCTGACTGGAACCAGGCACACAAGATGGTCGAGCGCGCGGTCGAGGCCTTCGGCCGCATCGACATCGTCGTCAACAACGCCGGCATCCTGCGCGACGTGATGTTCCACCGCATGAGCGAGGCCGAGTTCGACAGCGTCGTCGCCGTGCACCTGAAAGGCAGCTTCAACGTCAGCCGCGCCGCCGCGCCGCACTTCAAGACGCAGGGCAGCGGTGTCTACGTGCACATGAGCAGCACCTCGGGCCTCATCGGCAACTTCGGCCAGGCCAACTACAGCGCCGCCAAGCTCGGCATCGCGGCGCTGTCCAAGTCCATCGCGCTGGACATGCAGAAGTTCGGCGTGCGATCCAACGCCGTCGCGCCCTTTGCGTGGACGCGCATGATCGAGTCCATCCCCGCCGAGACGCCCGAGCAGAAGAAGCGGGTCGACGGCCTGAAGAAGCTCGTGCCGGAGAAGGTGGCGCCCTTCGTCGTGGCGCTGTGTGCCGAAGGCGCCAAGGACGTGACCGGCCAGATCTTTGGCGTGCGCAACAACGAGATCTACCTCTTCAGCCAGCCGCGGCCGATTCGCAATGCCCACCGCGGCGACGGCTGGACCCCCGAGACGGTGCTCGAGACGGCGTTGCCGATGCTGCGCGCGGGCTTCTACGGCCTGGACCGTTCGGGTGATGTCTTCACCTGGGACCCGGTATGACGCAGAACATGCCTGCCCGCAGGGTACGCGCCGCACCGGCCGAGCCGCCGGCGCCTGCGGTGCCGCACAGCATCGACTGGGAGTTGCGCCTCGGCTTCCTGATTCACGACGTCTCGCGACTGCGCCGCAGCGCCTTCGACCGGTGCCTGAAGCCGCTCGCCGTGACCCGCTCGCAATGGTGGGTCCTGGCCTACCTCTCGCGCGAGGACGGCATGACGCAGTCGCGCCTGGCCGAGGAGCTCGACCTCGGCAAGGTGGCCGTCGGCGGCCTCATCGACCGGCTCGAGAAGAGCGGCCTCGTGCGCCGCGACGCCGATGCCGACGACCGCCGGGTCAACCGCATCTTCCTGGAGCCCAAGAGCAAGCAACTGGTGGCCCGCATGCGCAAGGTGAGCCACCGCATGAACGAGCGCATCCTGCAAGGCATTGCGGACGATCGGCTGGAAGCCAGCGCCCTGGTTCTCGATGCGATGAAGCGCAACCTCCTGGCCTATCTGCAGGAGACGCCGGCCTGAAACCGGCCTGCACGCCTGGACACCGTACGCGTGAATGCCTGCTTGAACTGAGGCCGCATGAGCACTCCAACCGCCTTCGATCCCGCCGCCCACGCCCATGCCATGCGCTCGGCCGGGCTGTGGCACGACCGCACCATCGACCACTACTTCGCCGCCGCCATCTCGGCCGCGCCGGACAAGCCGGCGCTGGTCGCCTACCGCGCCGACAAGGGTGACCGCGCCGAGCCTCGCCGCTTCACCTATCGCGAACTGGGCGACCTCGTGGCGCGCGCCGCGGCGGCGCTGCGCGGCATGGGCGTGGGCCGCGGTGACGTGGTCGCGGTGCAGGTGCCGAACTGGTGGGAGTTCGCCGTCGCGGCGCTTGCCGCCAGCCGCATCGGCGCCGTCGTCAACCCGCTGATGCCCATCTTTCGCGAGCGCGAGATGGGCTACATGCTCGGCTTCGGCGAGGCCAAGGTGCTGGTCGTGCCCAGGCTCTTCCGCGGCTTCGACCACGCGGCGATGGCGCGGGCGTTGCAGAAGGAGTGCCCGAAGCTCCAGCACGTGGTCGTCATCGACGAGCACGGCGCCGACGGGTTCGAGCAGCGTCTGCTGTCGGGCAGCGCACGGATCGAGGCCAACGATGCCGCGCTCGCCGCCGACGACCTGGCGGTGATCATGTTCACCTCCGGCACCACGGGCTCGCCGAAGGGGGTGATGCACGACACCAACCGCCTGGTGGCCTGCAACAACTCGCTTGCCGAGCGTTTCGGCCTCACGGGCGACGACGTGCTGCTCGGCTGCTCGCCGCTCGGCCACATGACGGGATACGCCGCGGTCCTGCTGCTGGGCTTGCGACTCGGTGGCACGGTGGTGCTGCAGGACCTGTGGGAACCGCGCCAGGGCGTGACGATCATGGCGCGCGAGCGGGTCACCTACACCGCCGCTTCCACGCCCTTCCTCACCGACATCTGCGAGGCCGTGGCCGCCGGTGCGCCGCAGCCGGCGCAGTTGCGCAGCTTCCTGTGCGGCGGGGCACCGATACCGCCCGTGCTCATCGAGCGCGCGGCGCGCGAGCTGGACCTCAAGGTGTGCAGCCTTTGGGGCATGACCGAGTCGCTCTCGAGCACGCTCACCGAGCCGGCACGGGCGCACGACAAGAGCGCCACCAGCGACGGCCGACCGCTGCCGGGCGTGGACGTACGCATCGTCGACGAGCAGGGCGCGGCGTTGCCCGTGGGAACGACCGGGCGGCTGCTTGTGCGTGGTGCGCAGATGTTCATCGGCTACTACAAGCGCCCCGACATCGCGACGTTCGACGCCGAGGGCTGGTTCGACACGGGCGACCTCGCCTACGCCGATGCCGAGGGTTACATCCGCATCAACGGCCGCAGCAAGGACGTGCTCATCCGCGGTGGCGAGAACGTGCCGGTGGTGGAGATCGAGGCGCTGCTATACAAGCATCCCGCGGTACTCGAGGCCAGCCTCGTCGGCTACCCGGATGCCCGGCTGGGCGAACGGGGATGCGCCTGCGTGGTGCTGCGCCCCGGCGCCCGTCTCGACCTGCCCGCCCTGCAGGCCTACATGGCCGAGTGCAAGGTGGCCAAGCAGTACTGGCCCGAGCGGGTGCTGGTGATGGAAGCGATGCCGCGCACGCCGAGCGGCAAGGTCCAGAAGTTCCGGCTGCGCGAGATGGCGGTTGACCCTGCGCGATGAGGGGCTTCGCGCGCTGCGGCGCCGAAGGGGAAAACACTGACGTCAGCAACTACATAGTACAGTAGCGTACGGTCTTCGACGACCCTGCCGTCGCACGCCCCCGTCCATGCTTGCTCCGCCGACGACCACCGCGACGAAGACCCTCGGCCAGCGCGACGCCGATTCGGCGGCTGCCGGTCTGGCGCTCGAGGTGCAGGGCGTCGATCTGCGTTTCGGCGGCATCCATGCGCTGCGCAGCGTGAGCTTCGAGGCGGCTCCGGGGCAGATCACCGCCGTCATCGGGCCGAATGGCGCGGGCAAGACGAGCGTCTTCAACACCATCTCGGGCTTCTACCGGCCGGCGGCCGGGCGCATCCGCCTCGGCGGCACCGATGTCACCGAGGCGCCCGTTCACCGCCGCGCGAGCATGGGCCTGGCGCGAACCTTCCAGAACATCGCGCTCTTCCGGGGGCTCTCGGTACTGGAGAACATCAAGCTCGGCGGCCATCACCTGATGCAGGCCGGGCTGCTCTCGGCGCTCGCCTACGGACGCAAGGCGCGCGAGGAGGAACTGACGTTGCGCGCCGAAATCGAGGAGCACGTCATCGAGTTCCTGCAGATCGACCACATCCGCCACCGCTCGGTGGACGTGCTCAGCTACGGCCTGCAGAAGCGCGTGGAACTGGCGCGTGCGCTGGCCATGCGGCCACGCGTGC
The DNA here is from genome assembly GCA_016790435.1 of Rubrivivax sp. Lineage (GTDB taxonomy): Bacteria > Pseudomonadota > Gammaproteobacteria > Burkholderiales > Burkholderiaceae_C > Rubrivivax. The sequence continues at coordinate 47,356 of JAEUPE010000198.1, read as the reverse complement.
TGATGCTCGACGAGCCCGTGGCCGGCATGAACCGCGAAGAGACCGAGGACATGGCCCGCTTCATCCTCGACGTGCAGGAGGAGTGGGGCGTGACCGTGCTGCTCGTCGAGCACGACATGGGCATGGTGATGGACATCTCCAGCCACGTCGTGGTGCTCAACTTCGGCCAGGTCATCGCCAGCGGCACGCCTGCCGAAGTGCGGCGGCATCCGCAGGTGGTGGAGGCCTATCTCGGCGCCGACGCGGGCGTGGGGGGGATGGCAGCATGAGCGAGTTCATCGAGTACTCGCTGCTCGGCCTGCTTTCGGGCGGCGTGACGGCGCTCGTCGCGCTCAGCTTCGTGCTCATCTACAAGGGCACGGGCGTCGTCAACTTCGCCGTCGGCGAGGTCATGATGCTCGGCGCGTACATCTACTACGCCGGCGCCGTCACGTTCGGCCTGCCGCCGTGGGCCGCGTTTGTCATCTCACTCGTCGTCATCGGCCTGCTGGCCGTGGTCGTGGAGCGGGCGGTGCTGCGGCCCTTGTCGGGCCAGCCGACCGTGGCCGTGCTCATGGCCACCATCGGCATGGCCAGCATCATCCACGGCGGCGTCGAGGCCGTGTGGGGCGGCGACACCTACTCGCCGCCGACGCTGCTGCCGCGCACGCCGCTGCTGATGGGCGACATCCTGATCCCAGGCACCGTGCTCGGCAACTTCGCCGTGGCGGCGGTGCTGATCGGCGGCTTCCTTGCCTTCTTCCGCTACTCGCGCACCGGCATCGCGCTGCGGGCGACCGCCAGCGACCCGGTGACCGCGGCGACGCTCGGCATCAACATCAACTACGCGCAGCGCCTGACCTGGGTGCTGAGCGGCCTCGTCGGCACGGTGGCCGGCGTGTTGATCGCCAGCTCTGCGGGGCTCTCGCCGCTGCTCGCCTCGGCGGCGCTGGCGGTGTTCGCGGCCATCATCCTCGGTGGCATGGACAGCGTGCTGGGCGCCATCGTCGCCAGCCTCATCGTCGGTTTCGTCGAGGCGCTCGGCGCCGGCTACCTCGGCGGCAAGTCGCGCGACGTCGTCCCCTACGTCGTCGTGCTCGCCATCCTCGTCGTGCGGCCCTACGGCATGTTCGGCACGCGTTCGATCGAACGCCTCTAGCCCGAACCCGGCACGAAGGTCGAGATCTCCATGCGCACCGGTGTCTTCCACGAAAACTTCGCCTCGGAAGAGCGGCTGTGGGACTCGTCCACGCAGCGGCGCTGGATGGCGGTGTTCCTGCTCGCCGTGTTCACGCTGCCGTTGTGGGGCAGCGACTACATGCTGGCCATGGCCTGCATCGTCGGAATCCACGCCATCGCCACGCTCGGCCTCAACATCACCACCGGCAACGCCGGGCTCATCTCGCTGGCACACGGTGCCTTCCTCGGCGTCGGCTGCTACACCGTGGCCTGGCTGGGCCGGATGGGCGTGCCGTTCTATCTCACGCTGCCGGCGGGCGGCCTCGTGGCCGCGGCGCTGGGCGTGCTGGTCGGCCTGCCCAGCCTGCGCGTGAAGGGCATCTACCTTGCGGTGGCCACGCTGGCGGCGCACTTCATCCTCGCCTTCGGCTTCCGTGAGTGGGAGTCCGTGACCGGCGGGGTGCCGGGCACCAACATCCCGCGCGCGCAGCTCTTCGGCTTCACCTTCATCGGCGACCGGCGCAACTTCTACCTGATCTTCGTCGTCGCCTTCATCGCCGCGGTGGCAGCGCGCAACCTCGGCCGCACCTACATCGGCCGCGCCTTCGTCGCGGTGCGCGAGAAGGACTTCTCGGCCGAGATCCTCGGCGTGCGCCTGCTGACGACCAAGCTGCTCGCCTTCGGCCTGGGGGCCTTCTATGCCGGCGTCGCGGGCGGGCTGCTCGGCTACTTCTACGGCGCCATCACGCCGGAGTACTTCGTGCTCACGCTGTCGGTGTTCTACCTCGCCGCCATCATCGTCGGTGGCCTCGGCACGGTGCTCGGCAGCATTCTCGGCGCACTCTTCATGACCTTCGTGCCCGAGGCGCTGCGCCTGCTGGCGCATGCCAGCTCGCAGTGGTTGCCGAACGTGGCCGGGCTGCTGTTGCCGATGGGGCAGGTCGTGTTCGGCGCGCTGATCATCGGCTTCCTCGTGTTCGAGCCGCATGGCCTGGCGGCGATCTGGGCGCGCATCCGGCGCGTCTTCCACCTCTGGCCGTTCCGAACCTGATTTCCCGCACCTGAAGTCCCGCAACCGAGGACTCGCCCCTGAACCCTCGCACCTGAAGCGAACCGTTCCCGCCAACGAAGGAGACGCATCCATGGCATCCATCATCCGCCGCAAGCTCGTTCAATCGATCGGCGCCGCCGCCACTCTGGGGCCGTTCGCGATCGGCGCTTCACAGGCGCAGGCGCACAAGGGCGACATCGTCATCGGCGCCGCACAGCCCATCACCGGCGTCTTCAGCTTCGCCGGCGTGGCCATGAACATGGGCCTCAACGACTACTGCGCCTGGCGCAACGGCAAGGGCGGCGTCATGGGCCGCAAGCTGAAGTACGTGAGCGAGGACAGCGGCTTCAAGCTCGACCAGAGCGTGGCCATCTTCAAGAAGATCATGGCCGCCGAGAAGCCCAACTTCTTCTACGGCGAAAGCACGCAGTGGGTGAAGGCGATCACGCAGGACGCCGTGGCCGCCGGCACCATCATGACGAGTTCCACCTCGCTCGCATCCGTGGTGGCCGACCCGGTGGCCGTGCCGCAGCACATCGTGCCCGGGCCGACTTATCCGCGCCTGCACGAGATCCTGATGGAGTACATCGCCAAGACCTACGGCGCCAACAAGCCGCGCATCGCCTACGTCTACGCAGACACCGAGTTCGGCCGCGACGGCATCCCCGGCGGCAAGGCGCGGGCGGCCAAGCTCGGCCTGCCCATCGTCGAGGAGATCGTCACGAAGCAGTCAGGCATCGATGTCGCGCCCGAGGTCGCCAAGCTGCGTCGCGCGCGACCCGACATCGTCATCTTCCAGGGCTACATCCTGTCGCCCATGCCCGAGTTCGTGCGCCAGCTCGGCGAGGCAGGCCTCAAGCCGCAGATCATGGGCACTGCCTGGGGCCTGGACAAGCCGGCCTACGACGCGCTCGGCAAGCTCGGCGTCAACCTCGCCGGCGCCAGCATGTACCGCTACGGCCACGAGACCGACAGCGACATGATCAACAACATGCGTGACCATCTGGCCAAGAACCGGCCCGATGTGAAGTCGATCTCGCCGTTCTACGTCTCGACGTGGTTGTCGGGCATGATCTTCGCGTCCATCGCCGAGAGCTGCATCAAGGCCAACAAGCCGCTCACGCTGCCCAACATGAAGGCGGCGCTCGAGGGCATGAAGCAATGGGATTCGGGCGGCATCTTCGGCCAGCTCGCCGACCTGTCGAGCCACCAGATCCCGCTCGGCCGCATCTACTCGTACGACCCGGCGAAGCAGGCGATGGAGCCCGCGTCGGGCTGGATCAAGGTCTGAGCCTGGTGCGAAGAGCCTGCGCGCATGACCTCTGCCCTCGCCATCGAGAACATCGAGGTCGTCTACAACCACAGCGTGCAGGCGCTGCGGGGCATGTCGATCGAGGTGCCCGACGGCAAGATCGTGGCCCTGCTGGGCAGCAACGGTGCCGGCAAGACGACGACGCTGAAGGCGGCCGGTGGTGTGCTCGTCTACGAAAACGGGCGCGTCGCCTCCGGGCGCATCCGCTTCTTCGGCGAGGACATCGGCGGACGCGTCGCGTACCAGCTGGCTCGTTCAGGGTTGGCGCACGTGCGGGAGGGCCGTCACATCTTTGCCGACCTCACGGTGGAGGAGAACCTGGTGGCGGCGGGCAATGCCTTGGCCGGACGCGGCGTGTTCGACATCGAGCCCGTCTTCACCTACTTTCCGCGCTTGGCGGAGCGGCGCAAGCAGGTGTCGGGCTACCTCTCCGGCGGCGAGCAGCAGATGCTCGCCATCGGCCGCGCGCTCGTCGGCCGCCCGCGCCTGATGCTGCTCGACGAGCCTTCGCTCGGTCTCGCGCCGCTCGTGGTGAAGGACATCTTCTCGATCATCGAGCGCATCAACCGCGAGCAGGGCGTGGCCATGCTGCTGGTAGAGCAGAACGCGCACGTCGCGCTGCGCGTGGCGCACGAGGGCTACATCATGGAGAACGGCCGCATCGTCATCAACGGCCCCACCGAGAAGCTGCTCGGCGACCCCGACGTGCAGCGCTTCTACCTCGGCGCCGGCGACAGCGGCGAGGCACACGTCAACTACCGTGACGTCAAACACTACAAGCGCCGCAAGCGCTGGTTGTCGTGACCCGATGAGCTCCATCGAACTGAGGGACCTGCCGCTGCCCCAGCAGCTGGCGCATTGGGCCCGCACGCGGCCCGACGAGACGGCCCTGCGCCAGAAGACCCACGGCGTGTGGCAGGCCGTGAGCTGGGCGCAGTACGAGCAGCGCTCGCGCTGGTTTGGCCTCGGCCTGGTCAAGCTCGGCGTGAAGCCGGGCCAGCGCGTCGCGGTGCTGAGCGAGAACCGCGAGCAGTGGGCCTTCGCGCAACTCGGCACGTCGATGATCGGCGGCGTCACCGCGGGCGTCTATCCGACCTCGCCGGCGCACGAAGTGCACTACCTGCTCGAGCTGGCCGAGGTACCCGTGGTTGTCTGCGAAGACCAGGAGCAGCTCGACAAGGTGCTCGAGGTGCGCGCCCAGCTGCCGCATCTGCACACGCTGATCGTCATCGACCCGCGCGGGCTGCGCCGCTACGACCGCGCTGGCCTGCATGAGTTCGACGACGTGCTGGCGCTGGGCCGCCGCTTCGAGACGGAAGAAGCCGCGGCGGCCAAGGCGGCGCTCGATTACCAGCCCGGCGGCCCGGCCGCGGACGACATCGGCCTCATCGTCTTCACGAGCGGCAGCACCGGCCGGCCGAAGGCGGCGATGATGAGCTGGCGGGGCCTCGGCGCCGCCGCGCAGGGCCTGAACAGCATGCTCGGTTGCCGCCTCGGCGACGAGCTCGTGAGCTACCTGCCGCTGTGCCACATGGCCGAGCAGATGTTCTCCATCCACATCCCGATCTCGGTGGGCGCGACGGTCAACTTCGCCGAGAGCCTGCGCACCGTGCAGGACGACCTGCGCGAGCTGTCGCCGCACGTGTTCTTCGGCGTGCCACGCATCTGGGAGAAGTTCCACGCCTCGATCCAGACCAAGCTGCGCGAGGCGGGCGGCCTGCGGATGGCGCTGTATCAGCGGGCCATGGAGGCGCTCGACGGCATGGCCGCCCGGCCGCGCACCACCTGGTCGGCGGGCGAGCGGCTGCGCCGGGCGTGGTGGTACGTGCTCATCCTGCGCTCGCTGCTCAACTTCGTCGGCCTGCGCCGCTGCCGCATCGCCATCTCGTCGGGCGCGCCGATCACGCCCGAGATCCTGAAGTTCTTCCGCGTGCTCGGTGTACCCATCCGCGAGGCCTACGGCCTGACCGAGGCGAGCGGCGCAACGACCATGCAGCCGAGCGACGCCTCACCGGTGGGCACCGTGGGCGTGCCTTACCCGGGCATCGAAGTGAAGCTTGCCGAAGACGGCGAGATCCTCATCCACGGCGACGTCGTCTTCTGCGGCTACTACCGCAACGAAGCGGCCACGCGTGAGGCGGTGGACGCCGAAGGCTGGCTGCACACCGGCGACGTGGCGCGATGGGAAGAAGCGCCGGGCGGCACGGCGACGCGCGAGCTGCGCATCGTCGACCGCAAGAAGGACATCATGATCACCGCCGGCGGCAAGAACATCACGCCGAGCGAGATCGAGAACGCACTGCGCTTCTCGCCCTACATCAAGGAGGCGATCGTCATCGCCGACCGGCGGCGCTTCGTCTCCGCCCTCATCCAGATCGAGTTCGAGAGCACGAGCAACTGGGCCGAGCGCGAGGGCCTGACCTACACCAACTTCAAGAGCCTGGTCGAACTGCCGCAGGTGCGCGAGCTCGTGCAGCGCGAGGTGGAGGCGGTGAACGCACGCATGCCGCAGGTGCAGCAGGTGCGCAAGTTCCACCTGCTCGTCAAGGAGCTCGACCACGACGACGGCGAAGTGACGGCGACGATGAAGGTGAGGCGGTCGAGCATCAACCAGAAGTACGCCGAGGTCATCGAGGCGCTGTACGTCTGATTTCGATGTCAACCGCCACTCACCTGCTCGAGCGCCCCGTGCCGGGCATCGCCGTCCTGCGCCTGAACCGGCCCGATTCGCTCAACGCCCTCACCGACGACAGCGTCGCCGCGCTCTCGGCGACGCTGGACGCGCTGGCGCGCGACACGGCACTGCGCGTGCTCGTGCTCACCGGCACCGGGCGCGGCTTCTGCGCCGGCTTCGACCTCGGCCTCGCGGACGAGGCACCGCTGACCGCCGAGCTGGGCGAGGCCGCGGCGTGGACGGTGCGTCAGGAGGCCTTTGCCTCGCTCGTGACGCGCCTGCGCGCGCTGCGCGCCCCGGTCATCGCGGCGGTCAACGGCGCGGCCAACGGTGCCGGCCTCGGTCTGGCGCTGGCCTGCGAGGTGCGCGTCGCAGCAGCGTCCGCGGCATTCAACGCCGCCTTCGTCAAGGTCGGCATGAGCAGCTGCGACATCGGCGTGAGCTGGCTACTGCCGCGTGCCGTGGGCACGAGCCGCGCTTTCGAGATGATGCTCACCGGCCGGCACGTGAAGGCCGACGAGGCCGAACGTTGCGGCCTCGTCTCGGCGACGGTGCCCGATGCCGAGCTCATGCCGCGGGCGCTGGCGCTGGCCCGCGAGATCGCCGCCAACGATGCCTTTGCCGTGTGGATGACCAAGCGCGGTGGCTGGGCCAACCTCGAGGCCGTCGGCCTGCATGCGGCCATGGAGCTCGAGAACCGCACGCAGATCCTGGCCCGCAGCACGGGCGAGCTGGCGCGCGCAGCGCGGCGGTTCAAGGCGCGCAAGGGCTAGAGCCTGGGGCGGCCAGCCCGAACCGAGGCGGGCCGCACAATCCGTCGAAACCGCGTCGGTGCGACCGCATCGGTGCGACCAGACCGCCGCAACCACATCGAGGAGACCCCATGGATCTGCAACTTCGCGGCAAGCGTGCGCTCGTCACTGGTGGCAGCCGTGGCATCGGCAAGGCCGTGGCGCGGGCGCTGGCGGAGGAGGGTGCTGCCGTGGCGCTGCTGGCGCGTGACCGTTCGCGCCTCGATGCCGCTGCCGCCGAACTCGCCGCCGCCACCGGCGCGCGGGTGGTTGGCGTCACCGCCGACACGACCAACGACGCAGCGGTGAAGGACGCCGTGGCCGACGCGATGCGCCAGCTCGGCGGCGCCATCGACATCCTCGTCAACGCCGCGGCCGAGCCGGCCGGCTTCGCTGCGCCGCCGACGCTCACCGAGATCCGCGGCGAGTTCTTCCACGCCGAGCTCGACACCAAGGTCATGGGCTACATCCGCTGCGCGCGCGAGGTGGTGCCCGGCATGAAGGCCGGTGGCTGGGGCCGCATCGTCAACATCAGCGGCCTCGCGGCACGGCAGACCGGCAACACGGTGGGCAGCATGCGCAACATCGCCGTCGCCGCGCTCACCAAGAACATGGCCGACGAACTGGGCCCGGCGGGCATCCAGGTCAACGTGGTGCACCCGGGCCTCACGCGCACCGAACGCACCGCCCCGGTCGTCGCCGCGCGCGCCCAGGCCAGCGGCAAGACCGAGGCCGAGATCGAGGCGCAGATGGCGGCGATGAACTCCATCCAGCACATCGTCACCGCCGACGAGGTGGCCTGGGTGGTGGCCTTCCTGTGCTCGCCGCGTTCCCGAGCGATCAACGGCGATGTCATCGCCGCCGGTGGTGGTGCGCCGCGCACGATCCACTATTGACCCTACCCGCACGCGCGACGGCGCACAGGCGCATGCACATCCCTGCGCACATGCGCGCGCCCTCTGCCTATCGGCGCACATCGGCGCACATCGGCGCATGCCGGCGCATGCCGGCGCATTTCGTCGATCATTGGCGCGTGAGGCGGCCCGATCGGCCGAGGAAACGCGTGGAAGCCGCTGCGCTCGCGGCCAGTGCGGCTCCTTCAGGCCGCCAAGCCGCGCCAGCATGTGCCCGGCGGCATCGCCGTTAGCATCGCCACGCGGGCGATTCCGGCGCCCATTCGTGAAGAGAGCTGAATGACTGCACGCGTTCGTGCCACGACCTCGTGGTTGTCGTCGACCTGCCTGCTGCCAATGCTGGCGACGCTGCCGGTGCTGGCCGCCATGGCGTTGCAGGGGTGTGGACGGGCCACCGAGGCACCCGCCGGCAAGGCGTCGGGTGCGGGCGCCAGCGCGGCGCCGGCCGCACCGCCGCCCGTGGAGGTGGGCGTGGTCACCGTGGCGCCGGGCACCGTTGGCCTCGTGACCGAGCTGCCCGGCCGCACCGAACCTTCGCGCGTGGCGCAGGTGCGCGCGCGCGCCGCAGGCATCGTGCAGCGGCGGTTGTTTCGCGAGGGCAGCGAGGTCCGCGCCGGCCAACGCCTGTTCCAGATCGACGATGCGCCCTACCGCGCCACGCTGGCCAGCGCCGAGGCGGTGGTGGCGCGCGCCGAGGCCACGCTGATGCAGGCGAAGGCGCAAGCCGAGCGCTACAAACCGCTCGTGGAAGCCAACGCCGTGAGCCAGCAGGAGTACGTGGCGGCACAGGCGGCGTACAAGCAGGCGGAGGCGGACCTCGCGGCCGGCCGCGCCGCCGTGCAGATGGCGCAGATCAACCTTGGACACGCCAGCGTCAGCGCGCCGATCAGCGGCCGCGTCGGCCGCGCCCTCGTCACCGAAGGCGCGCTCGTCGGCCAGGGCGAGGCGACCCAGCTCGCCGTGGTGCAGCAGATCGACCCGCTGTACGTGAACTTCACGCAGTCCGCCGGCGAGGTGCTGCGGCTGCGCGCCGCCATCGCCGAGGGGCGGCTGCAGCGAGCGGCCGGGCCCGAGGCCGCGGTCGTGCGCGTGCTGCTGGAGGACGGCAGCGTGTACCCGTTGCCTGGCAAGCTGCTCTTCAGCGATCTCACGGTCGACCCCGGCACGGCACAGATCACGCTGCGCGCCGAGGTGCCCAACCCGAAGGGCGCGCTGCTGCCCGGGCTCTTCGTGCGCGTGCGGCTCGAGCAGGCGCAGGCGCAAGGGGTGATGCTTTTGCCGCAGCAGGCGGTGAGCCTGGGCGCGCAGGGTAGCAGCGTGCTCGTGGTGGGCGCCGACGGCAAGGTGGCGCCGCGCGTCGTGAAGCTCGGCGCCGCGACCGGCGGGCAGTGGGCGGTGCTTGAGGGGCTGGCTGCGGGCGAGCAGGTGGTCGTCGATGGCTTCCAGAAGCTGCGCCCCAACGCCACCGTGAAGCCGGTGCCGTGGAAGGCTGCGGCGGCCACCTTGTCGGTGACGATCGCGCCGCCGGCATCGGCGGCGCCGCCGGCATCTCCGGCGTCCGCCGCTTCACGCTGAGCTCGCCCGATGGCCCAGTTCTTCATCGTCCGGCCGGTCTTCGCGTGGGTGATCGCGCTCTTCATCATGGTCGCCGGCGGCGTCGCCATCACGCAGCTGCCGGTGGCGCAGTTCCCTTCCGTCGCGCCGCCCTCCATCGTGCTCAACGCGGTGTACCCCGGTGCCTCGGCGCGCACGCTGGAGGAGAGCGTGCTCAGCGTCATCGAGCGCGAGATGAACGGCTCGCCCGGCCTCATTTATATGGAATCGGTGGCGCAGGCCGACGGCAGCGGCAGCATCACCATCAGCTTCGAGCCCGGCACGAACCCGGACCTGGCTCAGGTGGACGTGCAGAACCGCCTTGGCCGCGCCACGCCGCGCCTGCCGCAGGCGGTGGTGCAGCAGGGCGTGCGCGTCGACAAGGCGCGCAGCAACTTCCTGCTCTTCACCATCCTCTACTCGGAAGACAACTCGCTCGACCCGGTGGCGCTCGGTGACTTTGCCGTGCGCAACGTGCTGCCCGAGATCCAGCGCGTGCCCGGGGTCGGCCAGGCGCAGCTCTTCGGCACCGAGCGCGCGATGCGGGTGTGGATCGACCCGGCCAAGCTCGTCGGCCTGCGCCTGGCCACCACCGACGTCACCGCCGCCATTGCGGCGCAGAACGCGCAGGTGGCATCGGGCACGATCGGTGACCTGCCCAACGTGCCGGGGCAGGGCCTCTTCGCCACCGTCATCGTGCGCGGCCAGCTCGGCTCGGTGGCCGAGTTCGGCAACATCGTGCTGCGCGCCAACGCCGACGGCTCCAGCGTGCGCCTGCGCGACGTGGCACGCATCGAGCTCGGTGGGCAGCAATACGCCACGCAGGCGCGGCTGAATGGCCGCCCCTCCACCGGCATCGGCGTGCAGCTCTCGCCCACCGGCAACGCGCTCGCCACGGCCAAGGCCATCCGCGCGCGGCTCGACCAGCTCTCGCCCTACTTCCCGCCTGGCGTGAAGGCGGTCATTCCGTACGACAGCTCGAAGTTCGTCGCCCTCTCGATCCGCCAGGTGGTGGTGACGCTGCTCGAGGCGGTGGCGCTCGTCTTCCTCGTGATGTACCTGTTCCTGCAGGACTTCCGCTACACGATCATCCCGACGCTGGTGGTACCGGTGGCGCTGCTGGGCACCTTCGCGACGCTGCTGGCGCTCGGCTTCTCGATCAACGTGCTCACGATGTTCGGCATGGTGCTCGTGATCGGCATCGTGGTCGACGACGCCATCGTGGTGGTCGAGAACGTCGAACGCATCATGAGCGAGGAGGGCTTGCCCCCGCTGGCCGCCACGCGCAAGGCGATGGGCCAGATTTCGGGCGCCATCATCGGTGTCACCGTGGTGCTGGTGTCGGTGTTCGTGCCGCTCGCGTTCTTCAGTGGCGCGGTGGGCAACATCTACCGCCAGTTCGCTGCGGTGATGCTCACCTCCATCCTCTTCTCGGCCTTCATGGCCCTGTCGTTCACGCCGGCGCTGTGCGCCACGCTGCTCAAGCCGGTGGAGGCCGGGCACCACCACGCCAAGAGCGGCTTCTTCGGCGCCTTCAACCGCGGCTTCACGCGCACGGCGCGCGGCTACGAGGGCATCGTGGCGCGCATCCTGCGGCGTGCCGGGCGCTCGCTGATCGTCTACCTCGCGGTGCTCGTGGCGCTCGGTTGGATGTGGAGCCGCTTGCCGACCTCGTTCCTGCCCAACGAGGACCAGGGCAACATCCTCGTCAACGTGCAGCTGCCGCCCGGTGCCACGCAGGGCCGCACGCTCGAGGTGATGAGGCAGGTGGAGAGCTACATGCTGGCGCAGCCCGAGGTGGAGGCGATGGTGAGCGTGCTCGGCTTCAGCTTCGCGGGCACCGGCCAGAACGCCGGCCTCGCCTTCGTGACGCTGAAGGACTGGGACTCGCGCCCGGATGCGGGGCAGAGCGCGCAGGCGCTGGCCGCCCGCGCCTTCGGTGGCCTGGCCGGCGTCCGCGATGCCTTCATCTTCCCGCTCAGCCCGCCGCCCATTCCCGAACTCGGCCGCGCCAACGGCTTTGCCTTCCGGCTGCAGGACCGCGGCGGGGCGGGGCATGCCGGGCTGCTCGCGGCGCGCAATCAGTTGCTCGGCCTCGCCTCGCAGAGCCCGCCGCTGCGCGCCGTGCGGCCCGACGGCCTGGAGGATGCGCCGCAGCTGCAGCTGAAGATCGACCGCGACAAGGCCGCGGCGCTGGGCGTGAGCTTCGCGGCCATCAACACGGCGCTGTCGACCTCGCTCGGTTCGTCCTACGTCAATGACTTCCCGAACGCCGGCCGCCTGCAGCGCGTGGTCGTGCAGGCTGACGCGCCCACGCGCATGCAGGCCGACGACCTGCTGCGCATCAACGCCATGAATGCCGCCGGGCAGCCGGTGCCGCTGGCCGCCTTCGCGAGCACCGACTGGGCCGTCGGCCCGATCCAGACCGTGCGCTACAACGGCTACCCGACCATGCGCATCGCCGGCGAGCCGGCGCCCGGCCAGAGCACCGGCGCCGCCATGGCCGAGATGGAGCGGCTCGCGGCGCAGCTGCCGCCTGGGTTCGCGTTCGAGTGGACAGGCCAATCGCGCGAGGAGCGGCTCTCGGGCGCCACGGCGTTCATCCTCTTCGGCTTCTCGTTGCTCAGCGTCTTTCTCTGTCTGGCGGCGCTGTACGAGAGCTGGTCGATCCCGCTGTCGGTGATCCTCATCGTGCCGCTCGGCGTGGTGGGCGTGCTCACCGGCATCAGCCTGCGTGGCATGGAGAACGACGTCTACTTCAAGGTCGGCCTCATCACCATCATCGGCCTGTCGGCCAAGAACGCGGTCCTCATCATCGAGTTCGCGAAGGACCTCGCGGCGCAGGGCAAGACCGCGGCCGAGGCCGTGCTCGAGGCGGCGCACCTGCGCTTCCGGCCGATCGTCATGACGTCGATGGCCTTCATCCTCGGCGTGCTGCCGCTGGTGCTGGCCACCGGGGCCGGCTCGGCGAGCCAACGTGCCATCGGCACGGGCGTCATCAGCGGCATGATCAGCGCCACCACACTGGCGGTCTTCTTTGTGCCGGTGTTCTTCGTGCTCGTGCGGCGCTTCTTCAAGGGCAGCGAGCGGCAGCGCCGACTCTATGCGCACGAGGCCGCCGAGGGCGAGCTGGCGGCAGGCAGGGTGCCTTCCGCGCCGGTGGCCCGTGGGGGAGAGGAGTGATGCCGCGGCTTCGACTTGCCGGGCAGGCCCTGTTGGCGGCGGCTGCGCTGCTGGGCGCCTGCAGTTCGATGGCGCCTTCCTATGAGCGGCCGGCGGCGCCAGTGGCGCCGCAGTTTCCGGGTCCGGCGACCCCGAGCGCATCGGGCGCGGCCGCGGCCGACGCGCTCGACTGGCAGGCCTTCTTCGCCGATGCGCGCCTGAAACGCCTCATCGCGCTGGCGCTGCAGAACAACCGCGACCTGCGCATCGCCGCACTGAACATCGAACAGGTGCGGGCCGCGGCAGCGGCCCGCGACGCGGACCGCTGGCCGACGGTGAACGCCGGGCTCGCGGCCTCGCGCCAGCCCAACGGCCGCGGCGGCATCAACAGCCTGTACACCGCCGGTGTGTCGGTCACCGCGTACGAGGCCGACCTCTTCGGTCGCCTGCGCAGCCTGAGCGATGCGGCCGCGGCGCAGGTGCTGGCCAGCGTCGAGGCGCGCAAGGCCGTGCAGATCAGCCTCGTCGGCGCGCTGGCCAACGCGCATCTCGCGCTGGTCGCCGACGACGAGCTGCTGCGCGTGACCCAGGAGTCGCTCGCCACGCGCGAGGCCTCGCTGAAGCTGATCCGCCTGCGCTTCGACAACGGCGCCAGTTCGGCGATCGACCTGCGCCAGGCCGAGTCGCTGCTCGAGGCGGCGCGGGTGGCGCACCTGCAGGCCACGCGGCAACGCGCGCTGGACGAAAACGCGCTCGTGCTGCTGCTTGGGCAGGCGCTGCCGGCCGACCTGCCGGCCGGCCTGCCGCTGGCGCAATCGGCCGGCATGCCGGAGCTTCCGGTGGGCTTGCCTTCGGAGGTGCTGGTGCGCCGCCCCGACGTGCGCCAGGCCGAGCAGCAGTTGATCGCTGCCAATGCCAACATCGGCGCGGCGCGTGCGGCGTTCTTCCCGCGCATCACGCTCACCGGCAGCCTGGGCAGCGCCAGCACCGAGCTATCGGGCCTGTTCAAGTCCGGCAGTTTCGCGTGGAGCTTCGCGCCGCAACTGCTGCAGCCCATCTTCGACGCCGGCCGCAACCGGGCCAACCTGCGCGGCGCCGAGGTCGGACGCGACATCGCCGTGGCGCAGTACGAGCGCGCCGTGCAGTCGGCCTTCCGCGAGGTGGCGGATGCGCTGGCCGGCCGTGCCACGCTCGCAGAGCAGTTGCAGGCGCAGCAGCGCCTCACCGAGGCCGAGGCGTCGCGTGCGGCGCTGGCCGACCTGCGCTACCGCAACGGGGCCGCGAGCTTTCTCGAGGTGCTCGATGCGCAGCGCTCGCTGCTCGCGACGCAGCAGGCGCTCGTGCAGGTGCGCGCGCAGGTGGCGCAGAACCTGGCAGCGCTGTACCGCACGCTGGGCGGCGGCTGGCAGCCGGAGGGCGGGGCGACCGCTTCGCGCTGAGGTGCGCCAAAGCGCTGACGCGCTTCAGCCGTGCAGGCGGCACACGCCGCGGTCGAGCAGCGGCACGTCTCGCTCGAGCGCGCGGGCGCGGAAGTGTACGAGGCGGGGCTCGGTGGCGCTCGGCATCATCTCGACGCGCACGGTGTCGCCGGGCAGGCCGGGCTGGACGAAGCGCACGCCCATCTCGCGCAGGCGCTCGGGGCGGCCGGGCGCGAAGTGCTTCAGCAGCGCGCGGCAGGCAATGCCCAGGTTGTTGAGCCCGTGCGAGATGGGCCGCTCGAAGCCGGCGCGCCGCGCGACATCGGGGTCGGCGTGGATGGGCATGAAGTCGCCGCTGGCGAGCCGGTAGACGAGGGCGGCTTGGCGCGTGGTGGGGCAGTCCATGGTGGCCGTGGCGCTGAAGGTGTCGGGCAGCGGCGGCAGGGGCGCACGCGCCTCGCCGCCTTGGGACCAGTCACCGCAGCCGCCATCGTCGCGCAGGAACTCCACCGATCGCAATGTCGCGATCGGCTCGCCGCTCGCGGCATCGAGGATCTCCTTGTCGACGTGCACGAGGGCGCCGCGGCCGGCCCCCTTGTCCTGTATGGCGGCGATGCGGTGCGTGGCGCGCACGCAGCTTTCGGCCGCGAGAGGTCGCTGCAGTGCGAACGACATCTCACCGTGCACGATGCGCTGCCAGCCGATGGCCAGCGCTGGCTCGTCCTGCCAGAAGGGGAGCCAGCCGAGCGTGACGCAGAAGCTCGGAACGGCCCGAAAGGGGCCTTCCGGCCCGGATTGGCCGAGCTCGCCCCAGCGGCCTGTTTCGTAGCGCTCGTAGACGTAGGGCAGCTCGTCGGCATCGAGCGGGTCTTGCGCCATGCCGAGCGCGAGCGCGTACAGCGCTGCGTCGCGCCACGTGTAGCGCTGCACCACGGGCGAGAAGGGCCGCGCCAACACGGCCTGCAGGTTCATGGCACGGTTCCGGTCACTGTTCCAGTCACGGCACAACAATTCAGTGAGCGAAAGGTCATCGCACGAATCAGGGTACGGTGACGACCAGCTTGCCGAACTGCTCGCTGCGGCCAAGCGCGTCCATGGCCTCGGTCACGCGCGCGAGCGGGAAGCCGCGGTCGATCACCGGCTTGATCGCACCGCGCGCGAAGAGCGCCACCACCTGGCGGAACTCCTCGAAGCTGCCACCGGTGCTGCCATACACCTCGAGCTGGCGGATGAACATGCGTTGCAGGTCGGCCCCGGGGTTGGAGCCGGTGGTGGCGCCGCAGGTGACGAGCCGGCCGCCGCGGCGCAGGCTCTTCAGCGACTCACTCCAGCTGTCCTGGCCTGAGCTCTCGAGCACCATGTCGACGCCCTCGCCGCCAGTGAGCTCGAGCACGCGCGCCGAGACCTTCTCGCGCCGGTAGTTGACGCCGGCGCTGGCGCCGAGCTCGAGGGCGCGCGCGATCTTGGTGTCGCTGCTGCTCGTGACGATGGCGCGCGCGCCGGCCATCAGCGCCAGCTGCAGGCAGGCCACGGCGACGCCGCTGCCGATGCCGACGATGAGCACCGTCTCGCCGGCACGGAGCGCGCGCTTGCCGAAGACCATGCGCCAGGCGGTGAGGTGGCCGGTCATCAGCGCGCCGGCGCCCACGAGGTCGGCGTCGTCGGGCAAGGGGAAGAAACAGTGCACCGGCATCGCGACGTGCTCTGCGAAGCCGCCGTGCCGGTGTTCACCCATGATGTCGGCGCGTAGGCACAGCGGCTGGTCGCCGGCGCGGCAGAAGCGGCAGTGGCCGCACACGGCATTGCTGTAGAGCACCGCCTTCTGGCCGACGCGAAGGCCACTGCCCGCCGGGGCTTCGGCGACGACGCCGGCCGCTTCCACGCCCTGCACGATCGGCAAGGCATGTGTGATGCCCTGGCCGTTGTCGCGCATGTACAGGTCGACGCGGTTCAGCCCCGCGGCGTGCACGCGCAGCAGCGCTTCGCCAGCGGCGGGCACCGGGCGCGGGAAGTCGCGCACCCGCAGGCCATGGCGCCCACGGGTCTCGAGCACAGCGGCTTGCATGGATGTCGTCATCGCTTCGGGCCCTCTTCGGCCACGAGGCTAACGATAGTGCGCATGTGTACGGATCGTGGTAAACACCGGGTCATGGAGCCTGGCAAGCAATGAGCGTGCGGCGCCTCGGCGGCACCGTCTGCGTGGTCACGGGCGCAGCGCGCGGCATCGGCCTCGCCATTGCTGAGCGGCTGGCCGCAGAGGGTGGTCGTGTCGCGATGTGGGATGTGAGCCCGCGCCGGTTGGCGCCGGCTGTCGCTGACCTGCGCGACCGTGGCCATGAGGTGCGTGGCTACGCCTGCGACGTTGCGATGCGCGCCGCGGTCGCCGAGGCGATGGCCCAGGTCGAGCAGGATTTCGCGGCGCCGGTGGGCGTGCTGGTCAACAACGCCGTCTGGGCGAAGTTCCAGCCGCTGGCGGAGATCGACGACGAGGTTGTGGACCGCACCATCGCCGTCGGCCTGAAGGCGCTGATGTGGACGATGCAGGCCGCCGTGCCGCAGATGGCGCGTCGCGGCGGCGGCAGCATCGTCAACATCAGTTCCAGCGGTGCGCTGCACCCGCAGGCGCCCTCCATCGTCTATGGCGCGATGAAGGGCGCGGCGCTGGCGCTGACGCGCGCTGCCGCGGTGGAGCTGAGCGCCCAGTGCATCCGCGTCAACGCGGTGCTCCCGGGCATGGTCGGCACCGCCGCTTCGAAGGCGCAGTTCGACGAGACGACGCTTGCCGCGCGCGAGGCGGCGATGCCCCTCGGTCGCTTCGGGCGCCCGGAGGAGATCGCCGCGACCGTGGCCTTTCTCGCCAGCGACGACGCGGCCTACGTGCAGGGCGCGGAGTTCATGGTGGACGGCGGCTGGACCGTGGGCGTGCGTTGAAGCCGGTTGAGGAGAGGGGGAATGCGATGACGCCGATGCCCGCGACGAAGAGACTGGTTGGCCGGCGCTGCATCGTCACAGGCGGCGGCAGCGGCATCGGCCGCGCTAGCGCCGAGCGTTTCGCCGCCGAGGGCGGCCTCGTGCTCGTCGCCGGGCGCAGTGCCGACAACATCGAAGAGACCGTTGGGCGCATCCGCGCCGCCGGCGGTCAGGCCACGGCGATGGTGGCCGACGCCACCGACGAGGCCGCGGTGCGAGCGATGGTGAGCCGCTGCATGTCCGAGTTCGGCGGCCTCGAGGTCTTCCTTGCCAATGCCGGCCACCCGGGCACCAACACACCGCTGCTCGAGCAGACCGTCGAGGAGTGGGACGAGGTCTGGCGCTTCAACGTCATCAGCTCGTTCCTGGCCGTCAAGCACGCAGGCGCGCACATGGTGGCGCAGGGCGCGGGCTCGATCATCCTCGTCAGCTCCGCCGGCTCGCTGCGCGCCAACGCCGGCACCATCCACTACAGCGCCAGCAAGGCGGCGGTGAACAGCCTCGTGATGGGCGCGGCGAATGCCTTCACCGGCCAGGGCGTGCGCATCAACGCCGTCCTGCCCGGCCTCGTCGAGACGAAGATGACGCGGCCGGTGTTCGAGTATGCAAAGCAGCGCGGCAAGCTCGACCGTCTGGGTCACATGGTGCCGCTGCAGCGTGCCGGCCAACCGGGCGAGATCGCGGCCATGGCCGCCTTCCTTGCGAGCGACGATGCGTCGTTCGTCACCGGCCAGCTCTATGCGGTAGATGGTGGCGTGAGCAGCACGTATCCGCACGGGCGGATTCCGGTTTGAGCGACGAGGCGGCCAGGCAGCGGCGCGCGCTGGCGGCCGGATTGCTGCTGGTGGCGCTGTGGGGCGCGGCGTTCAGCATCCAGAAGGTGGCCTACGCGGCGATGGGCCCGGGCGCGTTCCTGTTCCTGCGTTCGTTCGTGATGGGCTGCTGTGCCGCCGGCCTGCTGGCCTTGCGCGGCCGGCCTCTGTGGCCGCGGCTGGCGCCGGGCGAATGGCGCCCGTTCCTGTTCACCACGACCGCCGGGCCGGTGCTGCACATCGCCATGGTCACCTACGGCATCCACTGGTCCACGGCGTTCTCGAGCTCGCTCATCATGTCCTGCGGGCCGGTGTTCACGCTGATCCTGCTGCGCCTGATGCGTGGCACCCGGCTGGGCCCGCGCCAGGTGCTCGGCGTGGTGGCGGCCTTCTGTGGCGTGTTGCTCTTCATGGGCGAGAAACTGCTCGCTGCCGATTGGCGTGCCAGCGGCGGCGACCTGCTGCTGCTGGTGGCCTCGCTCGTGTTCGCGCTGTACACGATCTGGGTCACGCCTTTCGTGACGCGCCACGGCGGCGTGGAAGTGATGTGCTGGACCACGCTGCTTGCCAGCCCGGTGCTCATGGTTCTCTCGGCAGGCGCCGCGTGGAGCGCGGGTTACGCAGGCCTGGCGCCCGGCATCTGGGTCGCGTTCTTCTGGACGGTGGTGGTCTCCGCCTTCTTCGGCTGGATGATCTGGGGCCACGTCAATGCCGTGCGTGGCGTGGCACGCACGGCGCCGCTGCTTTACCTCGTCCCGCCGGTGGCCGGGCTGGTGGCGTGGCTGACGGTGGGCGAGACCTTCGGGCCGCAGAAGATGGCCGGGGCGGCCCTGGCCCTGGGTGGTGTGGCCTTGGCACAGCTGGCGGGCCGGGCCGGCGGGCGCGTCTAGCTGCCGTCCCGGCCGCGGCGCGGGCAGATGGCCCCGCGGAGCGGGCCTCGCCCTCCTCAGCGGTAGTACACGGCCGTGTTGCCCAGGTGCTCGCGCGCCCGTGCCAGTTCGTGCCGGGCCACGGTGCGCAGGTGCACCTCGTCGGGCCCGTCGAGGAAACGCATGGCGCGCCCCCAGGTCCACAGCCAGGCCAGTGGCGTGTCGGGCGTCAGGCCCATCGCGCCGAAGACCTGCATGGCGCGGTCGACGACGCGTGTCTGCAACTGCGCTGCCACCAGCTTGATCGCCGCGACGTCGACGCGCGCTGCCGCGTTGCCCTGCCGGTCCATCAGCCAGGCGGCGCGCAACACGAGCAGTCGCGCCTGGTCGATCTCGACGCGCGAGTGCGCGATCCAGTCCTGTACGTTGGCGTGCTCGCCGAGCGCCTTGCCGAAGGTCCGCCGACCCAGGGCGCGCTCACACATGAGGTCGAGCGCCAGTTCGCATTGGCCGATGGTGCGCATGCAGTGGTGCACGCGCCCGGGGCCGAGCCGTGCCTGTGCCAGCGCGAAGCCTTCGCCCTCGTGGCCGACGAGGTTCGAGACGGGCACGCGCACGTCGCGGAACAGCAACTCGCAGTGACCCTCGGGGAACCGGTGCTGCATGATGGGCACGTTGCGCACGACCTCGAGACCGTGCGCGTCCATCGGCACGAGCACGAGCGAGTGGTGCGCGTGCCGGTCGGCGCCTTGTCCGCCCTGTGCGGCCTGCTCATCGGTGATGCCCATGACAATGGCCAGGCGGCAGTTCGGGTGGCTGGCGCCGGTGATGAACCACTTGCGGCCGTTGACGACATAGTGGTCGCCGTCGCGGCGGATGCTGGTGCGGATGTTGGTTGCGTCGGACGAGGCCACGTCGGGCTCGCTCATCGCGAAGCAGGAGCGGATCTCGCCCTCCAGCAGCGGCAATAGCCAGCGCTCGCGCTGTTCCGGCGTCGCGAACAGGTGCAGCAGTTCGATGTTGCCGGTGTCGGGCGCGCTGCAGTTGAAGACCTCCGCCGACCACGGCACGCGGCCCATGATCTCCGCCAGCGGCGCGTAGTCGAGGTTCGACAGGCGCGTGCCCGGTTCGTCCTCGCGCAGCCCGGGCAGGAACAGATTCCACAGCGCCTCCTCGCGCGCCTGCCGCTTCAGGCGCTCGACGAGCGCCAGCGGGTAGGCACCGGTGTCGGCGACGCGCAGCCATTCGGCATTGGCCGGCAGCACATGGTGCTTCATGAAGTGGCCCAGGCACTCCTGCATCACGCCGCACAACTCGCTGACTTCGAAGTCCATGACTTGGCCACTCCTGCCGGAGTCGCCGCCCGGCCGCGCCGAAGACTCTCACGGGCGGCGGCGGGGGAGCCTGCCCTGGATCAAGGCACGGCCGGGGCGCGGGCGGGTGCCGCCTTGAGCGTGCTCAATCTTGTCGGGCGCGCACGGCCTAGCCTGAAACTCCATCCACACAGGGGAGTGCAGGCATGGATACGAGAGGCATCGGTCGACGCTTGGTGTTGTCAGGCTTCATGGCCGCGTTAGCCGCGTTGGCGGCCGGATGCGCGACGCCCGAGCCACGCATCGAACGGCATCGGCCCGTGTTACCCGGGTCGACCTCGACGATGTCGGTCGCCACCACCGGCAGCTATGGTTCGGGTACGACACAGGTGACGACGACGGTCGCCGAGCGCATGTGGCAAGGCCGCAAGGTCACCGCGCAGGAGACGGCGGCCGGTGCGATGTTGCTCGACCCCGTCGACGGCACGCGCCTGGGCTACGTCGGGCCGAACGGCCAAACACAGTGGACGCTGACCCCGTCGGTCGGGTTCCGCTACCCGATGGAACCGGGCAAGACCTGGATCGCCGAGTCGACGCTCACGATCATGGGCCCGCAAGGCAGCCGGGCGATCCCTGTGCACAGCGTCTGGAAAGTGCATGGTGTCGAGGACGTGACCGTACCGGCGGGCACGTTCAAGGCGATGCGTGTCAACGTGCTCGACACGATGGGCGGCCAGCCGTGGAACGACGACACCTACTGGGTCGAGGTGACGCAGGAGTTCTCCGTGAAGTCGCTGCAGAAGCGGCTGCCCACGCATCCGGCTGGAGCCGGGACGCGCGAGGCGGTGCTGGTGAGCAACTCGATCCGTCGCTGAGCAACGCGGTTCGGGGCCGCCGCTGGCCGCCGGGCCACGCGGCAGAGTGGTGCAACCCGGCGCGGCAGCGCGCCTCTCACCACTGCAACGCAGCCGTCGGCGCACGCGGATTCATGCGCGCTTGCGATGTGCCGGCACAGCACCTGGGCCCGGCCGTCATGCGGCCGGGGCCCGTGCAGGGAAGCCGCATTGACAGAGATCGTACGCACATGTACGGTCTGCGGGCCTTGCTCCTGACAGGGAGCACGGGTGGCGAGCGTCTCGCCGCCTGCCGAGGACCGCCGCGCCATGGACTTTCGCCTGCCCGAAGAGATCACCGCCAAGCTGGCCGAGCTCGACGTGTTCATCGAGCGCGAGATCCAGCCGCTCGAGCACGAGCACATGCAGTTCTTCGACCACCGGCGCGAGTACGCCCGCACCGACTGGGAGAACGACGGCCGCCCGCATCCGAAGTGGCGCGCGCTGATCGAGGAGATGGAGCGTCGCGCCGACAAGGCCGGGCACCTGCGCCTGGGCCTGCCCAAGAGCTGCGGCGGCGGCGCGGCCAGCAACCTGATGATCGCCGCCATCCGCGAGCACTTCGCGGCCAGGGGCCTCGGCCTGCACAACGACCTGCAGGACGAGAGCAGCATCGTCGGCAACTTCCCCATCGTGCCGGTGATCGCCGACTACGGCACGCCGGAGCAGAAGAAGTACATCGAAGGGATCATCACCGGCAGGATGCACCTGAGCTTCGGCCTCACGGAGCCCGGGCACGGCAGCGACGCGACGTGGATGGACACGAAGGGCGAGCGCGCCACCGACGGCAGTGGCGACTGGATCATCAACGGCATGAAGCGCTGGAACAGCCAGGTGGCGCGAGCGCACGGCAACCTCGTCTTCGCGCGCACCTCGGGCAAGCCGGGCGACGGCAAGGGCATCACCGCCTTCATCGTGCCCACCAACGCGGCCGGCCACAAGGTCCTATACAACCACTGGACCTTCAACATGCCGAGCGACCACGCCGAGACCGAACTGGTCAACGTGCGCGTGCCCGACAGCGCCATCCTGCACAAGGAGGGCGAGGGCCTCGTCTGCGCGCAGCGCTTCGTGCACGAGAACCGCATCCGCCAGGCGGCCGCCAGCGCCGGTGCGGCCCGCTACTGCATCCAGGAGGCGGTGAAGTACGCCAAGAGCCGCGTCGCCTTCGGCGAGCCGCTGGCCAAGAAGCAGGCCATCCAGTGGCCACTCGTCGAGCTGTATGCCGAGTGCGAGATGGTGCGCAACTTCATCTTCAAGACGGCCTGGCAGATGGACCGGCAGAACCCGCTGGAGATCAGCGACATGGTTTCGATCTGCAACTTCCGCGCGAACCGGCTCGTGTGCGAGGCGGCCGACCAGGCCATGCAGGTGCACGGTGGCATGGGCTACAGCCGCGCGCTGCCCTTCGAGCACATCTACCGCCACCACCGTCGCTACCGCATCACCGAGGGCAGCGAGGAGGTGCAGAAGCGCCGCGTGGCGCAATACCTGTTCGGCTTCTCGGGCAAGAAGGCCACGTCGGCCGCGGCGTGATGAGCGTGGACGCCGCTGTCGGCGCGGGCGCTGCACAACGCGGGGTCGACTTCGATGCCGCCCGGCTGGCGGACTACCTGCGCGTCGTCCTGGGCGCCGATCGCAGCGGAGCGCTGCAGATCCGCCGCACCGAGGCGGGCATGTCCAACCCGACCTACTTCGTGCAGCGGGGCGACTGGCGCGCCGTGCTGCGCAAGCAGCCTGCAGGCCCGCTGATGCCCTCGGCGCACGCCATCGACCGCGAGTGGCGCGTGCTGCAGGCGCTGCACGCGGCACCGGGCACGGGCGTGCCGGTGCCCGAGCCGCTGCACTACTGCGCCGACCGCGAAGTTCTCGGCACGCCCTTCTACCTGATGCAGTGGGTGCAGGGGCGTGTCTTCACGGAGTACGCGACACCGGGGCTCGCGCGCGAAGAGCGCGCCTCCGTCTTCGAGGCCATGGTCGGCGCGATGGCCGCCATCCACCGTGTCGACCCGGCGGCCGTTGGCCTTGCCGACTTCGGCCGGCCGGGCAATTACTTCGCGCGCCAGCTGAAGCGCTGGTCGGAGCAATGGGCGAAGTGGCGGCGCGGCGACGACGACAACCCGGCGCTCGACTTCATCACCGCCTGGCTGGCCGAGCGCGTGCCGGCGAGCGAGTTGCTGCGCCTGTGCCACGGCGACTTCCGCATCGGCAACATGCTGTTCCACCCCACCGAGCCGCGCGTCGTGGCCGTGCTCGACTGGGAGCTCTCGACGCTCGGCCATCCGCTCGTCGACGTCGCGTTCAACTGCCAGGCCTGGCGCATGGCGGCCGACGAGAACGGCGGGCTGCTCGGCGCGCCGCTGGCGGAGCTGGGCATTCCGGGTGAGGACGCCTACCTCGAGCGCTATTACGCCCTGGCCGGCTCGACCGAGCGCATGAGCACGTTCCACAAGGTCTTCGCGATGTTCCGCGGGGCCGTGGGCAGCGCCAGCGTGGCGAGCCGCGGCGAGGGCGGCAATGCCTTCCTGCCCGATGCCGCGCGCGTGGGCCGCAAGCTCGCGCTGGCCTACGCCATGCGCGGCCGGAAGTTGATCGAGGAAGAAGGGAAGGACGGCCTCGCATGACTGCCGAAAACAACACGGCCGGCAGGGAAGCCGGCATGGGCACGCCTCCGAGCGGCCCGCTCGCCGGCCTGCGCGTGATCGAGCTCACCGCCATCGGCCCGGTGCCTTTTGCCGGTGCGTGGCTCGCCGACATGGGTGCCGATGTCGTGCGCATCGACCGGCCACCGGGGCCCGGCGCGACGCGTGACGTGCCGCCGCGCTTCGACTTCTACAACCGCAACAAGCGTTCGCTGGCCCTCGACCTCAAGCAGCCGGGCTCGGAGCAGACGCTGCTGGCGATGGTGGAGCGCGCCGACGTGCTGATGGAGGGCTACCGACCGGGCGTGGCCGAGCGGCTGGGGCTTGGCCCCGAGCCCTGCCTGGCGCGCAACCCGAAGCTGATCTACGGCCGCATGACGGGCTGGGGCCAGGAGGGCCCGCTGGCGCAGGAGGCCGGGCACGACATCAACTACCTCGCGCTCACCGGTGCGTTGCACTGCATCGGCGCTGGCGACCGGCCACCGTCGCCACCGCTCAATCTCGTGGCCGACCTCGGCGGCGGGGCGATGTACCTGGTGGCCGGCGTGCTCGCGGCGCTGCACGAGGCCCGCCGGTCGGGCCGCGGGCAGGTGGTGGATGCCGCCATCGTCGACGGCGTGGCCGGCCTCATGTCCGCCTTCCAGGCTTATCGCCAGCAAGGCACCTGGACGGCGGGCCGCGGCGAGAACATCGTCGACGGCGGCGCGCCGTTCTTCGGCACCTACGAGACGAGCGACGGCAAGTTCGTCAGCGTCGGCGCCATCGAGCCGCACTTCTACGCGAACCTGCTGTCGGTGATGGGGCTGCGCGCCGAGGAGTTGCCGGGCCAGAACGACCGAGCGGCCTGGCCGGCGATGCGCGAGCGCTTCGCCACCGTCTTGCGCACACGCACTCGGTCGCAGTGGGAGGTCGCCATGGCCGGGCGGGAGGCCTGCTTCGCGCCGGTGCTCGACATCGACGAGGCGTGGGCGCACCCGCACAACCGCGCACGCGGCGTGCATGCCCTGCTCGACGGCGTTCAGCACCCGAATCCGGCGCCGCGCTTCAGCCGCACGCCCGGTGCGCTGCGGCGCCCGGCGCCGGCGCCGGGGGAGCACAGCGCCGAGGTGCTGGCCGACTGGGGAATCCCGACGCCATAGGCACGGGCGCTGCGGGGGGCCTGCACGCGCGGATGCGCTGCCGGGACGCCTCTCAGGCCACTTCAGATCGTGCGCTAGCTTATTATTTAGGTCGAAGGAGAAAGTGCATGGTCTTGACCGAGGATCAAAGGGCCCTGCAGGAGAGCGCGCGGCGCTTCGCACGCGAGCGGCTCCTGCCCGACTACCAGAAGCGCGACCGTCATGGCGTGCTCGAGCGCGAGCTGGTGGCCGAGATGGGCCGGCTCGGCTTCCTCGGCATGGACCTGCCCGAGGAGCTGGGGGGCATGGGCGCCGACGCCGTGACCACCGGCCTCATCACCGAGGCGCTGGCCTATGGCGACTTCAACGTCAGTGCCGTGCCCGTGGGCATCTCGCTCACTGGCGCCATCCTGATGCGGCATGCCGAAGGAGCCGTGCGGCGGGAGTGGGTGCCGCGCATGTGCCGCGGCGACGCGGTGGTGGCGATCTGCCTGACCGAGCCGCGCGGCGGCTCGGACGCGGGCAACCTGCAGCTGCGCGCGCGCAAGGACGGGGACCACTACGTCGTGCACGGCGAGAAGACCAGCATCACCTTCGCCGACCGCGCCGATGCCTACCTGATCTTCGCGCGCACCGGCGCACCAGACGAAGGGGCGCGCGGCGTCAGCGCCTTCTTCATCCCGTACGCCGAGGGCGCCGGCATCGCGCGCACGAAGTTCGACGACGTCGGCAGCGCCGTCATCGGCCGCGGCTCGGTCTTCTTCGACGACGTGCGCGTGCCGGCCAGCCACCGCCTCGGCGACGAGGGAAAGGGTTTCACGCAAGTGATGCAGGGCTTCGACTACAGCCGCGCGCTGATCGGCCTGCAATGCGTTGGCGCGGCGCAGGCTTCGCTCGACGAGGCCTGGGCCTATGCCAAGGAGCGCGAGGCGTTCGGGCGGCCGATCGGCCAGTTCCAGGGCGTGAGTTTCCCGCTCGCCGAGTACGAAAGCCACATCGCGGCCGTGCGCCAGCTCTGTTATCACGCCCTGGCGTTGCGCGACGCCGGCCAGCCGCACACGGCCGAGGCGGCGATGTGCAAGTGGATGGGGCCGAAGATCGCCTTCGACACCATCCACCAGTGCCTGCTGACCTTCGGCCACTACGGCTGGAGTAAGGACCTGCCGCACCAGCAGCGCCTGCGCGACGTCATGGGCCTGGAGATCGGCGACGGCACGGCGCAGGTGATGAAGCTCATCATTGCGCGCGAGCGCATCGGCCGCGTGGCCGTCCAGTACTGACCCGCCGTTCTACCGACCCGCCGCCGTACCGACCATTCGCTGAAGGGCTCACCCGATGCCTTACCAATCCGTCTTTCGCGCCGGCGTCTTCGCCGGCCAGACCATCATCGTGACCGGCGGCGGCAGCGGCATCGGCCGTTGCACGTCGCACGAGCTCGCCTCGCTGGGTGCGCATGTCGCGCTCGTCGGCCGCACGCCCGAGAAGCTGGAGGCCGTGCGCGCGGAGATCGCCGAGGACGGCGGCAGCGCCAGCGCCCATCCCTGCGACATCCGCGACGAGGTGGCGGTGGCCGCCACCATCGACGCCGTGCTGGCGCTGAAGGGTCGATTCCACGGCCTCGTCAACAACGCCGGCGGCCAGTACCGCGCCGCCTTCGAGACCATCAGCACCAAGGGTTTCGAGGCGGTGGTTCGCAACAACCTCACCGGCACCTTCATCTTCATGCGCGAGGCCTACAACCGCTGCCTTAAGCAGCATGGCGGCGCCATCGTCAATGTCATCGCCGACATCTGGCACGGCTGGCCCGACTTCACGCACAGCGGTGCCTCGCGCGGCGGCGTGCTCACGATGAGCCAGACGGCGGCCTGCGAGTGGGCGACGAGCGGCGTGCGCGTCAACTGCGTGGCGCCGGGCGGCGTCGCCTCGAGCGGCTTCGACCGCTACCCGCCCGAGCAGCAGGCCAAGATCCTGGAGTTTCCTGCCGCCGTGCCGCTGCAGCGCTACGGCACCGAGGCCGAGGTCTCCGGCGCCATCGTCTACCTGCTCTCGCCGGCGGCGGCGTACATCACGGGCGACTGCATCCGCGTCGACGGCGGCACCGTCAACAACAAGAGCGCCTACTGGACGATCGAGCGCACGAGCCGCAACGAGGCCTTCAACGGCTTCCACCGCTCGATCACGCCCGAGCTGCTCCGGCGCAAGGCCTGAGCCCCCGGGCTGCCCGGAGCCGAAGATGAGCGCGGTGCCACTTCAGGAACGCTGGTTCGAGGACTACGCCGAGGGCGAGGCCTTCGAGTTCGGTGACCATCTGGTCACCGAGCAGGAGATCATCGAGTTCGCGCAGCGCTACGACCCGCAGCCTTTCCATCTCGACCATGCCGCCGCGGCGGCCACGCATTTCGGGGGGCTGGTGGGCAGCGGATGGATGAGCTGCGCCATCATGATGCGGCTCCTGTGCGACCACTTCATCTCCCGCGTCTCTTCGATGGGTTCACCCGGTGTCGACCAGGTGCGCTGGCTTCGGCCCGTGCGCCCGGGCGACCGGCTGCGGGCGCGCGTGCGCGTGGCCAAGGCGCGGGCCTCCGAGACGCGGCCCGACCGAGGCATCGTCAGCGCGCAGCACGAGCTGCTGAACCAGCGCGACGAGGTCGTGATGACGATGAGCGGCAACGGCTTCTACCGGCGCCGGCCCGCCGCCGGCGCGGCGCCGGCACCGGACACGCCCGACCCCGGCGCCCGGCCGGCGCCATGAAGCTGGTCCTCGTCCGGCACGGGCGCCCCGACGAGGACGATGCCGAGCGCCCGCACGACCCGCCGCTGCGCGCCGACGGTTGGGCGCAGGCACGCGCCGTCGCCCGGCACCTCGCGGCCGAGGGCATCACGCACGTCGTCGCGAGCCCGCTGCACCGCGCGCAGCAGACGGCGTTGCCACTCGCCGAGGCGCTGAGCCTGCCGGTCATCACCATCGACGGCTGGGCCGAGGCCGACCGCAGCACCAGCCGCTACCGCAGCACCGAGACCCTGCGCGCGCTCGACCCGGCCTCGTGGCAACGCTTCGTGGCCGACCCGGTGCGCTACCTCGGCAGCGACCCCGACCGCTTCCGCGCCGACGTGCTCGGCGCGCTGCAACAAACCCTTGCGCTCGGCGATACTGCCAGCCACGTCGTCGTCTTCGCGCACGGCTTGCCCATCAACCTCGTGCTCTCGCACGCGCTCGGGCTGCCGCGCATCACGCATTTCCACCCGGGCTATGGCTCCATCACGCGGCTGCGCGTGCGGGCGGCCGGTGTCGTCGGGGTGGTGAGCATCAACGAGAGCGGCCACCACGAGCGGCCGCCAGCACCGCCGCCGCCCACCGTGCGGCCCGGTGCGGCCGGAGGAAACAGACCATGAACGCGATGCCCTCGGCTGCCGGCCTGGCGGCCATCGGCGACAACGAGACACTCGCCTGCAATGTCGAGCAGTACCTGACGGCGCAAGTCGGCGCCAAGGTGGCAGTGAGCGGGCTGCGCCGCTTTCCGGTCGGCTTCTCCTGGCTCACCTGCGGGCTCACGGCGCGTGGGCTGCCGGACGCCGCCGGGCCGCAGGAGCTCATCCTGAGGCTGGGCTCGGATGCCGGGCTCTTCGCGCCCTACAGCGCCTGGCCGCAGGTGTGGGCCATGCAGTCGCTGCAGGACACGGCCGTGCCGGTGCCCAGGGCCTACTGGGCGAGCGACGATACCGGCATCCTCGGCGCGCCCTTCATGTTCTGCGAAAAGGTGGCCGGTGCCGCTGTGGTGCCCTGGGTCTCGCCGAGCGAGCCGCCGCTGCCGGAGGACTACCGCGTCAGCCTCGGCGACCAGTTCACCGACGCGCTGGCGGCGCTGCATGGCCTCGACTGGACGAGCCGGCCGATCGCTCGGCTGGCCTCGACCACCGAGCCCATCACGCCGGCCAACGCGGCGCGTCGCGTCGTCGCCGATTGGGGCGCACTCATCGAGCGCTGGGCGATGCGGCCGTATCCGCTGGCGCAATGGGGCCTGCGCTGGCTGGAGCGCAACGCGCCGGTGGCGCCGCGCGTCGCCGTGGTCCATGGCGACTACCGCACCGGCAATTTCCTGGAAGAGGGCGGTCGCATCACGTCCATCCTCGACTGGGAGCTCGTGCACCTGGGCGACCCGCACGAGGACCTCGCCTGGGTGAGCATGCCCATGTACATGGGCGGCAGCGCGTATCTCTGCCGCCTGCTCGAGCCGGCGCACTTCTACGCCCGCTACGGCGAGAAGGCCGGCCTCACGGTCTCGATGGCGTCGGTGCACTACTACCAGGTCTTCTCGCTGCTCAAGCTGGCGGCCACGCACATGGCGGCGGCGCGCTGCTTCGAGGAGGGTCGCAGCAACGACATGCGCATGCCGGCCATGGGCAGCCAGGTGGCCACCTGCCTGCGGCAGATGGAACGCGAGATCCGCAAAGGGCCAGGGCCGGCCTTCGACGGCGCGGTCGGCGGAAGGTGAGACAGCCATGAACAACAACTTCGCCCGCCTCATCGACGGCACCTGCAGCACCCTGCGGGCCGAGGTGCTGCCGCGCATCGACGACGAATACGCGCGCAGCCAGGTGTGGGGCGTGATCAACCTGCTCAATACGCTCAAGGTGCGCGCCGACTGGTCGGCCGGATTCCTGCTCCAGCAACTCGAGGCGCAGCGCAAGGCGCTGGCCACGGCGGCGGAGGCGCTGCGTGGTGAAACGGCGATCCCCGCCGAGGTGCCCGGCCCCGTGCCGCCGATCCCGTCGGCCGCCGACCTGATGGCGGCTCGCGACCAGGGCAACCTCGTCATCGGCCGGTTGCTCTCCTGGCTGGCCGATCCGCCCGCCGGCGTCGATGCCGCGGCGCTGGCGGCGGCCGAGACGGCGCTGCTCGGCGCTATGCGCGCCGAGGTCGAGATCGAGCTCAAGCACTCGCCGCGTCCGCTGTTCGCGCAGATGTCGGGCGCCGCAGAGGGCTGAGGATCCTCCCGCATCCCTGGCAGCGCATCACAGGATCTGTGACGCGCCGGGCCGGTGGCCGCTGCCCGCCGTTCCCCCCATTGACACCGTGGCGGATTGGCTTAGCCTTCCGCCGGTCCGTACGCTAGTGAACCATCGAGCTCATCGGGCGGCGGCGCGGCGGGCCGGGTGGCGCGGCGTGCCGCGGCCAGCCACCAAGGAGACAGCCCCATGATCGACATCCAGCGTCGCCGCTTCGCGCTCTCCGCCGCCGGCGCGGCCTGTGCCCTGGCGGCACCGGCCTTCTCGCCCGCCTGGGCGCAGGCCAGCGGCAACATCAAGGTCGGCCTCCTGCTCATCGACAGCGGCCCCTTCGCATTCCATGCCTCAATCATGGAAGAAGGGGCCAAGGCGGCCGTCGACATCCTCAACGCCGAAGGCGGCGCCGCCGGCCGCAAGTTCGAGCTCGTGACGCAGGCGCACTCGGGTTCGCCGGCCACGGCGCTGGCGGCGGCCACCAAGCTCGCGCAGCAGGCCGGCGTGAGCCTCATCATCGGCCAGACGCTCAGCTCGCATTCGCTGGCGCTGGTGCCCAAGCTCGACAGCCTGGGCGTCATCTTCATCGACCACTACGCGCAGAGCAACGACCTGATGACCAAGTCGTGCGCGCCGAACTACTTCCGCGTCAACACGCCCGATGCGTTGACGACGCGCATGATGCAGGACTATGTGAAGTCCACCGGCGCCAAGACCTGGAACCTGATCTCGGCCGACTATGCCTCCGGCCAGAGCTTCAGCAAGGGCTTCCAGGACCTGGTGAAGGGGCTGGGCGGCACGGTGCAGCAGAACCTGTTCGCACCCATCGGCACCACCGACTTCGGCACCCACATCTCGCAACTCTCCAAACCTGCCGATGCGCTGGTGGTGACGCTGTTCATGAGCGACGGCACCAACTTCGCCAAGCAGCAGAAGCAGTTCGGGCTGTTCGACAAGTACAAGGCCGTCATCGGCAACGGCTTCGCCACCGACTTCCAACTCGAGGCGCACGGCGACAACGTGCTCGGCGTCGTCAATTCGCTGAGCTGGACGCCGGACCTGCCCGGCGCCCGCAACGCGCACTACGTGAAGGAGTTCGTGCTGCGTGCCAAGCGCCGCCCCTTCTACACCGACGCCGACGAGATGGCGGCGCTCGAAGTCTTCCGCGCCGGCGTGGTGAAGGCCAAGTCCACCGAGGCGGCCAAGGTGCGCAAGGCGCTCGAGGGCCTGAAGGTGCCCACGATCTTCGGCGAAGTGGAGATGCGTGCGGCCGACCATCACCTGATCCGCCAGCACGGCATGGCGCAGGTGGTGAAGTCACCGGGCGGCAAGAACACGTTCCAGATGAAGGTGGTCAAGTCCGGCCCGGAGATCTATCCGCCCGCCAGCCCTGAGTGCAAGGCGAGTTCGTGATCCCGCGCTGACCGCGCACTGACCTCACACCGAGCGCTCCTCTCGGCACGGCCGACGCGTGGAATTCGCGCAGCTCTTCAGCGCCGCGCAGCTGGCCAATGCGCTGGCGCTGGCTTCATTGCTCACCATCCTGGCCAGCGGGTTGGCGCTCATCTTCGGCCTGCGCGACGTGATGAACTTCGCCCATGGCGCGCTGTACATGCTCGGCGCCTACATGGGCTACTCGGTCGGCCGCTCGCTCAGCTTCTGGCTAGCGCTGGTGCTGGTGCCGCTGGCGCTGGCGGTCGTGGGTTTGGTGTTCGAGCTGGCCGTGCTGCGGCCGCTGCAGAAGCGCTCGCACATGGACGTGGCGCTTGTCACCTTCGGCGTCGCGCTGATGATCGGCCCGGCCGTGCACAAGCTCTGGGGCACGGTGCCGCTGTCGGTGGAGCCGCCGGCGCTGCTTGCCGGCTCGACGCAGTTCTTCGGCACGCTGTACCCCGTGTACCGCCTCTTCATCATCGCCGTGGGCTTCGGCACCTGCGTGGCACTGGCGGTGTGGCTCAAGTTCACGCGCAGCGGCATGCACACGCGCGCCGTGAGCCAGCAGCCGCACGTGGCGCGCATGATGGGCGTCAACACCGACCGCCTGAGCCTGATGGTGGTGTGCCTGGGTTGCGCCTTCGCAGGCCTGGCAGGCGTGCTGGCCGGGCCCTATCTTTCGGTGGACCCGGGCATGGGCGCGAGCATCCTCATCAGCTGCCTGATCGTCGTCGTGGTGGGTGGCCTGGGCAGCATCGGCGGCGCCATCGCGGCGGCGGTGGTCTACGGCTTCATCCAGGTCATCGGCACCGTGCTCGTGCCGGCGGTGGCGGCGCTGGCGCCTTACGTGCTGCTGTTCGTGG
Source organism: Rubrivivax sp. (assembly GCA_016790435.1). Taxonomy (GTDB): domain Bacteria; phylum Pseudomonadota; class Gammaproteobacteria; order Burkholderiales; family Burkholderiaceae_C; genus Rubrivivax. The sequence goes on along the minus strand of JAEUPE010000198.1, from coordinate 15,368 downwards.
TGCTGCTGTGGCGGCCGCAGGGGTTCGGCCGCGGGCGGGTGTCCTGATGGCGCCGTTGCGGTCCCGCCGCGCCGCCGCGTTCCTGGCCATCGCCGCGGTGGGGCTGCTCGTGCCCTACGTGCTCACGAGCGTCTTCTACCTGGGTCTGTTGATCAACGGCCTCGTGCTCGGCGTCGCGGCGGTGGGTATCGGCTGGCTGATGCGGCAATGCGGCCTCGTGATGTTCGGCGTGGCGGCCTTCATCGGCGCCCCGGCTTACCTGCTGGGCATCGGCTCCAACCTGCTCGGGCTCGACCTGCACCTGGCGGTGCTGTTCGCGCTCGCCGGCAGCACGCTCTTCGCGGCGCTGGCCGGCGCGCTCGTGGTGCGGGCGCGGCCGCTGCCCTTCGCGATGCTCACGCTCGCGCTGGCGCAGATGCTGCGCTCGGCCACCATGCTGCAGGCGATGCGACCGCTCACCGGCGGCGACGACGGGCTCACGATGACTTTCAATGGCACCTTCCTCGGCCTCTCGCAGGCGGCGCTGGGCAAGCCGGCCAGCTTCTGGCCCGTGGCCTGGCTGGCGCTGATGGCCGTGCTGGCGATGGCGTGGCTGGCGGCCCACTCGCGTTTCGGCCAGGTGCTGCGGGCCACGCAGGCCAACGAGGAGCGCATGCGCTTCTCGGGCTTCGACACCTACCTGCCGCGCCTGCTGGCCTTCGTGCTCGCGAGCTTCATGGTCAGCATCGCCGGCGTGCTGATGGCGCTCAACGCCGCCTACGTGTCGCCGGAGTCGCTCGACTTCGCCACCGGCGGACACTCGCTCGTCGCCATGCTCATCGGCGGCGCAGCGACGGCCACCGGGCCGCTGCTGGGGGCGCTGCTGTACACCTGGGGGCAGGACGCCTTCGGCGCCACGGGGTACCTCGAGCTGCTGACCGGCATCGCGGTGGTGGTGATGATCTCGGCCTTCCCGAGAGGCGCGATGGGTTTTGTCATCGACCTGTGGCACCGGTTGCGCCCCGTTGGCGCCGGCCGCACGCGCGCCGGGCGGGGCGCGGAGGAAGCCTGATGCTGAAGGTGGAAGACCTGAGCGTCAGCTACGGCAGCGTGCAGGCGCTGGACGGCGTGTTTCTCGAGGTGGCCGAGCGTGGTGTGCTGCACGGCATCATCGGCCCCAACGGAGCCGGCAAGAGCACGCTGATGGACGCCATCACCGGCCGCCGCCGGCCCACCCGCGGCCGCGTTTTCGTCGAGGGCCGCGACATCACCGAGCGCAGCGTGGCCTGGCGGCGCCGGGCCGGCATGAGCCGCAGCTTCCAACGCACGAGCATCTTCCCCGGCCTCACGGTGCGCGAGCAGCTTCAGCTCGTCGCCTCCGAGCTCGGCGAGCCCGACCTCGATGAGATCGTCGATGCCTTCGAGCTGCGCGCCGCACTCGACGAGGTCGCCGACAGCATCGCCTATGGCGACCAGCGGCGCGTGGACATCGCGCTCGCAATGGTGGGTAAGCCGAGCCTGATGCTGCTCGACGAGCCGGCCGCCGGGCTCTCGACCGCCGAGACGGTGTCGCTCTTCGAGCACCTGCGCAAGCTGGTGCTTCAGCGTGGCGTGACCGCGCTCGTCGTCGAGCACGACGTCGATGCCGTCTTCCGCTTCTGCGATGCGGTGACGGCGCTGGACCTCGGCCGCCTCATCCTCACCGGTGCGCCCGAGGTGGTGCGCAAGGACGAGCGCGTGATCGCCGCCTACCTGGGCACGGCGGCATGAGCTACCGGGCCGCTCCCGAGGCTACTGCCGCAGCGCGTAGCGCGAAGGCTTCCCGATGAGCTTCCTCTCCATCCGCGGCCTCACGGCCGGCTACGGCAAGAGCGTCGTGCTGCGCGGCATCGACCTCGAAGTGGACGAGGGCGAGTCTGTGGCCGTGGTCGGCAAGAACGGCGCCGGCAAGTCCACGCTGCTCAACAGCTTCTTCGGCGGCACCGCCATTCGAGGCGGCAGCATCCGGCTCGGCGACGTCGCCATCGAGAAGCTGCCCGCCTATGCCGCGCCCAAACACGGCGCCAGCATCTCGCCGCAGGGGCGGCTGATCCTGCCGCACCTCACGGTGCGCGAGAACCTGCTGCTCGGCGCTGCCTCGGGCCGCAAGGGGCAGTGGACGCTGGAGCGCGTGTACGAGCTGTTCCCCATCCTGCGCGAGCGGCACGACAAGATGGGCACCGCGCTCTCCGGCGGCCAGCAGCAGATGCTGGCCGTGGGCCGGGCGCTGCTCGGCAACCCGCGCGTGCTGCTGCTCGACGAGCCGAGCGAGGGGCTCTCGCCCATCCTCGTCGACGACCTCGTCAGCACCTTCAACCGCATCCGCGAGTCCGGCACCGGCATCCTCGTCGTCGAGCAGCACCTCAACCTCGTGCGGCGCACGACGCAGCGCTTCGTCGTCATGGCCAAGGGCGAGATCATCGACCGTGGGCGCACCGACGAGATCGACGAACCCAAGCACCGGCAGGCGCTGGCCTTCTGATTCGTCGCGGAGAATGCGGCCCGCGGCGGCCTTGCCCGGCGCTGTCCCCGGGGCCTCCCGCAGGCCCGTTTCGAATCGACAAGGAAACGCCTGGTGAGCTCCTCCAGCAAGCGCGCGCCCGCGCCCGACCTCTCTGCCTTCGCCATCACGCACAAGTGGCCCGCGCGCCACCCGCAGCGGCTGCAGCTGTACTCGTTGCCCACGCCCAACGGCGTGAAGGTCTCCATCATGCTCGAGGAGATCGGCCTGCCTTACGAGGCGCACCGCGTGGCCTTCGACCGCAACGATCAACTCTCGCCCGAGTTCCTGTCGTTGAACCCGAACAACAAGATCCCGGCCATCCTCGACCCCAACGGGCCCGGCGGCAAGCCGCTGGCGCTGTGGGAGTCGGGGGCCATCCTCGTCTACCTGGCCGGCAAGACCGGGCAGCTGATGCCGGCCGACGATGCGGGGCGCTACGAAACCCTGCAATGGGTGATGTGGCAGATGGGCGGTGTCGGCCCCATGTTCGGCCAACTCGGCTTCTTCCACAAGTTCGCCGGCAAGGAGTACGAGGACAAGCGCCCGCGCGACCGCTACGTGGCCGAATCGCGCCGCCTGCTCAAGGTGCTGGACGAGCGCCTGGCCGGCCGCGCGTGGATCATGGGCGAGCACTACAGCATCGCCGACATCGCCACTTTTCCCTGGGTACGCAATCTCGTCGGCTTCTATGGCGCGGGTGACCTGGTCGGCTTCGGCGACTTCGCTGAGGTGGCGCGCGTGCTCCAGACGTTCGTCGATCGGCCGGCCGTGGCGCGCGGCCTGGCGGTCCCGGCCGCGCCGGCCGCGTGAAGCGACCAACGCCATCCACGACAATTCGAACACCCTGACGGAGACGACGATGCGAATGCGCTGCATGTGCCTGGTGATCCACGCCCCCGAAGACTTGCGCCTGGAAGAGCGAGACGTCGACGAGATGGGCCCCGGCCAGGTGCTCGTCCAGGTGGGCATGGGTGGCATCTGCGGCTCGGACCTGCACTACTTCCACGATGGCGGCTTCGGCACCGTGCGCATCAAGGAGCCGATGGCGTTGGGTCACGAGGTGGCCGGCACGGTGACGGCAGTGGCGCCCGACGTCACCTCGGTGAAGCCCGGCGACCGCGTCGCCATCAACCCCAGCCGCCCCTGCGGCGCCTGCCGCTACTGCTGGGAGGGGCTGCCCAACCAGTGCCTGGAGATGCGCTACTACGGCAGCGCCATGCGCATGCCGCACGTGCAGGGCGCCTTCCGCAACCTGCTGGTGTGCGAGGCGACGCAGTGCTTCAAGGTGGCCGAGGGCGTGCCGCTCAGCATCGCGGCGCTCGCCGAGCCGTTCTCGGTGGGGCTGCACGGCGTGTCGCGCGCCGGCTCGCTGCTCGGCAAGCGGGTGCTGGTGGCCGGCTGCGGGCCCATCGGCGTGCTCGCCATCGCCGCCGCCAAGTTGCACGGCGCGGCCGAGATCGTGGCCACCGACTTGGTCGACGAGCCGCTCGTCATTGCGGCGCGCATGGGCGCGCACGAGACCATCAATGCGGCCAAGGACACGGGCTGGGTGGCGCGCAACTCGCCCAACAAGGGCAGCTTCGACGTCATGCTCGAGTGCTCCGGCAACCAGCGCGCGCTGCGCGACGGGCTGGAGGTGATGCGTCCGCGCGGCGTGATCGTGCAACTGGGCCTCGGCGGTGACGTCAGCGTGCCGCAGAACGTGGTCGTGGCCAAGGAGCTCTCGATCACCGGCTCGTTCCGCTTCCACGCCGAGTTCGCGGTCGCGGTGCGCATCCTGAACGAGCGCCGCATGGACTTCTCGCCGGTGGTGACGCAGACCTTCCCGATGAGCGACGCGGTGCGTGCCTTTCAGCTCGCCGGCGACCGGCAGCGTGCGATGAAGGTGCTGATCGACTTCGCGCAGGCGGCCTGAGCGCGCGCGGGGCGGTCCGCGGCGCGGGCGCGGCAGCAGATGCCGCGCCCTGCTTGGTGTGCCGTCCGGCCAGCCGCCTCAGATCGGCGGATGCACCTGTACCGCCTCGTACTTCGCGTAGCCCTTGCCGACGCCGTATTCGATGATCCCGTAGCCGACGTCGTTGCCGTCGCGCACCTCGATGACCTGGTCGGCGAGCGTGCGCACCTTGCGGCGGATGGCCGGGTCGGTGAGGTCCCAGCTCTCGTGTGCGGTGTGGAGGCGACCCTTGTCGTCGCCGTGGAACCAGCCATCGAGGCCGCCGTACAGGCCACCCTTGAGGAAGTACTTCGTCGGCAGCACGCGCACCTGAACCGGCCGGCGGCTGCCGTCGCCGAAGGCGAGCTCGAAGGTGGCGCCGGCCATGTTCTGGCCGTGCGCGTCGTCATGCCATTGCACCTCGTGCTGCACGTCGATGAGGCGGTGGCGGCCCGAGACCTTGCTGCCGAGCGCGAAGGTCTCTTCGCCGCTCAGGTAGATCTTGTCGCCGGGTGCGCGCTCCTTGAAGAAGATGGTCAGGCCGCGCGGCCCCTTCGATGAGTGGGCGAACTGTGCCGTCGTCCAGCAGTAGAAAAAGGGCGGGTAGAAGGTGAGCGGCGGCGCCGTCTCGTCGGTGCGCATCTCGCTGCGCACGCCCCAGCTGTGGTCGCGCTGGCCGAGCCAGCCGCCCACGTCGTGCGTCTGGCCGTCCACCTTCAGCCAGCCGGTGTAGCGGCCCATCTGCTGGGCGCGGTACATGTTCTCGGTGATGCGGCCCTCGCGTCGGCGCAGGTGCGCGGCCTCTTCGTGCGGGTTAAGCGTGCCGTGGTACTCGATCTCGAAGCTCAGGCCCGAGTCGTTCTCGGAGAGCGTCAGCGCGTGGCGCTTCAAGCCTTCGACGACGCGGAAGGACAGGGGGCCCACCGTCGTGCACAGGGGATCGGGCACTCCCGCCCCGCGCAGCCGCCGGCTGGCGCGGAAGTTCCATTGCCGCCCGGGCACTGCCACGCCGGCGAAGGCGTCCATCACGTTGCGATTGGGGTGGTAGCCGAGGCCGAGGTCGAACATCAACGCCGGACCCGACGGGTGACCCGGACCATGCGACGCCGCATGGCCCGTGTACCAGAGCCGCTCCATCCAGGCCGGGTCGCTGTTGTCGACCTGGTCGAACGTGGTGGGCAGTTGGTGCCCGATGAGATCGTCTTGCGGCGTGAGCATGGACAGGCCCGATGTGCGTGCGAAGCAAGGGTTCCCGGCGGGAAACCTCGCCCACCCGGGCCGGGCCGGGTGGCCCGAATTCGTACGGTAGCGTACAGTTGCGGCGAGCCCCTGTCCATCGGGGCCGGGCCAAGAGCGACGATGCTGAACACTCCCTCGATCCAGATCGAACGGCGCGGTGCGCTGGCCGTGCTGAGCATGGTGCAGGCCGAGCGCGGCAACCCCATCGACGACCAGTTCACGAGCGACTTCAAGCAGGCCGCCGCGGCCCTGTGGGACGCCGGCACGCCGGCCGGCGGGGGCTGGCTGCGCGGCGTGCTGCTGCGCGGCGAGGGGCCGAACTTCAGCTACGGGGGCGACCTCAAGTCCTTCGGCCCGGTGCGGCACGAGCTCGGCCCCCTGGTGCGGCGTTGGACGGCGAACCTGCATGTCGGCCTGCAGCGCTTCTGGCAACTGCCGGTGCCGGTGGTGGCGGCGGTGCAGGGCTTCGCGATGGGCGGCGGGCTGGCGGTGGCCGCCGGCTGCGACGTGGTGGTGGCCGGCAGCGGCGCACGCTTCGGTTCTGCCTTCGCGCAGCTGGGCTTCAGCTGCGACAGCGGCTCCACCATCACGCTCAGTGCCCGCATGGGTCTGGCGCGGGCGCGCCGCTTCGTGCTGCTGGCCGAGACGCTCAATGCAAGCGAGGCGCAGCAGGCCGGCCTCGTCGACAAGGTCGTCGCCGACGAGCAAGTGCAGGCCGAAGCCCTGGCGCTCGCCGAACGGCTGGCCGCCGGCCCCACGTTGGCCTATGGCGAGGTGAAGCGGCTGTTCCGCCAGATGGGCGGCAACCTGCTCACCGCGCAGCTCGAGGACGAAGCGCTCACGCTCGCCCGCGTCGCCGCCAGCGCCGACGCGAGCGAGGGCATCGGCTCGATGCTCGAGCGGCGCAAGCCCGTCTTCAAGGGCTGCTGACCGGCCCTCGGGGTGGAGCCATCGTCGGCCGCGCCTCGCTCATCGTCACTCCGCCTCCCTTGCTGCCTCCCTCGCTGCCTTCACCCTACACCGTGCCCTACGAAACCCTGCTCGTCGAGTGCGCCGTCGACGGCTTCGCGACCCTCACGTTCAACCGGCCCGACAAGCTCAACACGCTGTCGATCCGCCTGCGCCAGGAACTGGCCGCGGCGGTGGCCGCGCTCGAGGCCGACCCGGCCATCCACGTGCTCATCCTGACCGGCGCGGGCCGCGCCTTCACGGCCGGGCTTGACCTCGACGAATGGGCCACGCCCGGCATGACACCGGCAGCGGCCATCGAACACGACGCCGTCGCGGCCCTGCGCCAGTTCAGCGGCCCGGTCATCGGCGCCATCAACGGCCTGTGCATCACCGGCGGTGTCGAGATGGCGCTCGCCTGCGACCTGCTCGTCGCCGCGAGCGACGCGCGCTTCGCCGATACCCACGTCAAGGTCGGTCTTCTGCCCGGGTGGGGCGGCTCGGTTCGCTTGATCCGGCGCATCGGCCTGAACCGAGCGAAGGAGCTGGCGCTGACCGGGCGCTTTCTCGCCGCGGACGAAGCCCTGGCCTGGGGCCTGGTCAATCGCGTCGTGCCGCGCGAGCAGTTGCTGGCCGAGGCGCAGGCGCTGGCGCGGCAGATGCTCGCAAACCCGGCGGACGGCGTGGCCCGCTACAAGCGCCTGCTCGACGAGGAGGCGGGCCTCACCGAAGCGCAGGGTTTCGAGTTGGAGCGTGCCACTTCTCGGGCGGCCAACGCCGGCGTCACACGGGAGGAGATCGAGAGCCGCCTCGCACGGCTGCGGCGGCAGGGACCGAGAGGCGCCTGAGCACGGCTGCCGTGCCTGCTCGGGATGGCACCGGCATCGCCGAGCGGCTGGCCCGTGTGGCGCTGGAAGGGCTGATGGGCCACGCGAGGGATGGTCCGAACGCGACATTGACACGACCATGACGCGGCCGTGACACCACCACCATGCCGCTCGAACGGCGCCATGCGGCTCCCGCCTCGGCGGCGTGGTTGAATGCGGTCATGACGGGCGCGCCAGCCATCCCAGAAGCGACGCCGCGGTGCTGGTTCAAAGGATCGCTCGTCTGCGCTCTGCTGGTCGCCAGCGCGGCGGCCTGCGCGCAGGAAGTGCCGGAGGGCCCGAACACGCCGAGCGGGCCGACCGCGCCCGCCGCGGCGGCCGCGCCACGCCCCGAAGGCGAACCGATGCTCGAGACCGCCCGCGATGCCGTGCGTGCCACCACCGTGTGGCTGGCCCGAGGCATCGACAGCTGGTTCGGCGACCGGCCCTTCGAGGCTGGCGGCAAGGTCAGCGACGGCCAGCTGAGCCTCGGCCTGTTCCGGCGCGAGGGTGAGCCCAGCGACGTGAACGTGCGGCTCAATGCCCGGCTGCGCCTGCCCAACCTGGGCGAGAGCGGTTTCGCCTTCCTGGGTCGCGACAACCCGCGCGAGGTGATCACCGACACGCCCGGCTCCGTGGCACGCCAGGAGCGCTTGCGGCGCGATACCCGCAACGACAGCGAATTCCTCGCCGGCATCGGCGTGGCGTTGCGCGAGACCTTCGATGTGCGCCTGGGCTTGCGCGGCGGGCTCAAGCCCTACCTGCAGGCTCGCTATCACGAGCAGTGGGAACCCGACGCGGCTCATCTCATCGAGTTCCGACAGACCTTCTTCCTCACCAAGGCCGACCAGCTCGGCTCGACGACCGCGCTGTCCTTTGCCCATGCCTGGTCGCCGGCGCTGGCGCTGCGCTGGCTCAACGCCGCCACCATCACGCAACGCACACGGCGCTACGAGGTCTCGAGCGTGCTGGGCGCCTACCGCGCCTTCGATGACCGGCGACTGTTGTCGCTGGAGGCGCTGCTGAACGCGGTGGAGGGCACGGGCCCGCCGCTCGACGATGCGGGCGTTCTGCTGAAATGGGAGCAGCCGTTCCTGCGCGACTGGCTGGTGGGCGAAGTCGTGATCGGGCACTTCTGGCCGCGCCCCGACGCGGCGGTGCCGCGCACGGCGCTGTGGGCCGGCGGACTCGGCGTGCGCGTGAGCTTCTGAGCCGCGGGCGCGCGCCGCGCTCGCACGGTTCTCGCCGAAGGAGCCGCGTTCAGGCCGACGCCCGCCTGTGAGCGGGCTGCCATGGCGTCAGCTTGACGGCCAGCGCGGTGGCCAGCCCATAAGCCACCATGGCGCCGGCCACCAACACGAAGTAGGCCGCCGGGCTCGCCTCTCGCCCGGCGAGCCACGCGCCCACGCCGGCCACCAGCAGCAACCTCAGCAGGCCGGCCAACACGGGCCCCAGCACGCGGCCCGCGCCTTGCGAAGCGAAGTACAGCGTCAGGCCCAACCCGAACAGCGGAAACGCCGGACCGACCGTGCGCAGGTACTGCCGCGCGTGATCGAGCACGGCCGCGTCCGACGTGAACAGGCGCGCCCACAGGTCGGGCCAGAGCGTCACCGTGCCGCCGATGAGCGCCAGGTTCAGGGCCGACAGAAGGCCGGCCGTCCAGGCCACGCGGCGGGCGCGGCCCACGTCGTGGGCGCCGATGGCCATGCCGACCATCGGCACCGAGGCGACACCGATGCCGAAGGAGATGGGCACGAGAAGGAACTCCAGCCGCTGGCCGATGGCGTAGCCCGCCAGCGGCAGCACGCCGAGGTGGGCGATGAGGCCGGTGAAGATGAGCACCGTCAGCACCGACATGACCGGCGAGACGCACGACAGCGCGCCCACGCGCAGGATGTCGGCCAGCAAGGCCTGCTCCAGCCGCGGGCCGCGCCAGCGCAACCGAACTCGGGCACGGCCGCTGGCCAGGAACCACCACAGCACCGCCACCATCGCCGCCGTGGCGACGAGATGCCCCACCGCCACGCCGACCATGCCGAACGAGGGCACCGGCCCCGCGCCGAGGCCGAGCAGCCCGCCGAGCGCGATCTGCAGCACCGCGGCCAGCACGATGGTGACCGAGGGCACGCGCATGTTGCCCGTGCCGCGCAGCACAGAGGCCAGCGTGTTGGCCAGCCACACCAGCAACGCGCCGCTGAAGAGCACGGCCGAGTAGCGCGCAGCTTCCGCCAGCACGGCGTCGCGGCCACCGAGCCAGCCGTAGAACATCTCGCCGCAGGCGAGGAACAAGGCGGTGTAGACGATGCCAGCGACAGCGCCGATGGCCACCGCGTGGCGTGCCAGCGCGGCGGCGCGCTCGGGCTGGCCGGCGCCCAGCGCGCGGCTCACGGCCGACGAGACGCCACCTCCCATGGCACCGGCCGACATCATCTGCGTCAGCATGGCGAACGGGAACACGAGCGCCATGGCGGCCAGTGGCGTCGTGCCCAGGCGCCCGACGTAGTAGGTCTCGGCGATGCCCACGAGCACGGTGAGCACCATGGCCAGCACGTTGGGCACGGCCAGGCGCACGAGCGTCGGCAGGATGGGGCCGCGGTTCAGGCTCTGGGCCGACGAGGGCGCACCAGACGCGCCAGGCGTGGGCGCACCGGGCGCGCTGGACGGCGTTGGCGCCGTGCCCGCACCGCTCATCGGGCCCGCCGTGGCGTGGCCTGGGCCACTTCGGCCGCGAAGGCCGCGCGCTCGCGCAGGGCTGCAGGGGCCGGCACCACCTGGCCGGAGCGCGCGTCCACGGGCACGCCGCACTCGGCGCAGGTGAGCACCGCGTGCAGGCGGTGGTCGTGGCCCCGGTGCATCAGCGCGAGCGGCGGGCCGCCGCGCCCCCAGGGGCCGGCCCAGCGCTCGCCCCATTGGCGCAGGGTCACGAGCACGGGCCACAGGTCCAGGCCCTTGGGCGTGAGGCGGTACTCGTGGAAGGCGGGCGCCTCGCGGGCGGGCACCTTCTCGAGGATGTCCTGCTCCACGAGCCTGCCCAGGCGCAGCGCCAGCGAGCGCGGCGACATGCCGGTGTGCAGGCGGATGCCTTCGAAGCGCCGGTTGCCGAGGAACAGCTCGCGCAGGATGAGGAAGGTCCAGGCGTCGGCCAGCTCCGCGGCGCCGCGCGCCACTGGGCACGGCCGTTCGCCGATCGTGGCGCGCTTCATGGGTGCTTGCCAATGTGCATATAGAAATTATAGTGAATTGGCCCGCGCGTGCGCCTGGCCGTTCGTCAGCGGCCGCGCGCGCGCCATCTTCCAGCTTCGAGCCCCACGGAGACACGCCATGACCCCCCCACGCCGCAGACGACGAACCCTGCCGCCGAGGACGGCCGCGCGCCCTGGTTGCCCTCGGCCTGCATCCTGTGTGAGTGCAACTGCGGCATCGAGGTCGAGCTCGGCGGCGAAGGCGGCCGCCGCCTGGTGCGTGTGCGCGGTGACGACGCGCACCCCGTCTCGCAGGGCTACGCCTGCGAGAAGGCCTCGCGCGTGGACTACTACCAGAACGGCCCGCACCGGCTGACGCGCCCGCTGCGCCGGCGCGCCGACGGCGGCTTCGACGAGATCGACTGGGATACCGCCTTGCGCGAAGTGGCCGAGCGCGCCGCGGCCATCGCCCGCGCCCATGGCGGCAGCAGCATCCTCTACTACGGCGGTGGCGGCCAGGGCAACCACCTGCCCGGCGTCTACAGCCGCGCCACGCGCGCGGCCCTCGGCATGCGCTACCAGTCGAGCGCACTGGCGCAGGAGAAGACGGGCGCCATCTACGTCGCCGGCTGCATGTTCGGCGGCATCGTGCGCTCGGACTTCGAGCACTGCGAGGTGGCGCTGCTCATCGGCAAGAACCCGTGGCACTCGCACGGCATTCCGCGGGCGCGCGTCACGTTGCGCGAGATCTCGCGCGACCCCCAGCGCACGCTCATCGTCATCGACCCGCGCCGCAGCGAGACGGCCGACCTCGCCGACATGCACCTCGCCGTGCGCCCGGGCGGCGACGCCTTCCTGCTCGCCGCCATGCTGGCCACGGTGGTGCAGGAGGGCCTCGTCGCGACCGCGTGGCTGCAGCAGCATGCCGACGGCCTGGACGAAGTGCTGCCGCTCTTCAGCGCCTTGAGCGTGGCCGGGTACGCGGCCAAGGCCGGTGTCGACGAGGCCGGGGTGCGCGACGCGGCCCGGCGCATCGCCCGCGCCGCCAGTGTCGCGAGCTTCGAGGACCTGGGCGTGCAGATGAACCGCCACAGCACGCTCGTCTCGTACCTGCACCACCTGCTGATGGTGATCACCGGCCACTTCGGCAAGCCCGGCGCGATGTACCGGCCCACCGCGATGGTGCCGCTGGTGGCGGCGGCCACCGGCCCGAGCTCGATCAAGCGCACGCCGGTGACCGGCGCGCCCATCATCGGCGGGCTGATGCCGTGCAACAGCCTGCCCGACGAGATCCTCGGCGTGCACCCGAAGCGCTTCCGCGGCATGTGGGTGGAGTCGGCCAACCCGGCGCACTCTCTGGCCGATGCACCGCGCATGCGCGAGGCGCTGGCGGCGCTGGAACTGCTGGTGGTGGTGGACGTGGCCATGACGGAGACGGCGCGCCTGGCGCACTACGTGCTGCCCGTGGCCAGCCAGCTTGAGAAGGCCGAGGCCACGTTCTTCAACTTCGAGTTCCCGCGCAACGTGTTCCACCTGCGCCGCGCCTTGCTGCCGCCGCCCTCGAGCCTCTTCTCCGAGGCCGAGTTGCACGCGCGCCTGCTCGAGCAGATGGGGGCCCTGCCGGCCGATGCGGTGGCCGGCCTGCGTGCCGCCTGGGCACAGGGGCGGCCCGCGTTCCGGCGCGCCTTCGGCGAGCTCGTCGCTGCCAACCCGCAGGCAGCCGCCGTGACGCCGGCCTTGCTGTACCGAGCCATCGGCGACCTGTTGCCACCGGGCCTGGCCGAAGGGGCGGCGCTGTGGGGCGTGTGCCAACTGGCCGTCAAGCACCAGCGTGCATCGATTCAACGCGCCGGCATCGGTGCGCAAGCCAAGGACCCCGGCGAAGTGGCCGATGCGCTCTTCGACGCCATGCTCGCGGCGCCTTCCGGGCTCATCTTCAGCGTCGACGATTGGAGCGAGTCCGTGCGCCGCATCGCCACGCCGAACGGCCGCATCCAGCTCGCGCTGCCCGAGTTCTTCGACGAGCTGCGCGGCCTGCAGCACGAACCCGCGCCCCGGGCGCCGGCCGACCATCCCTTCGTGCTCTCGGCCGGCGAGCGGCGCTCGTACACGGCCAACACCATCATCCGCAACCCCGACTGGCGCCGCAAGGACCGACAGGGCGCGCTGTGCATGAACCCGGACGACGCGCGCCGCCTCGGCGTGGCCAGCGGCGACCGCGTGCGGCTCACCACGCAGCGTGGTGGCACGGAGGTGGCGGTGGAGGTCTCCGACCGCATGCAGGCGGGCCACGTGTCGCTGCCGAACGGGCAGGGCACGGACTTCCCCGGGGCGGACGGCACCACGCTGGAGAGCACGCCCCCGAACGAGCTCACGCGCAGCGAAGACCGCGACGCGTTCGCGGGCACGCCGTGGCACAAGTTCGTGCCAGCGCGCATCGAGGCGCTGCGCTGAGGTTGCCACTTGACAGCCGCGCCCGATCCGCGTGGCAGCGGTTTCTCCGGCGCGGACTAGTCATCGCGTGGTGTGCACGGCGCGCAGCCGGTCGATCTCTTCGGCGGGCAGGTCGAGCCACTCGCGCAGCACGGCCACCGTGTGTTCGCCGACCGATGCGACGTGGCCACCGATGGCTGAGCCACCGCTCGACATCCTCCACGGCGCATTGACGCCGGTGAACGCACCGGCGGCGTCCTCGACCTGTGCGAATACCCCACGGGCCTGCAGGTGCTCGTCGGCCAGACAGTCGCCGGGATCGTTGTATCGCGCGCAGGGCACGCCGGCGGCTTCGAGCAATCGCACCACCTCGGCCACCGGCCGCGGGCGCGTCCATTGCTCCACCACGGCCATCATCGCCGGCCAGTTTGCGCTGCGCACCTGCAGCGTGGCGAAGCGCGGGTCTTCGCGCAGGGCCGGCAGCTGCGTCACCTCGGCCAGCGCCTGGAAGTTGCGCTCGGTGATGGGCGCGATGAGCACGTCGCCGTCGGCGGCCGCCACCGGCCCGTAGATCGGACGCGGCGCCTTGAGCGGGAACTGCGCCTCCTGCAACTCGTAGACCAGCAGGTTGAGCATCGAGTCCATCAGCGCCACGTCGATCACCTGGCCTTCGCCGGTGCGCGCGCGCTGCACGAGCGCTGCCTGAATGGCAGCGAAGCCGTAGAGCCCGCCCAGCAGGTCGGCGACGAAGGTGGCGGTGGGCACCGGCCGGCCGCCGTGCGCGCCGCCGGCGGCCCAGCGCGCCAGCGTGCGCTCGAAGCCGCTCTCTGCCTGCACGAGCATCGCGTAGGCCGCACGGTCGGCGTTGGCGCCACCTTGCCCATAGCCCGAGATCGAGCAGAACACGAGCCGCGGGTTCAACGCCCGCAGCACGTCGGCGCCGAGCCCCAGGCGCTGCATGACGCCGGGACGGAAGTTCTCGACCACCACGTCGGCCTGCAGGACGAGCCGCTTGATGAGCGCCACCGACTCCGGGCGCTTGAGGTCGAGCGCCAGGCTGCGCTTGCCGGCGTTGAGCTGGCCGAAGTAGGTGCTGTGGCGCCGGCCTTCGGCGTCGGCGCGCAGCGGGTGGCGCAGCCGCATGTCGTCGCCTTCGGGCGGCTCGATCTTGACGACGTCGGCCCCGAGGTCGGCGAGCAGCCTTGCGCAATAGGGCCCCGCGAGCATGATGGAGAAGTCGAGCACGCGCAGGCCGGCGAGGGCCCGGTTCTCATTGGCGGGTGGGGCAGGCGGGTTCATGCCGCGATGCTGCCCGATGTCGCCGGCCGAGCGTGGCGCCGGGCGCACAGATCCTGTGCCGGGTCCTGAATTGGTCGCCACCTGCGTGCCGCTTAGTCTGCGAGTCAGCGTGGCGCGGGGCCGGCTCGCATGCGCACGGGGACATCGAATGCCATTCACCGAAGAACAGAACGCCTTTCGCGACAGCGTGCGCCGCATGGCCGAGAAGCATGTGGCGCCGATCGCGGCCGAGGTCGACGAGACCGACCGCTTCCCGACCGAACTCGTCAGGCTGTTCGGCGAGATGGGGCTGATGCAGCTGTGGGTGCCGGAGAAGTACGGCGGCCCTGAGGGCAACCTGACGATGGTGTGCATCGCGCGCGAGGAGATCTCGCGCTTCAGCCCGCCCATCGCCAGCATCGCCGGGCTGAACACGATGTTCGTCATGCCGCTGCTGCACTTCGGCAGCGAAGAGCAGCGGCAGCGCTTCCTGCCGAAGATCGCGCAGGGCGGCGTCGTCACCGCCATTGCGATGAGCGAGCCGCAGGCCGGCAGCGACGTGAGCGCGATGACGACCAAGGCCGTTCGCGACGGCGACAGCTACGTCATCAACGGCCGCAAGCAGTGGTGCAGCTACGGCTGCGAGGCCGACTACATCGTGTTGATGGCGCGCACCGACGGGGCGGAGCGCGGCGAGCATCCCGATCGCGCCCCAAGGGGCGCGAGGGGCATCAGCGCCTTCGTCATCGAGCCGAAGAAGATGAAGGGCGTCACCTTCGGCCGCCACGAGCGCAAGATGGGATGGCGCGGCGCGCCGAACACGCCCATCTTCCTGGACAACGTGCGCGTGCCGATCGAGAACCTCGTCGGCGAGGAGGGCAAGGGCTTCACCGCCAGCATGCGCGCGCTCGACCTCAACCGGCCGACCATCGGCGCGCAGGCCGTGGGCCTGGCGCAGGGCGCCCTCG
>JAEUPE010000132.1 GCA_016790435.1 Rubrivivax sp. | reverse complement strand
GGTGATCCGCGATGTCGAGGCCTACGACGTGCATGCGGCGGCGAGCCTCTGGCTGATGCTGGCCTTCGGCCTGCGGTTCAAGGAGAGCCTCATGCTGCGCCCGCACGTCGACGTGGCGACCGCGCGCCAGGCCGAAGGCGCGTCAGGATCGGTTGGGGAAAAGGCGAGCGGAGTTGCCCAGTACCTCGACACCCACCGCGGCACCAAGGGTGGGCGGCAGCGCTACGTGCCGATCGACGATGCCTTGTGCCGCCACGCCATCACCTACGCGTGCCACGTCGCCAAGGGCATGCAAGGCAGCGTCGGCGACCCGAACCTGACCCTGGTCCAGGCGCTGCGCCGGCTGCGCTACGTGATGGAGCGCTTCGGTATCACGAAGCGCGATCTGCGCGTGGTCCCGCACGGCCTGCGACACCAGTTCGCGGCAAGCCGCTACGCCGAACAGACCGGCTCGCTGCCGCCGGTGGCTGGTGGCCAGGGCGTCGCGGCAGACACCGACGGCGCCGCGAGGCGACACGTGTCCGCCCTGCTCGGCCATGGCCGACCGCAGATCACGAACGCGTACTTGGGCCAGTCCGCCGTTGTGCGCAGCAAACCGCCGGCCGACTCGCCGGCGAAGGCGCCGCGCCTGACGTCGCGGAACTCGCCGCCATGACCGTGTCCGACCGCTCCACATCGACGCCGTGAGGACGCCATGGCGACATGCCCTGTTCGCCGTGTCGCCGATGCCGGAGCCTGTGATGGCCACGTCGCAGGCGGGCGGCGTGCTTGACAGAGTCCGCCGCCCAGGCAGGCAATCACTGGGCAAGTTCGCCGGCCGTGTCCTCGGTGCTCTGTTCTTCGCCGGACACGGCGCCCGCGTCCCATGCTGTCAAGCCGAGTACAGACCACTTCGGGCCGCTGCGGCGGGGGACGCAGGCAACGGGGCAGCCAGCCCGTCGCGGCCAGGACCTGCTCGGCACCCGCAGCCGCCCCATCCTTCTTCAGCCCGGCCAACGGAGCGGCGGCATTCGCGCCTGCGGCCTCGATGACCGCGGCGAGCGTCGTCGCTCTCGACACATGGCTGAAGTACGAGTCGGCACTGGCCTTCCACCAGCGCCGCATGTCGAGCCCGAGCGCCTCGGCCAGCGCGTCCGTGCTCTGGCGTTCACGCTCGGCGCCCTCGACCCCGGTGACGCTCGCCGCGACGAGGAATGTCAGCAGCTCGATCACGGTGGCTCGCTCCTGTGCCAGCAGCCAGGGCAGCAAGGCCGTGCCGTCGGTCGGCAGTCGCGCGGTCCACTCGTGCTCGACGTCGACTCGCCGCGCGTGGATTGCCTTGCCGCGTGCACGACCGCATCGCGATCCACCGGCCGGACCAGCCCGCGCTTGACCTCGACCGTTCCCCGCGATCCCACGTACACCACGCATCCGGCCTGCGCCATCAGGTCCACTGGAAAAACGGTCAGCGATTCGTCGATGGCGTTCAGTTCGGCCTGCATCCGTTCGTCGTCGGCCTCCAGCGCGGCGTACTCGTTCTCGTCGCCATCGTCGTCGGAAATGGCCTCCATGCGCGCGTGCAGCGCTTCCAGCTCCGCTTCGAGCTGCGCATGGCGCGTCGCCTCCTCTGCGCTCGGCGCTTGACGCGCGCGGCGCACCTCGCCGTGACGAACGTAGTCCTCGTAGACGTACCGGGCCCGTACGTCGACCCACTTCCAGCCTTCGGCGGCGACCTCGCTTGCCGGCTGCTGCAGCTTGTCCAGTGCCAGCCGTTCGAGCAGCGCGGCATCCTGCAGGTAGGCCTTGTCGTCGTCGCTGAACAGGTCGCGCCGCAGCGGGCCGCCCGCGGCTTCGTAGACGGGCAGCATGACGAAGATCGCCACGCCGTCGCTGTCTGACTCGACCTCGCCGCGGGTCAGCAGCCGGCGCAGTTGATCTGCGCTGCGGTTCCACTCGGGCAACTGCTGCCACAGTTGCTCCTGTCGCGCCGGGTCATCGAGCGAAGCCAACACCATCAGGCAGTCCAGCCCGATCCCGCCTTCACGGAACAGCGCCAGCAACGCGGGCGACACCGCCGCCAGCTTGAGCCGGCGCTTCACGACCTGCGGCGTGACGCCGAAGGCGGCCGCCACGTCCTCGACCGAGCGGCCGCCGTCGATGAGCCGGGCGAAGGCCGCGAACTCATCGGCCGGATTCAAGGCCTCGCGCTCGACGTTCTCGATCAGGCTGGCCATCAGTGCCTGTTCCGCCGGCACCACCAGCACCGGCACCGGCTGGTTCTCTGCCCAGCGGCCCTGCTCCACCAGCAACGCCATCGCGCGCAGGCGCCGCCCGCCGGCGCAGACCTCGTGCAGGCCACGCGCGCCGCGCACGACGACCAGGTTGTGCAGCAGGCCCGCGGCCTCGATGGACGCGGCCAGTTCGCTGAGCGGCAGCGGCGCCGCCGGGTTCTCGGGCCGCGCCTGGTAAGTCGGCGACAGCACGAGCTTGTCGAAGGGAACGAAGCTGCGAGGTGAAGCCGCGATCACGGCTTCCAGCTCCTGTTTGGAGAGTTTCATGGGGGCTCCTGAATGAGGACGGGCGCGACATCGGCCCGTGGATTCAGGTTCCCATGAGGGATGGCGCCAACAAGTGCCGGGCGACTGCACGAGCGGCAGACGCAACCGGTGCATCTGCTGGATCGGACCAGGTCAGGGGCGCGGCCCTCAGGCCGGCTCGTCCGCAAACAGTTCCGGAAACAGCAACCTGACCAGCGCATCGTGCGTCTTGTCCGCCTTGTAGGCTGCGTCGCCCTGGGCGATGCGAGCCTTGTACTCCGCGACCTTGGCCGCCCACTTGCCGGACAGGTCTTCAGAGCGGATCAGCTCCGCTCGCTCGAAGGCCTTCAACGCTGCCCGAAAGTAGTGAAGGTACTGACGCAGTCCCGGTTCGACGTGGTGAGCGATCTGGATGAAGTTCGAGTAGTCCCATCCGATCACGCGGCCATGCTTCGTCGAATACAGCACGTTGAGCAGACCTCGTGGGAGCATCCCGGGGTACTCTGGGAGCGCAACACCTTCGCCGGCACAGTCGCGGCGCAGCTGTCCCCAGGTCTTGTTGTCGTCCTCGCTGGTCGTGGCATGGGCCGTGTACCAGGCCTCGAACTTGTCGCGCAGTGGCTTCAGACGGGCCATCTTGCGTTCGCGAACCTCCTTGGCAATCCGGTCTCGCTCACGATCGAAGTCGAAGTGGTAGGCGCGCTGTGTTCCGGCATCAAGCGTCAGCGCGTCGAAGGGAACGAGTTCGCAGCGCAACTCGCTGACGCCCCCGCCCAGCGTCGGCTCGGCCCAGATGCACTCCAGCATGAACCGGCGCTGGCGCAGCGACTCGTCCCGCGTCACCTGGGTGACGACGAATGCGTTGCGGTTGTTGTTGTAGAAGACATCTTCCTGGGTCAGGCGGCGTGCGCCGATATCGAATTGTGCGAAGACCCAGAACAGCAGCCCGCCTTCCTGACGGTAGAACTCACGACGCTGCGCGATGACGTTGATGTAAGTCGTCGACAGCTGGATCTCGAATGCGACCCGGATCCCGCCGTACGAGGCGCGCACGTCAGGCTTGCGCCACTCGCCGGAGAACGATCCGGTCCACCGCCCCTCCACCACCACCTCCGAGAAACGCGGATCGGCGTGCAGGCAGGCCGCGATCCATGACTTCATCTCGAGGTGCAGCCAACTCTCCTTCGCGCCGTTGTACTTGCGAGCGTCGATCTCGTCCTGCGACAGCAGGCCACGGGTCACCGCCGAACAGCGGCCATCTTCCAGAGAGTGCCGAAAGAAGAACTTGCGCCCTTCCGGGCGCGACACCAGGTAGACCGGTGTCATGCACATGGCGCACACATACCGCGGCTGCTCGCGCCGGAGGTCAGTCTGCAGCTGCATGCGCAGCTGCAGTGCCTTCTCGTAGTCATCACCGATGACGTCGGCATGCCGCTCGCAGCGGCCTGTCGAGAGGTCGAGTAGTTCCGCAACCTCCGGGTCTTCGACAGCGAAGCGCCCCACGGCGCGTGGCAGTGGCGCCTTCCGATGGCCGCCTGAAGATGCGGGTCCCTCGATCACGTCAGTTCCAGTGGCCGTCCCACCTCCTGCCCTCAGACCGGTGCGGCCAGCAGCGCCTCGCGAACGGCGCGCACCAGCAGGGATCGGCGCGGCGAACGCCGCAGCTCAAGCGACACCTCCAACTGCACGCCGGTTCCGCCGCGCCCCCGATTGCAGACATTCATGGGATCCGCGGCGTCGAGCCCGGCGGGCGCGGCCTCACAGGTGACACCGAAGGCGTGCAGGCGCGCGCCGATCGACTCCCGCAGGGCGACATCCCGCCCGCCCATCAGCACGATCTCTCCCGCATGGCCACAACCATGCACGCTGATCACGGACCGGCAAGCCCGCAGCAGATCCAGACAGCTCGGTTCGTCGAGCAGATGGCTCGACAAGTGCAGCGCAGCGAAGTTGCCGGCCTTCAGCAGCCCTTCGAACAGATAGAGGTTGAATTCCTGACCGGCCATGTCTCGGGCGATGTCCGAGGTGCGCGCTTCGATGCTGCCGCCATGCGGCGCCACGATCGCCACATCCGAGCCGGGACGTGGCATCCGCACGATGCGGTAGTCGCGGTCGCGCTCGTAGGCGGCGGCCAAGTCGGCAAACGAGCGGAAGTCTTTGGCAAGCTTGACCATCGGCTTGATTGTCGCGGACGAGGCTGACGGATTCCGCCATGTCAAAGCGACGACGAAGGCTCGCGTTTGCGCATGGCGGCCGCCGACACCCGCACCGATGCCATTGCCTTGGCAGGGCCAGCGGTCAACACTCGCCTCGCTACCTGTGGGCATCGTGCCTGCAAAGCCTTCACCGACAGCCTCGGCTGCGCTGAAGTCCAGCCTCGCTGGCGTTGCGGTCGTTACCCGCCCCCGAGCACCGGGCCCTGCCTGGTCAGGCCGCTCCATGCGGCCCGTCAACGGCTCCTGCCACCGTGCGGGCGCCTGAGTGCATGAAGCCGCCGACGTGTGCGCTTCACCAGCGCCGACATGCGCTGCGCAAGCAGCGTCATGCCCGGCACAGAGCAAGGCCCCGATCGAGAGACCGCGGGCCTTCCTTTCATGGCGAACCACACCCCCATGGGGCCGTGGCTCGCCATCCAGTCGCTTCGACCTACCCAGGCCGAAGCATCCCAGACGGGGAACCATGTTCCCCGACGGGAGCGGCGTTCCCCTTCGCTTCACGAAGGAGAACTGCCATGTGTGCAAGTCAAGCAACGAGAGCGCCACGGCCTGTCGGCGTGCTGCTCGGAGGGTCGGGACGCGTTTGCGCGCAGATCCCGCTGCCACCGCGCCTGGCCGCCCTGCTGCGACCGGCCGCGGCGTGAGAGTGCATTCGTCGGCGAGTCGCCTGGTCACACGGCCGGCCACTCGCCCGACGAGGCCAGCAATGCACGTACCGCCGCGATCGATGCCGATTCGTCGGCAATCTTCCAACCAGGGGAGCCCACCGTCTCCCCTCGGGGTGCCGGTGCGCTCGCCGACCAAGGAGTCCACCCCATGTTGAACGACAGACCCTACCCGGCTCCACGCAAGGCGAAGCGCTCGGCCGTGGAGATCGAGGAAGAGCGCGCCTGGGTCCGCTTCTACCGGCAGGTCGGACGTGCCGACATCGCCGCCGAAGTGCTGGCCCAGCTCGATGCCGACGCGCAGGCGCGGCACGACCACCTCGCGCTCTACCTGAGCTGCCGCGAATCACTCCGCGCGCACAAAGCGCGTACGCAGCGCAACAAGCGGATCGGGCAGTTCGTCCGGCAGGTTTGCCGGGTGCTTGTTGCCGAGCCGATGCGAGCCCTGGGGCGGAAGACCTCGCGGGCCATCGACCTGCTCGTCGAGTGCCTGCCCGAGAAGCGGCGCGAACCCGCCGCGGCGAAGGTGCGGCAGCTTCGGCGCGACACCGACATCGCGCACGCGCATGACGCTTTCGACCGCAACGCCCCCGGCTCGTCCTCGCCGGACGCCACGTCGCCGGCACCCCTGGCGGCGCGCACGGCCTGACGTCACCCCCTCGCCCCGAAGCCTTCGTGCTTCGGGGCTTCCTTTCTACGCCGCGGCTTCGAGCCGGGCACGCTCCTGGTCGATCAGCCAGTGCAGGAACTGCGTGTCGCGCGATCGGCCCCAGTAGTGCGCCTTGCAGCGGGCCACATAGGCGTCCAGGTCTGCGGCCGTGCGGATGTTCACCGGCTCGATATCGGTGAGCCGGAACAGGCGCACGGCTTCGGGCCGGGTCAGGCGGATGTGGGTTCCAAGGCGGATCATGGCGGGCACGCAGACAAGGGTCTCGCTGCCATGCTCGCGCCGAGCGGGACCCATGTGCAAGCGCAAAACAGGCTCCGGCGATACATTCTTCGCCGCCTCGACTCCAGTCGCATCACGCTGCGACTGGAGCCGCACCCAGATGTCGCCGCGTTGCGGGCACGCGACGCGACACCGAGCACCGGCGCCACGCAGAACTCCCCCGTTTCCGCCGGCCTGCTCGGATGGCGCTCGTGTCGCCACGGTGCCCACCGAGCGCCGACCCGACGACACTGACGCGGCACTCGATCGCGAGATCAAGCCCTCCCACAGGAGGTCCTGGCGCAGCCAGGCGTAGCAGTCGTCACCTGCCCCCTTCGGCGCCCTCTCGGCGCCACCCGCTCGGGAACCTGTTCCCGGCTGGGGCGGCGTTCCCCTTCGTCCATTCGATGAACCCTAGGAGAACGCCATGCAGAACTTCTCTGCCCTGTCGCGCGCCGAACTGATCGGCGCCTTGCTCGCTCCCGTCGTGCCCACCGACCATCCGCGCGCCGGTCAGGTCAACGACCTCGAATCCCCCTATTTCGGCACCGCCGCCGTCGCCAGCGAGGCGAGCGAACCCTTGCTGGAACACAAGCTCGGCGTGGCACGTGAACTGCTGATGCGCGACCTGCGCGCGCAGCTGAGCGCAGGCCCGGTGATGAACTCACCGCAGACGCTGCGCGACTGGCTGCGCCTGCACTGCGCCGGGCTGCAGCACGAGGTCTTCATCGTGCTGTTTCTCGATGCCCAGAACCGGCTGCTAAGCGCGGTGGAGATGTTCCGCGGCACGCTGACACAGACCTCGGTCTATCCGCGAGAGATCGTCAAGAGCGCGCTGGAGCGCAACGCCGCCGCGGTGGCGCTGGCGCACAACCACCCCAGCGGCTCGCCCGAGCCTAGCCGTGCCGACGAGTTCCTGACGCAGTCTCTCAAGGCAGCGCTGGCGCTGGTAGATGTCCGGGTCCTCGACCACTTCGTCGTGGCGGGCGACCAGTGCGTTTCGTTCGCGGAACGCGGACTGATCTGATCCGCGGCATCACCTGCCGCTGTCGACAACCCCGAGGGGGCGCCATCGCCCTTGCGGGCGGGCGCCCCTTCCGATCGAAGAAGGAGCAACACCATGTTCACCGGCACATCGCCGCAACCGCCCGCCTGCCCGGTCTGCCCGGGCTGGGGCATGCCGCTCGGCCAACTCGGCCGCCTGCGCTGGTACCGCTGCCGCGATTGCGGCATCGACTTCAACCTGCGCGCGAAGGCGCCGTCGAGCCCGCCCCTCCAGCCAGCCGGGAGGGTGTCATGAGCGAACCCGTCCTGACCCGTCTGCGCGAGCTCGCGGAGCCGCTCGTCGCGCTGTCGACCTCGCACCTTTCACCGGCCACGCGCCAACTTCTGCAGGAGGACCAGTTGTCCGTGAATGCCTATCCGACACTCACCGGGGGCTTCGTCTATGTCGGCGTGCCCCGCTACGACACGCCACTGGAAGCCGATCTCGCCCGACTGTTCGAACTGGCCGAGCGCGCGGGGATCGTCTGGCTCAAGTTCGACGTGCACGGCGCCACGGTCGAAGGCATCGAATGCTTCGAGGATCCCGGGGCGGAGCCATGAGCCGGCATCACTTGCGCACGGCTCGGGCTGGAGACCCAATGCTCGTCGTGATGGGCTACGACCGGCCGCTGAACGAGTTCTTCCTGCAGTTCTGGGACGATGGCCCGGGAGCCGATGCCGACGAGCCCGCCTACAGCAGTCTGGATGAACCGGCAGCCGACTGGCACGACATCGCGACGGTGGTTCGGCGACTGGAGGAGTTCGACGTGACGGTGCCGCCCTCCATGATTGATGCCGTCGTCGCGGACAGCGTCCATCGCGCCGGCAACCGGATCGTGGAGCACGCGCCCGACGGGGCCATGACGGAGCTGTTGGGCTGACACCGCGGCAAGCGATCCGAAGGGGAAGGCAGCCCGCTACGGGCTTGGCTTCCCCTCGTCGCCCACGACACCCGCGGCAACTGCTTCGCGGCGATCCCGCTCGCCATGGATGGCCATCCCGTCCAGGTCGACCACCGCATCTGCCATCGCCGTCAGTTCGGGCGTCTGCGACACGAAGAACTCGCGCTCGTACCCACCCAGCTTGAGAACCTCGCGCTTCATCGCCATGAACATGCGCTTGCGGTCGGCGTCCAGCGCACCATCGGCCTCGTCGCAGAACAGCGTCCCGTAGCGCCGCCCTGACTGCTGCGCGAGGTAGAGCGCCACCGCGCGCGTCAGGCACTCGTTGATCCACACCCGTTCGCCGCCGCTCATCAGCGCGACGCTCTTGGCATCACCGGACTCGCTGTCGTGAACCTCGATGTCGAACCCCTCGCGCGCCTCCCCCTTTGCCGTTTCGACCTGGGTGCGGATCGCCACCGTGAAGCGCGCGCCGTAGCAGGCGAGCAGCAGGTCGTTGGCCAGTCCTGACAGCGCGGGGCCTGCGTCTTCGATCGCCAGTGCGATCAGGCCGTCGTGACTCATGCAGCGCGCGAACAGCAGCCAGTCGGCCAGGCGGTTTTGAACGCGGTCGATGCGCGCGCCGAGAGCCGCTCGCCGTGCCTCTTGACGCGAACGCTCGACCTCCGCAGCCTGGCGCCTGTGCAAGTCCGCGAGCGCGGTGGCATGGGCACGCTCAGCTCCCTCGAGGCGGCACTGGGCCGCGACGACATGCGCCGCTGCTTCTGCCAGCCGCCGCGTGTCGAAGCGGGGTGGTAATGACGCCAGCATCTGTTCGGTGGCAATGCTGTCGGCGCGATGCGTCTCGCGCCTGGCTTGCCGCTGCCGCTCGGACTCCTCCCTTCCGGCAGCGATGGCCTGCCGCTCGGTGCGCTCGTCATCCGGTTCGCCGGCGGCAGCGGCCAGCTGCAACGCCTTCACTTCCTCGATCAGCGCCGCGTGGTCCTCCCGGGCCCGCTGCAGGTCTGCCTCTCGCCCTGCCAGCGCGCCGAGGGCGGTCTCCCTGATGGCAGCGATGGCGGCTCGACGTTCAGCTTTTCGGAGTGCGTGCGTGGCGGTCTGCGCCTGCGCCGCATGCTGCTCCAACGGCTCGATATCGCGCAGCAGCTGCGCCCTCTCTCGCGCGAGTCGTTCGATCTCGCCACGAGCCGATGGCATCAAGGCGGCGGCCTCTCGGGCGTCACCGAGCAACTGGCAGCGGCCTTGCAACGGCAGGCCGGTGCATGGCACAGACCCGGTCAGACCGAAGCGGCGGTCGAGCTCCTGCCCCCGCAGCGCGGCCTGTCCGGCCGACTGCTCCACCGCGCCGAGCCGCTGCCTGGCGTGGCTCAACGCATCGCGCGCCCGGCCCGCCTGCTCGACCAGGCCGCGCGCTTGGTCCACGCGCGCCTGCCATGCGGCAGCGACTTGCCGCGCGAGCGGCAATCGCCGGTCTGCGCGGGCGACACGTGCCGAGTCCGCCAGAAGCGCGGCACAGCGACGGAGCCGGGTTTCGGTTGCGTCGCGCTGCGCCTTGGCGCCAGCAATGCGCTGAGCCACGCGTCGGTCGAGCCGTTCGCTCCGCTCACGCAGGTCGTCCTGCTGCCGTTGCCACTCCGCCTCCGATCGCTGCAGGGCTGCCGCGGCGAGGCGCAGGCGGTCTTCCAGCCGCGCGCGCTGCTCGCCCATGGCGGAAGACTGGGATTGCTCGGCCAGCAGACTGGCATGCGCCAGCCGGGCCGCATCGCACCCGGTCCTCGCCGTGTCACATGCCTTCACTGCCATGGCCACGGTCTGCTCGGCGCCGCGCAGCCTCGCCAGGTCGGCCGTCACCCTCTGCTCTTCAACAGCGAGCTCGGACTGCTGCATCCGCAGCGCGCCCAACCCCGCCTTCAACCCGCGAACGACCTCCTGGGCCCGGCTTCCCACCTGCCCGATCGCGTCCAGCCCGAGCAGGTCGGCCAGCAGCCCCTTGATCTCGGCGTTGCGGTACTGGCTCAGGTGGCGCCGCCCCTGCGCGGCGAACACCGACGTGAAGAAGGTCTCCGCGCTGCCGCAGATCGACTCCACGCAACGGGAGTAGCTGTCGCAGCGGCCATCCGATACGGTGCCGTCGGCGATGACGGCCGGCCGCCAGGCCCCGCCCTCCCAGGCAAACAGGTAGGCCTCGGTCCGGCGCCGGCCGCCGCACCGAATCACCAGCTGCGAGCGATAGCGCCGACCGTCCATCTCCCACACCAGCGTCTTCTCGCTCTCCGGCAGCACGACGTGCTCGTAGTACGAGAAGCCGCCGGGTGCACCCGTCGACGCCCGCGACGGCATCAGCAGGTAGGGGTGCAGGTTGTCCATCACGGTGGTCTTGCCCCGCCCGTTCGCGCCGGCGATGGCCACCAGCGCCGCGCCGGGCGCCAAGCGTTCGAAGTCCAGCTCCAGCACATCCCGCCCCATGCCGTCGCGGATGCCGCGAAAGCCCCTGAGCATCAGCGAAAGCACTCTCATGCGTTTGCTCCTGCGAAAACCTCGAGGCAGTCTCCCGCGAGTTCCAGTGTCTTCAAGCCACTCGCCACCTCGCCATCGGCACGCTGTGCATCGTCGGCCTCCGTTGGCTGCGGCTCGGCCAGGACATCGTCCACGATCCGCTGCGTCCGGTGCGCCGCGAGTTCGTCGAGACACGACCACAGCGGCTCGGCTCGCGCACCGACCACGCCAGCCCAGGCGGCCACCTTGTCCCGCATGGCGCCGGCTTGGCCGATACCGGCGGAACGCACGCGCACCACCGGCACGATGCGCCCCTCGAACTGCACGCCCGCTGCGCCGGCCAGCAGCTCGCGCATCGCGGCCCGGTCGACGTCGTTGCGTTCTTCCTCGGGAACACTCCAGCGCAGGCGCACCCAGGCTCCCTCGACCGGCTGCGCCACCAGTGCTGCGCGCAGCGCGGCGAGGTCGGGCTTGCCGTCGAAGCAGATGTCGACCGTGCGGCGCGCCGGCGTCGCCTCCAGGCGGCACGCGGCGGAGTCCGGCCCGACCTGCCAGCGCAGGAAGCCCTTGTCGCCTGCCTCGCCGTGGTGGAACCTGCCGATCGACCCGGCATAGGCGATGCAGCGCCGGCCACCGCCATCGTCGCGCTCCCAGCACTGGTGGCGGTGGATGTGACCCAGCAGCACCGCCTGCGCGCCCGCGTCGAACAGGCTGCCGGTGGTGAACTCGTGGTCGAAGCCAGCCATCGGCACGCCGTGCTCCGTGATGCAGCCGAACACCGTGCCGTGTGAAACGAGCAAGGTCGGCAAGCCACACCGGCGCGCCAGCGCGTGGCTCGGCGCCCAGCCGCGCAGCAGCGTCGCCACATGTTCGCCTGTCGCGGCGGCGGCGTCGGCGACCCCGAGGACGACGGCCATCGCCGCGCGGTTCACCGACGGCAGGCACGAGAAGAGCGCGACCAAGCCCTCCGGCAGCGCGTCGAAACACCATCCCGGTGAGGCGACCCAGTCCCCCGCGGCGGTCAAGGCGACCTGTCCGATCCGGTCGGCAACATGCACCCCATGGCGCCCGCCCAGCGCTCTGAACACCGACAGCGTGCCCGGAGGCTCGTGCGACCAGGTGCCTTGAAGCATCAGCACGGGGCAACGGTCCGCCAACCACCGAACCCGCGAGACGAGCGCAACCGCCGATGGCGAGTGCAGATCGAGCGCGTGGTCGGTGCTGTCACCGGAGATCACCGCCACATCGACGCCGGCGTGCACGGCGCGCTCGATCGCGGCGCCAAAGCACCGATCCGCCTCGGTCAGGTTGCGCGGCCCGTAGTGCAGGTCGGAGAAGTGCGCCACCCGCAGCGGCCGGCGCGCGGTCATGACGCCTCCCGCAGAGCAGCGGCGACCTTGTCGACGTAGCCCGGCGCGTCGTTGCGGTGGCGGTCCAGTTCGTCCCAGGCCCGGCGCCGGCCCTGCGGGTTGAGCTTCCAGCCCGGCCCCCAGCGCCTCGCCGCATAGTTCTCGAAGTCGGCGGCGGAGACACCGTGTCCGCCGGCCAGGGCCAACACCTTGTCCAGCGTCGGCTCGCCGCGAGACGGGACCCCATCGGCCACCGCGGCATCGGTGACCGCCGCGACCGTCCCGGCGGGCTCGCCTTCGAGCACGCCGCAGGCCGCATGCGCCTGCACGACCACGGCCTCGTCGTCCTCGCGGTCGCGCAGCAACGCGCTGACGTCCACCGGCGCTTCCAGATCGATGATCCACTGCGGCACCCTCACGGCCCGGCCCTGCTGGTCGATGTGGCTCACCTCCATCAGGCGCTTGGACAGGAAAAACGGTGTGCGCTGGCGGTCCAGGAAACCCGAGATCCGCCCGCCGCGCAGGAAGGCCACGGTCTCGAACTTCTGGATCGCCGCGTTCATCGCGTAGAAGCTGGTGGTGTGCAGTTCGAACGCGCTCAGCGACCGGATGCCCGGCACGAAGAACAGGAAGCGGCCTGTCAGGTTGCACTCGCGCTGCTGGTACTCGTGGCAGGCCTCGGGTTCGCAGACGCCACCGTTGGCCTCGCGCATCACCGTCTTGCGTCCTCCAAACAGGCGCACCGCGCGCCGCCTCTGTGCGTCCAACGGCACCGGAGCGTGGCTCATGCAGTGGCGCACGCGGCCATCCTGCCCGTACTCCGACCAGTAACGCTTGTCGTGCGTCCCCCAAGCCGCCAGTTCGTGCGGCATCACGGTCTGCCAGTGGTCCGACGGGAACACCACCGGGAAGCGGTACAGGTGCCGCCCCTCGCCGCGATCCTCGCCGTAGGCCTCGATCAGTTCGCGCGCCAGCGCCGGATT
This sequence comes from Rubrivivax sp., assembly GCA_016790435.1. Lineage (GTDB taxonomy): Bacteria > Pseudomonadota > Gammaproteobacteria > Burkholderiales > Burkholderiaceae_C > Rubrivivax. The sequence goes on along the minus strand of JAEUPE010000132.1, from coordinate 7,650 downwards.
GCCAAAGTCCTGCGCGCGCACGGTGAACCAGGGCACGTTGCGCGGCACGAGCGGGTTCTTCAGCTGCGGCAAGGCTTCGGCGAGCGCCTGCTCGATGCGGTCGAACGAGTGACCCTCGCGCAGGCCGCGCTCGTAGATTTCGCAGGCGCGCGGCTCGCCCGCGGCGCGCTTTGTGAGCACCTTGATGCCGGCGCGGATCTTGCCGGCGGTGGGAATGCGGGCGGTGGTCTGCCCAAGCAAGGTGGCCGGGGTCGAGGGGCCACCGTGCAACGTGACGGTGGGCAGTGCGGATGCGGCGGTCATGGATGCGCTCCTTGGCGAGGCGTGCACCGGGACATCCCGGCAATTCATGCTCTCGCGAGAACGCGCCGCTTCAAGTGCGCCTGTTCAGGCGCGCCGCGGTGCCGCTGGCGGCAGCGCAGGCATCGGTTCATCGGTGGACCACACCCAGCCGCCGCCCGCCGAGCGCAACGTGGCAGCCTTGGCCTCGCGCTCGCGTGGGGTCATGAAGGGACTGATGACATGCAGCGGCAGCGGCACGGCGCCCGTGTCCAGCAGCAGAGCATTCGCAAAAGTAGCCCCGCAGCACGCGTCGTAGCGCAGCGGCTTCAGGAAATGCCGGCCCGCTTCCACGAGCGCCTGCACGAGCGGCAGTTCGTGTACGCCTTCCACCGGGATCCACTGCTCGCTGGCCAGCAGCAGGGTCGCGGTGTCGATCTCGTAGGTGTGCTCGCGCCGCGCACGGATCAAGGCCGCCATCAAGGGCCGCACACGCTGGCCGTGATCGGCGTCACGGGCCTCGAGCACCGCTGCGTAGGTGCGCGCGATCCGGTCCCAGGTCTTGATCGACGCCAGCAGAGGTGCGTCCGGCATGTGCTTCAGCCAGACACGGTATCCGCCGGGGCAGGACTCGGCCGCCTTGAACTCGGCCAGCACCATCGCCAGCGGCGCAACGCCGTCGTGCGGACGCAGCACGCCCAGGCGCTCGCGGCGGCGCTGCGCCGCCTCCGCACGCGTCGCTTCGGTGAACTGCTCGGGGACGTAAAGGCGTTCGCCCAGCACGACTCCCTTTGCCGTCACCTGCTCGGCGGCGCGCAGCACATACTTGTGCAGCACCCCCTGCGATCGTTTGCCGGCCATCGCTGGCGACCAGCGGTTGAAGCCCGCACGCTCGAACAGGAAGTGCGCCAGCGCGCGCAGGCTCATGCCCCGCCGCGGCGCCTCGATCTCGCCCGGGGCATCGTCCGTCCGCCCACCCGGTGCACGACCGCCCGCCTGCCGGCTCCAGGCAAAGTCGACGCGCAGCTCCACCGCGTCATCGGACTCGACCACCGCGTCGCCCATCAGTTCACCCAGACCCGAGGTCTGTGGCGAGGGCTCGAACGACGGGCATGCCGGATGGTGCTGGCTGCCAGTGTCGGGCATGCGCTTGGCCAGGTAGTGCCGATGAAAGGCGACGTACATCTCCACGCCGCCGGGCACACACATGCAGCGCGGCCGTTCGGGCGTTTCGTAGACAGCGGCCAAGGCATCCTGCAGCGAGGGGTCGTCAGGCTGCACGACGCGGCCGCGAATCGACAGTCGCAGGTGATCCATGCGGGTCAACCTTGAGGTCTCTCCGCCCTCCGCACCAGTTCGGAACGCGACGCGTTCGGAGGGCAATCGCCATCAGCCTCCGCGCGCCCGACGCTCAGACAAGTTCCTGCACCAGACTCGCCATGCTCGGCCGTACCCGTGGGAACTGCTCTCGCACCGCGCTGCGCTCGCTGATGCCGAGCACGAGGCCCACCTGCTCCTCGTCGGCGCCGCGGTCGTACAGCCGGGCCACGACCGTACGGCGGATCGACAGCGGTGTAGCCCACTCAAGCTCCGCGTAGCGGAACAGCTTTCGGTAGGTTTCGAGGATCGGGCGGCAGAGGCAGCGCCGCCGACCTTCGGCGCCGTACTGCGTGATGCGGAAGCCCTCTCCCGTCGAACTCAGGAACAAGGGGCTGGCCGGATCGAGGCCGCGGTACGCGCCGGGATCGGCCCTGCCATGACCTCGCGCCACTCGCTCCGCCAGGTAGGCGTCCAGCGCATCGTCGAGCTTCCGGCTGGCGAAGTAGAGCGGCCTGGGCTTGCCGGTGATGCTGGCCGCCGCCGGCAGTTCAGATTCGCGGCGCACCTCCCCGTCGGCCTGCAGGTAGTCGCACACGCGCAGACGCACGATCTCGAGCGGGCGCGCGCCGGTGACGAACAAGGTGTAGAACAAGGCCACGTCGCGAGCGGGCTGCGCGCTGCGGCCTCGGATGCGCAACACCGCCCGGGCGATCTCATCCGCGCTCACCACCCGATCGGCCTTGGGCCCGTGGCCCGTGCCCGGATCGAAGCGCTCCAGCGCCTGCAGGATCGCCGCGCGCCGCTCGCGGAGGCGCCGCACGAATCCGGTCGCACCATCGTTCATGCCATCGATGCCCACTTCCCGGCACAAGCGGGTGGCCACCGCCTTGACACGCCGCTCGACGGCCGTGCGCGTGATGCCGAAGTCGGCAGCCACCGATTCGTAGGTGCGCCCATCGATCACCGCGCGCAGCATCGCGACCGCCTGCGTCACGGCGGTATCCGCGGACCCTGGTTCATCGTCGTCCATGGCATGCCCCCCGACTGCTTGTCGAACATGGCCATCGTCCCCAAACTTCCCCTGTGCCGACAGCCGAAAGGATGCGGCTCGACCCGGTGGTTTCGGCACGGGCTCTTTCGATTCCGCTTGGCTGTCACTGAATCTCAAATGCCAGGTTGGTTACCGGGTGCAACGCCAGCGTGCACAGCGCACCGTTTCCTGCGCCAATATTCATCGGGGCCATTGAATGGGAACGTCAGCATCGAAATGCTAGGTTGAAGACGCCAGGGCGAATCGGCGTTTAGCGAGTTTCGACGGCGCGCAGAAACGCTGAACAGGGGGGCAGAGACATGCTCGATCGCGATCAGCTGGAAACCTTCGCAACGGTGGCCGAAGCGCACAGCTTCGAACGCGCCGCGGTATTGCTCAACATTACGCGCGGGGCGGTCTCGCAGCGCATCAAGGCCCTCGAGGAGTCATTGACGACGGTGCTGCTGGTCCGCGAGAAGCCCGTTGTGCCGACCGCCGCAGGCGAGATCCTGCTGCGTCACGTCAAGGCGCTGCGACTGCTCGAAGGGGCGACGCTCAACGAACTGAAACCCCAGGTTGGCCCGCGCCTTCCCGTGCCGCTGGCCATCGCGGTCAATGCAGACTCGCTCGCGACCTGGTTTCCGCGCGCCTTGTGGGACCTGCTGCTGCGCCGGCAGGTGGCGCTCGAGATCGTCACGGACGATCAGGACCACACCTCGGGCCGCCTGGCACGCGGCGAGGTCATCGGTTGCATCTCCACCGATGCCAAGCCCGCGGGCGGCTTCCTGGCCGAGTGCCTGGGTGCGATGGAGTACCGCTGCTACGCGACACCAGCCTTCGCCGCAGAGTTCTTCCCAAATGGATTGAACGTACAGGCGGTTCTCACGGCGCCCGCCATCCTGTTCAACCGCAAGGACTCATTGCACGACGACTTCCTGAAGCGGCAATTCGGCTTCGCCGTGGAGCGATATCCGCGCCACTACCTGCCCTCGCCGATGACCTTGCTGGACGCCGTTGCCGCCGGCGTCGGCTACGGGCTGGTGCCCGGCCTGCAGGCTTCCGCCGCGGCTGAGCGCGGCGAACTGGTCGACCTGGCGCCCGGCGAGCCCGTCCTCGTCGACCTGTACTGGCATCACTGGGAACTGGAGCCACCCCTCTCGCGCGAGATCACCGACCTCGTGGTAAGCCACGCGCGGAATCAACTGCTGCCGCGCGCAGGACCGCCGTTTGTCCAGGATGAGACCTCAGCGCCTAAGGCCGCCGACGTCGAGTGACCGGGGCCGGCCAGCCGCACAGATCAGTCCTACGATGGCCGAGACGGCGAGGCCGCCTGCCAGCGACGCGGCGTCTGCGTCTGCATCGATCCAGCCCACCCAGCCAGCCACGTACACCGCACTGGACGCTGCCAGCCCGGAAGCCATCACCATGCCGGCCTGCACCGCAGGCAGGCTGGCGCCCCGCAACAGCAACAGGAAGAGCCAGCCGACGCTGGCGAGGTAGACCACGTTGACCGACACCATCGTCTCCACGATGCCCTGCCCTCTGGCGGCCAGCAAGGCTCCTGCCGCGAGCGCGGCGACCGACCAGACGGGGTGATTCATCGGGCGAGCAGCGGGCAGCGCCGCTGCCATCGCACTGGCCATGGCACGCACGATGGCCGCGCCGGAGCCCAGCGCGGCCGTCGACAAGGCGGCCAGCAGCAGCGCCTGCGCGCCGGGCCACAGTCCGCCCGCCGCGCTTCCCAATGCGAACGGGACGACCTGCTTCGCATCCGTCAGCCCGTCCAGTCGGCCCGTGCCCTGCAGCGCCAGCACCAGCGCCGGTGGCAGAAAGGCCACCGCAATCAGGACGGCCGCCGCCAGCGCGCAACCGGCGGCTGCGGCGCCGGGGCGGCGCGCGGCCAGCACGAACTGGTGGTAGTCCGCGCCCAGGCAGACGAGCAGGCCGACCGCCAGCACGCTGGACACGAGCCGACCCGGACTGAACCCGCCGAGGTCGCGCACGAACAGGTTGGCCGACTGCGCGTACAGCGTCAGGCCACCGGCGTCGGCCAGCGCATAGAGCAGCACCACGGCACTGGCCAGCAGACAAGCGGCGAATACGCGCGATGCGATGCGAAGGTCGAGCCTGGACGCGCCAAGGATCAGCACCAGCACCAGCACCTGCGCCAACTCCCTCGGCAAGCCGATCACTTCCGCGATGGCAACGCCGCCCGCGATCTGGGCCGCCAACACGCCGCTCATCCAGACCAGCGACAGCAGTGCCACCGCGCGCTGGATGGGCGGACCGAAGGCGCGTCCGAATAGTTCCCAGACCGGCACCCCGAGCTTCCACAACCTGCCTGCGAAGGTCGCCAGTACCAGCATGCCCAACGCGGTTGCCACACCGTAGAGACCGCCGGCCATGCCGTGCGTGAGCGCCATCTCGCCGGAGCCGAACAGAAAGCCGATGCCGTAGCTGGCCGAGACCAGCAGCGCCGCCACCTGCAGCGCCCCAAGCACCCGCGTCGTCATGGCCTCGCCTCCCGCTCCCAAGCCCGCACCACCGCGGTCGGGCCAGTGAAGTACGCGTTGCAGACCGTGCCATGCGCCCGGTACGCCGGCAGGCGGCGGAACAGCGCGTGCGCCTGCGGCAGCCGGTAGTACGGCACGGCCGGTAGCAGATGATGGGTCAGGTGGTAGCCGTTGTTGCGAGGATGGATCAATCGGCGCCACGGCCCACCCACGGCCATGTCGCGCGTGAAGCTAAGGATGCCGCCCGGCCGCAGGCCGAAGTGGTCGCACATCTCGCGCAGTGTCGTGATCAGGTGGAAGACCGTGGCCCGCGCCAGCAGCCACAGACCGACAAAGGTCGAGGTGAACTGCGCACCGGCGATCTCGAGCATCAGCGCCAACGCGGCCAGCCACCAGGCAACGATGTAGGCCCTGCCCGACATCGGCACCCCCGCGGCGCCCAGATGTCCGCAGAAGTTTCCCCACCACGCCTGCAGCGAGCACACCTGGCGCAGGTAACTGCGCAGCCAGTGCCTGGGCAGGACATCCGGCGGGGCCATCAGGTCGGGATCACCGCCGGCCGTGCCCAGTTGCAGGTGATGGCGGAAGTGGTCCGCCCGATAGCGCTCCAGCGAAGCAAACACCAGCGGCGCCACCAGCAGCCCCGCGAGGCTGTCATTCACCTGCCGGGTCCGGCAGAGGTTGCGATGGCCGGCGTCGTGCAGGATGTTGCCCAGCGCCCGCTGCCGGTTGGCAACGACGATCAGCGCGATCGGCAGCGTCGCCGGACCGATCCACGCCACGGCTGCCGTCGCGGCCAGGACGCTCACCCAATCGAAGGCAATGTCACCCAACGGCCGCGCCGAGTTCAGGCGCAGCAGTTCTCGGTGCGCGCCGCCCGTGCGCTGCAACTGCGCACGCAGTTCCGACTGGTCGTCGAGGACTTCCGAATGCGTCAACATCTCCGGAACCTCCTTCCCCGAGCGGCATCGCGTTTCGCGTCTGCACTGCTTCAGCAAGTGGAAACGGCTTCGCAACGGCCCGGGTATCGACGCTAGCAGCGCCGCGCGCAGGTGAACGCGCGTTTAGCAACTTTGGCCCTGCGTCAGCTTCGCTAAACCGCGTGTTCGATCGGCGAGAAGCGGCGCCGAATCCTCATAATCCGTTACAGAAACAAGCCTTCCCACACGCAAGGAGAGCCCCGGATGAGCGGTGAACGCGACCTCGAGACCCTGCGGCGCGAAATGGCGCCGCGGCTCCGCCCAGAGACCTTCGTGTACTGCAGTTTTCCGGACTTCCGCATCCCAGCCGGCCTGGAGCCGATCTGCACCTTTCGCGAAGCCGAGGGGGTGACGGCAATCGTCGAGAAGGCCCAGGCCGAGGGATCCGCGGTGCCGTATGTCTTCGAGTCGCACCTGATCACGCTCACGGTGCATTCCTCGCTCGAGGCCGTCGGCTTTCTGGCGACGCTGGCCGGCCGGCTGGCCGCTGCCGACATCCCCTGCAACGTCGTGGCGGGCTACCACCACGACCATCTCTTCGTGCCGACGAATCGGTCCGAGCAGGCGCTGCGGGTGCTGACGTCGATGTCGGCGCCACCCACCTCCGATGCGAGGCCGGGTCTCTAGACGCCACCCTGCTCGCTGATCCAGCGCCGAACGTCTTCCGCTCGCCAGGCCGTGACCCGGGCCGACAGCTTCACCGGGCTGGGAAACGAACGCGCCCGCACACGGCGCCAAAGGGTGGACTTCGATATCGGCACGAAGGCCAGCACCTGACGCTGGCGCAGAAAGCCCGTATCCGGCAGACAGGCTGCAGTGTTGGTTGCTGCGCGGGGGTCGGTTGCGTGCAAGGGCTGGGCGGCAGCGGCGCTGCCGAGCAAGAGGGTGGTCCGCGTGGGCATGATCGGTCTCCGCGGCGGACGGCGCCGCCGGTAGGCATGACCAGCTCTTTGCGGCAGCGAAGGGTCACGGTCGGATCGCTGCGGCGAGGAACGCGTGTGCTCGAGGTCAACCACCGGTGCGTTCCCAGCCGGCGGCTCGTGCGGCACTGGCGCGTTCGCGCCAGCCCGTGGGTGGGATGTTCATCATTCGGCAGAGGGCCAGCCTTTGCCGGTGTGCCGCACAGAACAGGGTGAAGGCAGGTGTCGACTGCGACGCCACCGACTGGCGATGGGAGGCACGCTGCGACCGCTGATGGGCCGACCTGCGCCTGATCGAGACCGTAGCGCCGCTGTGCGAAGAAGTCCCACCACCAACAGCCTGCGCCTGCGAAACGCCCGCCTGGCGCCGGCCTTACGCAGTGGCGATACGCGGCGCCGCGCCTTCTTCGATCTTGGCCTGACCTGACTCGCCGGTTTCGTCTGCTGGCATCACGGCCGAGAGGCCTGCGGCAGATGCGCCCTCGAGAGGCAGGCCATCCGCCGCCTCCGCAGGCGCCTCGCCGGCCGCAGCGCCCGGGGCCCCGACGCCCTCGTCTGGCGAATTCATGCGCCGCCGCAGACCCGATGCGAAGTTGCGCGCCGCCGTG
>JAEUPE010000128.1 GCA_016790435.1 Rubrivivax sp. | reverse complement strand
GCCGAGCAGTTCCTTCTTGAGGCCCGGGAAGTGCACGTCGACGATGGTCTTCATCGTGTCGGCGTCCGGGACCTTGATGTAGTGGAAGAAGCAGCGGCGCAGGAAGGCGTCGGGCAGCTCCTTCTCGTTGTTGCTGGTGATGAACACCACCGGCCGGTGGCGCGCCTTCACGAGCTCGCGCGTCTCGTAGACGTAGAACTCCATGCGGTCGAGCTCGCGCAGCAGGTCGTTGGGGAACTCGATGTCGGCCGTGTCGATCTCGTCGATGAGCAGGGCCACCGGCTTGTCGGCCGTGAAGGCCTGCCACAGCACGCCCTTGACGATGTAGTTGTGGATGTCCTTGACCTTGGCGTCACCGAGCTGGCTGTCGCGCAGGCGGCTCACCGCGTCGTACTCGTACAGGCCCTGCTGCGCCTTGGTCGTGCTCTTGATGTGCCACTGAAGCAAGGGCATGCCGATGGCGTTGGCCACTTCCTCCGCGAGCATCGTCTTGCCCGTGCCGGGCTCACCCTTGACGAGCAGCGGCCGCTTCAGCGTGATGGCGGCATTCACCGCCAGCTTCAGGTCTTGTGTGGCGACGTAGGTGTCGGTGCCGTGGAATTTCATGCGCGGGGCTGGTGTGACGCCGTGGCGAGCGCCGGGCGTACGCGCTGCGCATCGAGGCAGGAAGGAGGGTCGGGGCAGTATAAGCGGCCCCTATAATCCGCCGCGCCTCGCAGAAGGCCCCTCCGAGAGCCCTCCGGAAGGCCCGCCAAGAACCCCCACGACGATGAACCAAGCCCTCAAGTCCCTCCTGGCCGCGCCCCTGCTCTGCCTGAGCGTCCTCACCGCCTCGCCCGCCGCGGCCCAAGATGCCGCCGCCGGCGAGAAGAAGGCTTCGATGTGCATCGGCTGCCACGGCATCCCGCGCTACCAGTCGAGCTTCCCCGAGGTCTACAAGGTGCCGCTCATCTCGGGCCAGGGCGCCAAGTACATCGCCACGGCGCTGGCCGCGTACAAGAAGGGCGAGCGCAAGCATCCGACGATGCGCGCCATCGCGACTTCGCTCTCCGAGCAGGACATGGCCGACCTCGGCGCCTTTTACGAGAAGCATGGCGCCTCGTCCGTCAAGACGGTGGCCGACACGACGCCGCCGGCACCGCCGGCCGACGTGGCCGCGCTGCTGACCAAGGGCGCTTGCGCCTCGTGCCATGGCGCCAATTTCAACAAGCCGATCGACGGCGCCTACCCGAAGATCGCCGGCCAGTACAACGACTACCTGTACGCCGCCCTGCGCGCCTACGGCACCGAGGGCAACCCGCAGGTCGGACGCGCCAACCCGGTGATGGGTGCGCAGGTCAAGCAGTTCAAGCGCGCCGAACTGAAGGCGATGGCCGACTACCTGGCCACGCTGCCCAGCGACATGCACACGGTGCCGCTCAACCGCTTCCGCTGACCGCGCCCGAAGTCGACGCCTTCGTCGGCCACTTCAGCAGGCCGATCGTCAGCGCCGTTCCGAGCAGGATGACGGCCGTTCCGGCCAGCATGTCCCAGCCGGGCCGCTCGGCGAGGACCATCCAGCCCCAGGCCATCGCGAAGGCCGGGATGAGAAAGGTCACCGTCATCGCGTTCGTCGCGCCGGTGTGCGCGATGAGCCTGAAGTAGAGGATGTACGCGAGCCCGGTGCAAAGCAGCGCCAGGGCCGTCGCGCCGGCCCACGCTGCGCCGCTCGGCGGCTGCGCCGGCCAGGCCCACAGCGCCGGCAAGGCGAGCACGAGCGCGGCGCTGAGCTGGCTGCCGGCGGCCGTGGCCATGGGCGGCACGCCGGCGAGCCGTCGGCGCGAGTAGTTCGCCGAGAGGCCGTAGAGCACCGTCGCGGCCACGCAGGCGGCGATGCCCAGCGCGGGCGTCACGCCGGCCAGCCCTTCCTTCACGCTGGCCCGGCTCCACGCGAGTCCGACGGCACCGGCCAAGCCGATGGCGAGGCCGATCGCCCGCAGCGGCGCCGGACGGTCGCCCAGCCACCACCAGGCGATGAGTGCCGTCCAGATCGGCGCGGTGGCGTTGAACACCCCCATCAGGCCGGCGCTCAGCGCATAGGCCGCCACGGCGAAGCACAGGAAGGGCAGGGCCGAGTTGAACACCCCCAACAACGCGATCGGTCGCCAATGCCGGCGCAGCGCCGGCCACTGACCCTGCATCGCGAGGATGGGCAGGAGAAGCGCGGCTGCGCCCGCCACGCGGACGAACACCAGGGCGATCGGACCGAACTCGACCGCCCCCATGCGCATGAAGAGGAAGGAGCCGCCCCAGAGCGCCCCGAGGAGCAGCAGTTCGGCCAGATCGCGCGGCTTCATCGAAGGCCCTTCGTCCGGCCGCTCATCGGCACCCGGCGTGCGGTGCGTTCGCGCGTCATGCCGCAGCCGCCAGGACAGGGGCCGCCCCCGTCAGGCCACCGCCCACGGCGCCCTCGAGTTCGAGCAGCGCACGCTTGCGAGGCAAGCCGCCGGCGTAGCCTGTGAGCGAGCCGTCCTGACCGAGCACGCGGTGGCAGGGCACGATCACCGAGATCGGATTGCGTCCGACGGCGGCACCCACGGCGCGCGCGGCCTGCGGCCGTCCGAGGTGCCGGGCCAGATCGCCGTAGTGCGCAAGCTCACCGCAGCCGATGCCTTGCAGCAGCCGCCACACGCTGCGCTGGAATTCGGTGCCCTGCGGATCGAGCGCAACGGCGAAGCCGCGCCGGCGCGTCGCCGCATTCGCGAACCACGCGCCCAACTCGCGCCGCGCTTGCGCGATGAACGGGTTGTCCGGCGCCACCGGTGCGGCCAGCGGCCCTGGGTGATGCTTCTGGCCGTCGAACCAGAGCCCGGCCAAGCCGCGCGCGGTGGCGGCGGCCGTCATGGGCCCCAGCGGCGTGTCGATGCGTGCCTGCGCGAGCAGCACGGTGTCCAGTGTGTTCATGCAACCTTCTCCAGGGAACGCCAGAGTTTCATCACCGCATAGCCGCGCCAGGGGCGCCAGGCCTGCGAAGCCGATTCCGCCGCCTTGGCGTCGCGGCCGCCGAACAGCGGTGCCAGCGCGTCGAGCACGCCGATGTCGGTGGCCGGAAAGGCATCGGGCCAGCCGAGCGCACGCAACGCAATCAGCTGCACCGTCCATTCGCCGAAGCCGGGCAACGCACGCAGCCGCGCGAGCGTGTCCTGCAGCGACGCCGTGGCTTCGAGCCGCAGGCGACCGGCGGCCACTTCGGTGGCCAGGGCCTGCAGCGCGCGCACGCGCTGGCGCACGATGCCCAGCTTGCCGATCACCTCGGCGTCGGCACGCGCCACCGCCGCTGCCGTGGGAAAGAGCCGCTCCAGCCCAGGCACGGGCGTGACCACCGGCTCGCCGAGCGCGAGCGCGAGGCGTGTGGTCAGTGTGCGCGCCGCGGCCACGGTGACCTGCTGGCCGAGCACCACGCGCACGCCTGCCTCGAAGCCGCAGACGGCGCCGGGCACGCGCACGCCCTCGACCACCGGGCCGGGCACGGTGGCCAGCACGGGGTCGATGAGCGCCGGGTCGGCATCGAGGTCGAGGCCGTGGCGCAGGCGCTGCAACACGGCACCCAGCACCGGCAGCAGGCTCTCGGCCACCTGCACCTCGACCTCGTGGCGCTCCGGCTTGAATCGTGCGGCCCACCATCCGTGGAGCCGCTGGCCGGCGTGTGTCCAGCCCATGGTGCAGGCGACGAGCCCCTGCGCTTCATCCACGTGTTCCAGGCCCGGCAGCGCACGCCGGGCCATGAAGCGAAGCACGCCGGCGACGTCGTAGGGCGGGCGGTAGCCGAGCCGCACGGTCGGCGTGTGTGCGCTGGCCGCAGCAGCGCTGCGCACGCGGCGCCGGGTTGCGGAGGGCGGTGTGGATGCCATGGCGCCGGCTGCGGCGGGTGCCGTCGCAGCGGAGACGCCGATGCGCTCGCGCCGCAGGGCGCTCGGGCTCAGCCGATAGCGCTCCGCGAACGCGGCGTTGAATCGCCGCACGCTCGCAAAACCGCTCGCCAGCGCCACCTGGGTCACAGGCAGCTCGGTGTCGGTGAGCAGTTGCTTGGCGTGCAGCAGCCGCTGCGTGGTGACGAAGTCGACGGGTGAAACCCCATGTTCGGCCGCGAAGATGCGGCGCAGGTGGCGGTCGGTGACACCCAGCCGCGCAGCGAGTTCGGGCAGGCGCAGATCCTGGCCTTCGAGCACGGCTTGCGTCAGCGAGCGGGCCGCCGCCTGCGCCAGCGTTCGCGACGAGTCGACGAACGAAAGGCCGGGCGCCAGCTCGGGCCGGCAGCGCAGGCAGGGCCGGAAGCCGGCGTGTTCGGCACTCGCGGCGTTGCCGAAGAACCGGCAGTTGCGCAACAGGGGCGTGCGCACGCGGCACACGGGCCGGCAATAGATGCCGGTGCTCGTGACGCCGACGAAGAAGCGGCCGTCGAAACGTGCATCGCGCGTCTTCACGGCCGCGTACAGGCCCGCGTCGGCTACCCTCTGGGCGGCGGTGGTGGGGGCGGCATGGACACGAGGCATGGGCCGCATCATAGGATTCGCTCGCCCGGCGACTCGCCGTTTTCGGACCTGTGGTCCAGGGCCTGTCAGGCGGCGCGCGCTGCGCGCTACATGGCGCGGAACAGGTGCACGTAGGCCCGGCTCACCGGCAATTCGGACCCGTGGCCCTTGATGCGCAGGAACAGCCGGCTCGCCTCGTCGCGCCGCGTGCCTGCCAGGTGGCGCAGGTTGACGATCGTCGAGCGGTGCACCTGCACGAAGACCTGCGGGTCGAGCGACTGCGAGAGTTCCTGGATCGTCGTGCGAATGAGGTGCTCGGCACCATCGACCGTGCGCACGCAGGTGTACTTGTCGTCGGCGTGGAAGAAGAGCACCTCCTCCACCGATACCTGGTGCGTGAACTCGCCACTGCTCGCGCGCACCCAGCGCAGGGGCTCGCTGGCCGTGCCGCGCCCGCGGGTGCCGGGCAGCAGGCGTTGAAGGGCCGACAGCAGGTGGGCGTCGACGTCGCCCAGGGCTCGCGGGCTGCTCATCGCCTTCGCCGCCAGGGCCTTCTGCAGGCGCTGCACCGTGCGTTCGAGGCGTTCGCGCGAGACGGGCTTGAGCACGTAGTCGAGCGCCTCGTGCTCGAAGGCCGCCACCGCGTGCTCGTCGTAGGCGGTGACGAAGACGATGCGCGTGCCGCCTTCGATGCCCTGCGCCACTTCCAGGCCCGTGAGGCCTGGCATCTGGATGTCGAGGAAGGCAAGGTCGGGCTGGAGCGCGGCGATGCGCTCGGCCGCCTCGAGCCCTTGGCGCGCCTGGTGCACGATCTGCAGTTCGGGCCAAAGCGCGGACAGTTCGGCCGCGAGGGCGCGCATCAGGTGCGGCTCGTCGTCGGCGAGCAGGGCGGTCGGGCGGCGCGCGGCGGGGTCGTTCATCGGGTCGCTCCAGGCAGTGCCGCACTGGGCGCCACGCTCAGCGGCAGTCGCAGCGTGGCGAGCGTTCCGGGCTGCGCGGCGGCCACCGTGAGGCTGGCGGCGCTGCCGAAGCGCGCCGCCAGGCGCTCGCGCACGTTGGCCAGCGCCATGCCGGCCCCCTTGCGCGCCGGCCCACCGAGGCCGCTGCCATCGTCGCGCACCTCGACGACGACGCTGTTGCCCTCGGTGCGCGCGCACACCGCGATCGATCCGCCCTCCACCTTGGGCTCCAGGCCGTGATGCACGGCGTTCTCGACCAACGGCTGCAGCAGCAGCGGCAGCAGCGTGGCGCGGCGGGTCGTGTCGTCGACTTCGATGCGGAAGTTCAGGCGGTCCTCCATGCGCGACGCCTGCACGCGCAGGTAGGCCTCGGCGAGCGCCAGTTCGTCGGCCAGGGTCACCTCCTCTCGGCGCAGCCCCACCAGCGAGGCGCGCAGGTAGTCGGTGAAGGCGCCGAGCATCGCCTTGGCCTTGGCGGCATCGTGATCGATCAGCGAGTGCACGTTGGCCAGGGTGTTGAAGAGGAAGTGCGGCTCGATCTGCGCCTGCAGCAGGCGCAGTTGCGCCTCGGTGGCGCGATGCTCGGCCTCGATCTTCTGCGCCTTGGCCGAGAAGTAGTGGTGCAGCAGGAAGGTGATCATCACCGACATGAAAACCGTCCCGGCGATGATGTTGTTGCCCTCGCGGCTGCCGATCCAGACGTTCATGTCGGCGCCGGCCAGCCACACCCCCACCGGCCAGCCGAGGGCCACGCCCAGGAGCGGCACGCCGGTGAAGAAGAGCGTGCGCTGCCAGCTTCGCCAGCCGCACACCCGCCAGGGCGGCGCCACGGTCGCGCGCGCCAGGTCGAACAGCAGGTGGATGACGGCGCTGATGACCAGCGTCACGGTGAAGTTCTTGCCGTACCAGTAAAGCCAGCCCGAGACATTGCGCCAGGCGCCTTCGCCGCGCGCGAAGGCGAGGAAGCCGAGGATCGTGAAGACCACTGCCAGGAGCGCCGAGAACGCGAAGGTCCACGCCCACGCCATCCACCAGGGCCCGGCGCGCGGGCCGTTGTCGTTGCTCAGCCAGCTGTGCCAGGAAGCGCGCAGGAGTTGTCGGTCGATCTTCATGTCGGCGCAGTGTAGGCAGCCCCCCGCGGGCCGCTGCCCGCGGCCGACGAATCGACGGCGCGGCCGCCGAAGCGCGATGGGCGGTCGTGGACGGCTGCGCCGTCGGTGGTGTTGCGGTGTACGCGGGCAGAACGACGGTCTCGGACCTCATGGACCCTGCCGACGCCACGGAACTCACGAAGACAGTCGATCGCCTGCCTGGCAAGAGCGTGCCGCGCTTTCGCTGCCTGGGCGCTGCCTACAATCCGCCCGCCTTCATGGCCGCGCCCCGGCGCGCCGCCGCCCCGCCTTCCGGCCTGCCCGCCACCAGCCACCTCCCCCATGCAAGTCCAAGCCAGCGCCTTCAAGGCCTATGACATCCGCGGCATCGTCGGCCAGTCGCTCGACGAGGCATTCGCAGAGCACCTGGGCCGCGCCTTCGGCAGCGAGGCGCGCGCAGCCGGCGAGCGCGCTGTCGCCGTCGGCCGCGACGGGCGGGTCTCGGGCCCGTCGCTCTCGGCAGCGCTCATCCGCGGCCTGGCGAGTACCGGTCTGGACGTCGTCGACCTCGGCGCCGTGACGACGCCGATGCTCTATTACGTCGCCGCCACGCGTGGCAAGCACGGCTGCTCCAGCGGCATCCAGGTCACCGGCAGCCACAACCCCAAGGACTACAACGGCTTCAAGATGGTGCTGGCCGGGGCCGCCATCCACGGCCCGGCGATCCAGCGCCTGCGCGAGCGCATGGAGGCCGAGGACTACGCGGCCGGCAAGGGTCGCGTGGCGCGCATGGACATCGGCCCCGAGTACCGCCACCGCATCACGAGCGACTGCCGCCAGGCGCGCCCGATGAAGATCGTCGTCGACTCGGGCAACGGCATCCCCGGCGCCAGCGCGCCCGGCATCCTGAAGGCGCTGGGCAACGAGGTCATCGACCTCTACAGCGCCGTGGACGGCGACTTCCCCAACCACCACCCCGACCCGAGCAAGCCCGAGAACCTGGCCGATCTCATCAAGGTGGTGCATGCCACCGGCGCCGAACTCGGCCTCGCCTTCGATGGCGACGGCGACCGCCTGGGTGTCGTCACGCGTGACGGACACATCATCTACCCCGACCGGCAGATCATGCTCTTCGCGCGCGACATCCTCTCGCGGCACCGCGGCGCCACCATCATCTTCGACGTCAAGTGCAGCCAGCGGCTGCCGGTGGCCATCCGCAAGGCGGGTGGCGTGCCGCTGCTGTGGAAGACGGGCCACTCGCTCGTGAAGGCCAAGCTCAAGGAGACCGGCGCGCCGTTTGCCGGCGAGATGAGCGGCCACCTCTTCTTCGGCGAGCGCTGGTACGGCTTCGACGATGCCATGTACACGGCCGGGCGGCTGCTGGAGATCCTCTCGCGCCACGCCGACCCGAGCGCCGTGCTCGACGCGCTGCCCACGAGCTTCTCGACGCCGGAGCTGAACGTGCCTTGCGCCGAGGGCGAGCACCACCGCGTCGTGGCCGAGTTGCTGGCCCGCGCGGCCGACGGGCGCCTGAAGTTCGAGGGTGGCGAGGTCGGCACCATCGACGGGTTGCGCGTCGACTTCAGCGACGGCTTCGGCCTCATCCGCGGTAGCAACACGACGCCGGTGCTGGTGCTGAGATTCGAGGGCCACACGGAGGCGGCGTTGCACCGCATCGAGGCCCAGATGATGGCCGCGCTGCGCGCCGTGAAGCCCGACGCGGCGGTGGCGGCCGCGGCGCACTGAATGCGCCTGCCGCGCAAGGCCCTCGCCACTCTCGCGGCCCGCTAGGCGCGCGGGAGGGCTGCATGGCCACGCTGGCCCGCGCCGCCTACAGCGCGCTGCTGTGGCTGGCCACGCCGCTTTACTTGATGCGCCTGGTCTGGCGCAGCCGGCGCGAGCCGCTCTACCGCGCCCACCTGGCCGAGCGGCTCGGGCATGCCGGGCGCGGCGTGCCGGGCGGGCGCCTCTGGCTGCACGCCGTCTCGCTGGGCGAGACGCGCGCGGCGGCGGCGCTGATTGACGAGCTGCGCCGGCAGCGCCCGGGCCTGCGGCTGCTGCTCACGCACGGCACGGCCACCGGCCGCGCCGCCGGCACGCCGCTGCTGCGTGAAGGCGACGCGCAGGCCTGGCTCCCGTACGACACGCCGGGGGCGGTGCGGCGCTTCTTCGCGGCGCATCGGCCGTGCGCCGGCGTGATCATGGAAACCGAGATCTGGCCCAACCTGCTGCACGGCGCGGCGAGCGCCGGCGTGCCGCTGGTGCTGGCCAACGCCCGCCTGTCCGAGCGCAGCCGGCGCAAGGGCGAGCGCATTGCTGTGCTCATGCGGCCGGCCGCCACCCGGTTGGCCGTGGCGCTGGCGCAGACCGACGAAGATGCACGGCGCCTGCGTGACTCCGGCGTGCGCGACGTGCAGGTGCTCGGCAACCTGAAGTTCGACATGACGCCCGCGCCCGCGCTGCTGGCTGCTGGCCGCGATTGGCGCAGGGCGCTACGGCGTCCCGTGGTGATGTTCGCCGCCTCGCGCGAGGGCGAGGAGGTCCTGCTGCTCGATGCCTGGCGGCGCACCTTCGCGATGCCTTCGGCGGCGTTCAGTGCGCCTGCAGCGCCAGCCGCGGCCGCCAACGCGCCGCCGCCGCTGCTGCTCATCGTGCCGCGCCACCCGCAGCGCTTCGACGAGGTGGCGGCGCTCGTGGCCGCGCGCGGGCTCACGCTGGCGCGGCGCAGCGCCTGGGGCGCGGCGGTGCCCGAACGACCGCCGGCCGAGGCGTGCGCCGTGGACGTCTGGCTCGGTGATTCGATGGGCGAGATGCCGCTCTACTACGCCACCGCGGACCTGGCGCTGCTCGGCGGCAGCTTCGCGCCGCTCGGCGGGCAGAACCTCATCGAGGCGGCCGCCTGCGGCTGCCCGCTGTTGATGGGGCCGCACACCTTCAACTTCGCGCAGGCGGCCGAAGGTGCGCTGGCCGCCGGTGCGGCCGAACGCGCGCCTGACCTCGACGCGGCCGTGGCACGGGCCCACGGGTGGCTGGCGGATGCTGCGGCGCTCGCCGAGCGGGCTGACCGCTCGACGACCTTCGCCGCGAGCCACCGGGGCGCGGCCGAGCGCATGGCCGCCGCCGTGCTGGCGCGGATCCCTACGCACTGAATCGACGCGCATTCCGCCGCTTGCGCTGGCTCAATCCCACCCGCCTGGCCCTGGGCCGCGGGGCACGCCCGCCAGGGCGGGCGCGTCAGAATCAGGGGCCGTTCGCAGTCCCCCACAGGTCCTTCCCCGTTCCCCTCCCAGGCCCGCCACCGGCAGGCCGCGCATCGGATCCGCCATGCCCGCGTCGAACCCTGTCTCCGCCCTGGCCCAGCGCTGGCTGCGTCGTGTGGCCTCGCTCGTTGCCCTCGCCGGCGCGGCCGCAGCCATGCCATCGCTCGCGGCGGCCGGCACCTTCGACCTGTGCGTGCGCGGCACGGGCCTAGGCGTCAGCCGCATCGCCCGGCTCACGCTCGAAGTCGGCCCGGCGGAAGCCGCCGCGTCCATTGCCGGTGTCGCGCCGCGGCTGGGCGCGATGCTGGCCAACCAGCGCTTCTGGAACAACGAGGCCGAGGAAGTGTTCGGAGCCCCGTTCGACGCCGAGATCTGTGGCGAGGCCGTGGCGCCTCAGCTCAAGCTCGAACTGACGCTGAGCGACACCGAGGCGCGAGATCTCGTTGCCAATGCCACCCGCAGCGGTGCAGCACGCCCGGCCGAGGTGCGGCCGCGCCAGGCCGCGCCGCTGCCTGCCGGCGCGGCCCCCGACGGTGTCGTGCGCGACGCGCAAGGCAACGTGCAGTACCAGGTCGTGCGCGTGCACTACGCCACCAACCGCAAGGACGCGGGCGAGGCGGCCCCTGCCGACACGCGCTTCGGTGGCGACCGCGGCTCGCTGGCCTTCGGCGTCGCCGAGGTCACGGTGCCCAAGTCGCACCGCGTCGGCGCCCTCGAGGCGCCTTCGATCCTGCGCCTGGAGTTCCGCGCCGATCCGAGCAAGCACGTCGTCCTCGCGTCGGTGAGGCCGCTCACGCACGACGCGTGGCGCGCCGAGATCGCCAAGCGCGCCACGGCGCTGGGCAACGCCGGCATCCTCGTCTTCATCCACGGCTACAACGTGCGCTTCGCCGATGCAGCCCGGCGCGCCGGCCAGCTCTCCTACGACCTTGGCTTTGCCGGGCCGACGGTGCTGTTCTCCTGGCCTTCGCGCGCGGGCGTCGTCGAGTACACGGTCGACGAGCAGGCGGCGGAGTGGTCGATCCCGGACATGAAGGAGGTGCTCGGCTCGCTGGCCACGGTGGCACCCGGCACGCCGGTGTACGTCATCGCGCACAGCATGGGCAACCGCGTGCTCACGCGCGGCTTCAAGGCCATGCTCGACGAGGACATCAACAAGCGCCGCGCCTTCAAGCAGATCGTGCTCGCCGCGCCGGACATCGATGCCGATGTCTTCCGCCGCGAGATCGGCCCGGCCATCCTCGGCAAGGGCCCGCGCGTGACGCTGTACGCCTCGTCCAACGACAAGGCGCTGCTCGCCTCGCGCAACCTGCATGGCGGCTACCGGCGGCTGGGCGAGAGCGGCGAGAACATCGTCGTCATGCGCGACCTCGACACCGTCGACGCGAGCATGGTCAGCACCGAGTTCCTCGGTCACTCCTACTTCGGCGACAGCACGACGGTGATGTCGGACCTCATCTACGTCATCCAGAAGAGCCTGCCGCCGCAGGACCGCGTGCGCTTCGCGCTCGAGCCCGTGCGCGCGGCGATGGGTTTGTACTGGCGCTTCAAGACGCAATGAGCCGCTGATGCCGGGGCGCGACATCGGTTCGGCAGGGCGCGGCGCGCGGGTGGTCGGGCTCGCGCTCAGCCTCGTGCTCGGCGCCACGCTGGCAGGCGCGCAAGGGCCGTCGAGTGGCGCAGTGGCGGCAGCGGTGTCCGCATCCGCACCCGCATCGACACCTGCATCGACACCTGCACCGGGGCCGGCCGCCGCACCCGCACCCGCATCGGCCTCGGCCTCGGCATCGACGTCGCCCGCCCCGCCCCTGGCCTCCAAGGGCGACGAAGGCGACCTCGTCAGCCCGATGCCGGCGGCCACGGAAGCGAACCGACTGCTGAACGAAGGCCGCCCGGCCGAGGCGGTGCCGCATGCCGAGCGTGCGCTGGCGGCGGCGGGCCGCGCCTTTGCCGCGGACGACCCGCTGCAGGCGTTCTTCCTGCAACTGCTGGCCAACGCCTACCGCGAGGCGGGCCGCGTGAACGACGCGCTTCCGCTCTTCGAGCGCGCCGTGGCGATCAACGAGCGGGCGCATGGCGCTGCCTCGGCCCAGTTGGCCAACAGCCTCAACAGCCTGGGCGTCACGCTGCTCGGGCGCGGCGAGCGCGGCGACGCCGAGCGCGCCGTCGAACTGCTGAAGCGCTCGCTCGCGGTGCGCGAGGCGGTGCTGCCGGCCGATGCGCCGGAAATCGCCAGTTCGCTCGGCAACCTCGCCGCCGCCTACGACGAGCTCGGCCGCTTGGCCGAGGCGTTGCCGATGTACGAGCGGGCGCTCGCGCTCTCCGAGCGGGTGCGTGGGCCGGACGATCCGCGCACCGCCACGGCGCTGAACAACCTCGCCGAATCGCTCGGCGCACTCGCCCGCTACCGCGAGGCGCTGCCGCTGCACCGGCGCGCGCTCGCCATCCGCGAGCGCCGGCTCGGCGCCGAACACCCCGAGACGGCGAGCAGCCTCAACAACCTCGGCGAGCTGCTCGACACGCTCGGCCGGCCGGCCGAGGCGCTGCCGCTGAAAGAGCGCGCCTACGCCGCGCATCGGGCGCGGCTCGGCGCCCAGCATCCGAACACCTTGTCGAGCCAGGGCAACCTGGCCTACCTGCTGGCGGCACTCGGGCGCTTCGACGAGGCGCTGGCGATGGCGCGCGAAGTGCTGGACACCGCCTTGCGCGTGCACGGACCCGATTCGCCGAGCGCCGGCTCGGGCCTCGTCCGCCTGGCCTACATCCACCAGCTGCGCGGCGACTATGCCCAGGCGCTGCCGCTGGCGCAGCGAGCGCTCGCGCAGCGCGAGGCGCAGCGCGGCCTGGCGCACCCCGAGACCGCCGTGGCGCTCAACAACCTGGCCGAACTGCACGGCGCCATGGGCGACTACGGCACCGCCGTGGCGCTGCACCGCCGCGCCCTGCAGATCCGCGAGGCGAGCTTCGGCCCGAACCACCCCGAGACGGCGAGCGGCCTCAACAACCTCGCCTCGCTGCACCAGGCGCTGGGGCAGTGGGCGCTGGCCGAGCCGCTGCTCGAACGCGCGCTCGCCATCCATCGCGAAGCCTACGGCCCGGCGCACGAGGAGACGGCGCGCAGCCTCAACAACCTCGGCCATCTGATGCTGTCCCGGAAGGGGCCGAAGGACCTGGTGCGTGCGAAGGCCCTCTTCGAGCAGGCGTCGGCCATCCAGGCCAAGGCGTTCGGCCCGGAGCACCCGACGCTGGCCGTGACGTTGAACAACCTGGCCGGCGTGCTCGAGGACCTGAAGCGCCCGCGCGAGGCAATGCCGCTGCACCTGCGCGCGCTGGCGATCCGTGAACGGGCGTTCGGGCCCCGGCATCCTTCGGTGGCGCTGTCGCTGAACAACCTCGCGGCCCTGCACGACACGCTCGGCCAGCCGGTGCGCGCGTTGCCGCTGTACCGGCGCGCGCTGGCGATCGTGCAGCCGGCGTCGGGCGCCGCGCCGGCGCAGCCGGTGCTGCTTGCGGCCGTGCACACGCGGCTGGCCCGCTGGCACCAGCAGAACGGCGGCGCGCGCAGCGCGAGCCTCGCCATCTTCCACCTCAAGCAGGCGGTCAACTTGTCGCAGGGGCTGCGGGCCGGCGCGAGCACGCTCGACGCCTCGGCACAGGCCTCGCTGCTGCGCGGCGTGGAACAGCGCTACCGGCGCCTGGCCGAACTGCTCGTGCGCCAGGGCCGGCTGCCCGAGGCCGAGCAGGTGCTGGCGCTGCTGAAGCATCAGGAGCGCCGCGAGTTCGTGCGCGGGGATGCGCAGGACGCTGGTGGCCTCGAAGCGCGCACCGAGCTCTCCGCCGCCGAGCGCGAGCTGGCGGCGGGCCTGGCGGCCAACGCCGAGTCGCTTTCGCGCGCCCAGGCCGAACTGGAAGGGCTCGGCGAAGGGGCGTCGGCGCGGCGCGCGCAGCTGTTGGCACGCATCCAGGCCGACAGCGAGGCGCTCGACGGGCTGCTGGCCGATGCGGTGCGCGCGCTGTCGGGCGCGCCATCGGGTGCGGCTCCCACGTCGGCCGCAGGCGCCGGCCGTGCGCGCGCCAACGCGGCCGCAGCCTTCGAGGCGGCGGTGGGCGAGCGCGATGCGGTCAGCCAGCGGCTCGCGTTGCTCGACGAGCGCAGCGGCGCGCGCGCAGCCGCGCTCTTCATCGTGCCGGGCGAACGCGCGACGACCTTCATGCTCGTCACCGCCCAGGGTGCCGTGGGCCTGAGTGCCGGTCTGCCGGAAGCCCGGCTGAACACGCTCGTCGCCGACCTGCGCCGAGCCATCGAGGCCCGCCGTCCCGACTACCGCGCGCCGGCGGCGGCGCTGCACCAAGCGCTCATCGGCCCGGTGGCGCCGCTGCTTGCCCGTGCCCGCACCGACACGCTCATGCTCTACCTCGTGGGCAGCCTGCGCTACCTGCCGGTGGCGGCGCTGTACGACGCGCGCTCGGGGCAGCACCTCGTCGAGCGTTATGCGCTGGCCGTCTACACCGTGGGCGGGCTGCGCGACGCGCTGTCCGAGCCGCCGCGCGAGCGCTGGGCCGCCGCGGGCCTGGGCGTGAGCCGCGCGCTGGCAGGGTTCGACGCGCTGCCCTCGGTGCCGGGCGAGTTGCGCGGCGTCGTGCGCAGCGCGGCCGACGCGGCGCCGGCGGCGGGCGTGCTCGGCGGCGAGCGCTTCCTCGACGAGGCTTTCACGCGCGCGCGCCTGGGCCAGGTGGCGCGCCGCGGCGCGCCCTTCGCAGTGCTGCACGTGGCCACGCACTTCAAGCTGGTGCCGGGGCGCGAGGACGAGTCGCAGCTGCTGCTCGGCGACGGCGACCTGCTCTCGCTGCGCCAGTTGCGCAGCGACGCGACGCTCGCCTTCGGCACCTACGACCTCGTCACGCTGTCGGCGTGCAACACGAGCATGGGCGGCGGCACGGCCGGCGGCGGATCGGATCGCGCCGGCGCCGAGTTCGAAGGGCTCGCCACCACGCTCATGCGCAAGGGCGCGCGGGCCGTGATGGCGACGCTGTGGGAGGTGCAGGATGAAGGCACGGCGCGCCTGATGCAGGCCTTCTATGCCGCGCGCGGCGAGCAGCGCCAGCGGACGAAGGCGCAGGCGCTGCGCGCGGCCCAGCTGGCGATGATCCGCGGCGAGTTGCGCGACGGCGCCGGCCAGCTGGACTTCCGGCACCCTTACTACTGGGCCGCCTTCGTGCTGATGGGCAACTGGCTCTGAGCCGGCCGGCGGGCGCGGCCGCGCAGTGCCCGCGCGGGCACGCCGTGCCCGGCTCTCGCCAAGGCATCACGCCGCGGGGTCACTGCGTGCGCGCCAATCGCCGGCAAGGCGGCAGAATCCGCGGTTGCGCGCCAGGGCGCGCCGCTCCCGCGTTCCCCTTTCTCGTTCCCCATTTCTGTCTCCCCTCCCGCCACTCCAGAGCCCGCCGTGCACGCCGCCCCTCACCGACTCTCTTTCCCTGCCCCCGGGCAAGGACCCGCCACGCGCGTGATGCGCGGGCTGCGCCGGTGGGTCGGCCTGGCGCTCGTCGTCGGGCACGCCTGCGTTTCCGCGGCGACCTTCGACCTGTGCGTGCGAGGCACCGGCGTCGGCGTCAACCGTGTCGCACGCCTGACGCTCGAGGTGAACGGCACCGACGTGTCCGCGCAGGCCGCCCGCCTGGGGGCCGTGCTCGCCAACCAGCGCTTCTGGAACAACGAGGCCGACGAGGTGTTCGGCGCACCGTACGACAGCGAGATCTGCGGCGAGTTCTTCGCGCCGGCCCTGCAGCTGCAGGTGACGCTCAACGAGGCGCAGGCGCAGGGTCTGCTGACCGGCCCCGTGCGCGCCGCCGCGTCTTCGCCGACGCGCAGCATGGTGGCGCCGGCGCCGGGCGCCCCGGCGCCGGCCGCGCGCGCCGCGGCCCCCGGTGCCCAGGCCGGTGGTGACGGCCTCGTGCGCGATGCGCGTGGCAACCTGCAGTACCACGTGGTGCGCGTGCACTACGCCACCAACCGCAAGGAGACGAGCCCCTTCGCGCCGGCGGACACACGCTTCGGCGGCGATCGTGGGCCGCTCGGCTTCGGCGTGGCCCACGTGACGATCCCGAAGTCGCACAAGGTCGGTGCGCTGGAGGCGCCGTCGATCCTGCGCCTGGAGTTCCGCGCCGACCCGACCAAGCATGTCGTGCTCACCTCGGTGGAGCCGATGGCGCACGATGCCTGGCGGGCCGAGATTGCCAAGCGGGCCACGGCGCTGGGCAATGCCGGCATCCTCGTCTTCATCCACGGCTACAACGTCCTGTTCTCGGACGCGGCGCGGCGTGCCGGCCAGCTCTCGCACGACCTCGGGTTCGCGGGGCCGACGGTGCTGTTTTCCTGGCCCTCGCGTGGCGGCCTCACCGACTACACGGTCGACGAGCAGGCGGCCGAGTGGTCCGTTCCTGACATGAAGGAAGTGCTGTCGTCGCTGGCCACGGTGGCGCCCGGCGCGCCGGTGTACGTGATCGCGCACAGCATGGGCAACCGCGTGCTCACGCGCGGCTTCAAGGCGCTGCTCGACCAGGACGCGAGCAAGCGCACGGCGTTCCGCCAGATCGTGCTCGCCGCACCGGACATCGACGCCGACGTCTTCCGCCGCGAGATCGGCCCGGCGATCCTCGGCAAGGGCCCGCGCGTCACGCTGTACGCCTCGTCCAACGACAAGGCGCTGGTGGCCTCGCGCAAGGTGCACGGCGGCTACAAGCGCCTGGGCGAGAGCGGCGACGGCATCGTCGTCATGCGCGACCTCGACACGGTGGATGCGAGCAACGTCAGCACCGAGTTCCTCGGGCACTCGTATTTCGGCGACAGCTCGACCGTGATGTCGGACCTGATCTACGTCATCCAGAAGAGCCTGCCGCCGCAGGAGCGGGTGCGCTTCGCGCTCGAGCCGGTGCGCGCGGCCATCGGTCAGTACTGGCGCTTCCGCGCGCCGTAGGCGGCAGCCGCGGCGCGCCTCGCCGCGCCTCGCCGCGCTTCGGCCGCACCTCAGCCCCGCAGCAGTGGCAGCGAAGCCAGTTGCGCCGAGCCCGGCAGCACCTGTGCGTCGAGCGCCGCGCGCGGCACGCGCAGGTGATCGGCGAGCACGCCGCGCATCACGGCGCGCAGGTCGGTGGTGATGCGCAGGTCGCGGCCGTCGAAGCGGTCCTTCTTCGCCAGCCCGGGCCAGTCCGCGATGACGCGGCCACCCTGGACCGCGCCGCCAAGCAGGAAGGCTGCGCCGCCGCTGCCGTGGTCGGTGCCGAGGTTGCCGTTGATCGCCACCTCGCGGCCGAATTCGGTGGCCACCAGCACCACGGTGCGTGACCACAGCTGCGCCGGCTGCAGGCCCTCGCGCAGGGCGGCCATG
The DNA here is from genome assembly GCA_016790435.1 of Rubrivivax sp. Lineage (GTDB taxonomy): Bacteria > Pseudomonadota > Gammaproteobacteria > Burkholderiales > Burkholderiaceae_C > Rubrivivax. Next base: position 26,068 of record JAEUPE010000128.1, on the reverse strand, counting down.
GCGGCATCCAGGGCGCGCAGGTTGTTTGAGGTCGCGCCCTGCGGCGCCGCCTGGTTGGTGTGCGAGTCCCAGCCGCCCATCTCGAGCACCGCCACCTGGCTGCCACGCTGCAGGAACTCGGCCGCCTTGGTGGCGAGGCCGACGGCGGCTCGCCCACCTCCGCCGAGGCCGGCCGCCGTGTTTCCCATGCCAGTGGGGTTCGCCGCCATCCCCGGGGTCTCGCGCAGGCCGCGTGCGCGTGCCAGCGCCTGCGCCAGCGCCGGGTCCGTGCGGTACATGGCTTCGAGGCGCACCACCAGGTCCAGCGCCGGCTCGGGCAGGTTCGAGGGCGCCCAGGTGTCGACTTCGGCCGGCCCGCGGAGCACGAGCGGGATCGCCGTCTCCAGTGCCACGGCCTTCATCGGCTGCGGGCCGACGGCGGTCAGCGCGCGGGCGAGCCAGCCCGTGGAGAGCTCATAGGGCCGCGTGCCGCCGGACTCGAGCACCTGCTGCGCGTCGAAGTGCGAGCGCTCGCGGTAAGGCAGGCCGGTCGCATGCACCACGGCCAGCTCGCCGCGCGCGTACATCGCATGCATCTGCGCCAGCAGGGGGTGCAGGGCGAACGGGCCTTGCAGCGGCAGAGGCGGCGTGGCGAACTGCCCGAGCAGGCCGCGCGCTTCGGCAAAGCCGGGGTCGCCTGGGACGGGCGCGGCGGTGAGCCCGTCCATGCCGCCACGCAGGATGACGAAGACGAAGCGTGGCGTGTCCGCGCGTGCCACGAGTTGCTGGGCCACGCTCAGCGTGGCCCACGGGGCCAGCGCGCCGGCGCCAAGCAGGGCGCGCACGAGTTGTCGACGGGTGGTCGTCATGGGGTGTCCCTCCGATCAGTGGATCCGGGCACGTGTTCAGCGGCGCTGGAACTCGGGCGCCAGCAGCAGCAGCGCCAGTGCCTGCGGGCCGTCGGCGGCGCGCTCGATCTGGCGCGTCGTCTCTTCGGCCAGCCGCGGGCCGAGGCTGGCGCGGGCGAGAGCGCGCGCATCGACCTGGCGGCCGACGAGGTTGGCGACCCGCGTTGCCCACTCGACGCGCTTCCACACCGCATCGGGGCCGAGCCACTCCTCGGCGCGGTCGGGCCAGCCGGCGGGGGAGGGGGCCGCCTGTACGCGCTGGCCGAGCGCGGCGATGCCGCCGTCGGGGGCGCGCGCGAACGCCTGTTCGCCCAACGACAGCAGGCGCGCGCTGCTGACGACGAATTCCTCCGGCGACTTGAGCTTGGCCGCGGCCGCACCCCAGGCTGCCGGCGAGTCGATGAGCGCGCGGTAGAGCGTGGGCAGGTCGCCGCCGCCGCGCTGATAGGCGGCGGCCAGGGTGGCGACGAGTTCCACCGGCGGCTCGTCGGCGACGAAGTGGCGCGCGAGCTTGTAGGCCACGAAGCGCGCCGTCGACGGGTGGCGCGCCAGGTCGCCGAGCACCTCGTCGAGGGCCTCCGGCCCTTCACGGTAGCGCTTGCCGAGCACGGTCTTGGTGCCCGGGTCGTGCCAGGCCGGCTCGAAACGCGTGGGCTCGGCGGCGCTGCCTTCTGCGAGCATCTCCCGCAGCGGCACGCGCCAGCCGGTGAGCACGCGCGCGAACTCGGTCACGTCGGCCTGCGTGTAGCCGCCCCAGCCGCCATAAGCGGCGCCACGCCCCCCGCCGGGAGCGGCCTCGCTCGCGGCGCCGAGCGTGTGCAACTCCAGCACCTCCCGGGCGAGGTTCTCGTTCAGGCCCGTGATGCGTGGCCCGGGCTCGCCCTCGCCGCGCCGCCGCCGCGCCAGCCGCCGCACGAGGGGCGACTGCGGCCCGGCCGACTGGTCGTTGTCGAGGTAGCGCAGCATGCCCGCGTGCTTCACGGCGGCCTTGAGCAAGGTTTCGAAGCTGCCGCCGATGTGCGGGCGGATGGCCTCGCGCTCGAAGGCGCCGACGATGCCGCGCGCGCTCGCCTTGGCCATCGAGACGGTGAAGTGGTTGCTCCAGAACCAGGCCAGGCGCTCGTTGAACGGCTTGGCGCTCATGGCCGCCGTGGCCAGGCGCGCGCGCACGTCGGCCTGCACGATGCTGCGGAAGTGCTCGCCGAATTGCTGCTCGGCAGGGCGCATGTCCCCGGGCACCGCCATCGAGGCGGCACCGGCCCCGCCCGAGCCCGCATCGGCGGGCACTCGGCCGCGCTGGTCACGCAGGAACTCGGCGAAGCGCTTCAGCCCCTCGGCGCCGCTGGCGAGGTGGTTGCCGCGCTGCGGCTCGGCCGGGCCGATCTGCCCCCGCAGCCAGCCGATCGGGTCGCCGCCGAGCACCTGCAGGTCAGGCTCGCCGAGGCCGAAGCGGTGCGCGGCGATGAACGCGGCTTCGGCGCGCGGCAGCTCTGCAGGGATCCGGCTCATGGGGTGCGCCCTCCGCGCCTCGGCGCCGCGGAAGACGCCTCGTTGACGACGGCGGCCAGTGTGGCGCCGCCGCGTGTGCTCGGCGCGTGCCGATGGTGAAGATTCTTTGCCGCGCTCCCGCGGCAAGAGGGGCCGGGGTTCCTACTTGGCGAGCATCCGGTTCACCGCCTCGACATCCCCCGGCACCAGCTGTCCGGAGGCCTGGCGCAGGCGCAGGCCGCCGACCAGCACGTCGTAGCGCGCGCGGGCGAGGTCGGCCTGCGTGGAGAAGAGCTGCGTCTGCGCGTTGAGCACGTCGAGGTTGACGCGCACGCCGACCCGGTAGCCCAGCTGCGTGGCCTCGAGCGCGAGCTTGGAAGAGGCCTCGGCCGCCTCCAGCGCCAGCACGCGCGCCTGGCCCGACTGCACACCGAAGAAGGCCACGCGCGTGCCTTGCGCCACGCCGCGGCGGGCGGCAGCGAGGTCCTGGCGCGCCTTTTCTTCGAGCGACTGGGTTTCCTGGATGCGGTTGCCGGTGGCGCCCCCGGTGTACAGCGGCATGTTGAACTGCAGGCCGATGGAGGCCGTGCGCCACGGGGTCGAACTGGGCAGGCTCGACGGATAGCGCCCGCTGTACTTGGCCGCGCCCACTGAGGCCACGGCGTCGAGCGTCGGACCCTCGGCGGCCTTGGCACGCTCGATCTCGAGCGAGGCGACCTCCAGGCCGGCCTGGGCGCGGCGAATCGTCGGGTGCCGGGCGTCGGCGTTGCCGACCCAGGCCTCGGGGTCGGTCGGGGCCAGCGCCGGCAGCACCACCGGCACCACCAGCGGCTTGGGCGCCACGCCATTGCGGCCGACAAGCGTGTCGAGCGCGATGCGCTTGGCACGCAGATCGTTGTCCGCCGCGATCTCCTGCGCCGTGGCAAGGTCGAAGCGGGCCTGTGCCTCGCGCGTGTCGGTGATGGTGGCGGTGCCGACTTCGAAGTTGCGCTTGGCAGACGCGAGCTGCTCGGTGATGAAGGTCTTGCTTGCCCGGGTGGTGGCCAGCGTGTCCTGGGCCGCGAGCACGTCGAAATAGGCGGCCGCCACGCGCACGATGAGGTCCTGCTCGGCGGTCTCGAACTCGGCCTTGGCCACCAGCAGCGCGCGGCGGGCCTGTTCCTGCGTGGCGGTGTTTGCGCGGTTCAACAGCGGCAGGCGGCCCTGCAGGCTCGCGTTGAGCGTGTTGCTGTCGCCGGTGGGGCCGACCGGCGGCGAGATGGTGGTCGTCGTGGCGCCGGCGGTCGCCGAGAGGCTGGGTCGGCTCAGCGCGTCGGCCTGGGCCGCGCGGTACTCGGCCGATTGCGCCTGCGCCCGCGCCGCCAGGAAGGTGGCGTCGAAGGCGCGCGCCGCCTCGTACAGCTCCTGCAGGCTTTGCGCGCGGGCGCCGCCGGCGACGCCGACGAGGCTGAAGGCGAGCATCGCCGCGGCGGCGACGCGCTGAAGGCGGGCGCCCGGCCCCTGCGAAGCGGGGTGGCCGGGGCTCATCGGGGCTGGCGCGGGCATGGGACTCCTCTGCATGGACCTGGGGGTTCGGTCGAATCGGTTCTTGAGAAAGCCGCGTCGGGCGGGCCCGGCGGCGCGCCGGTTATAGAGGGGCTGCGACCCCGCCGTCTGCCGCCATGCGACGACCCGTGCCTGCCGTGCGGCACCCGGCGTGTTTGGCGCGACAGGCTGCGGCGGGTCGGAGCGGGAGGCGGCTGGCGGACACGGGACCCTCAGAAGTTGAAGCGGCCGGGCTCGGCGAAGCCGAGCAGGCGCGGCGCCACGGTGTCGAACAGGTCGCGCTGGGCGTAGGCGTTCTGCGCCGTGCGGGTGACGAGGCGGGCGATCATGATCGGTTCGTTGCCCACCACGGCCACCAGGCGGCCGCCGGGCTTGAGCTGCTCCAGCAGGCCGTGCGGCACCTCGGCCACGGAGCCCGAAAGCACGATGGCATCGAACGGCCCCTCGGCCGCCAGGCCGCGGGCGCCGACGGCGGCCTCGACCTCGTGCACGGTGGCATTGAGCACGCCGGTGCGGCGCAGGGCTTCGCTCGCGGCGCGCGCCAGCTCCGGCCGGCACTCGAGGGTGTGCACGTGCATCGCCCGGTGCGCCAGCAGGGCGGCCATGAAGCCCGAGCCGGTGCCGATCTCGAGCACCTTCTCGTGCCGCTGCAGCCGCAGTTCCTGCAGCAGCCGGGCTTCGACCTTGGGCTCGAGCATGCAGGCACCGTCGGGCGCGCCGGGCAGCAGCGGCACCTGCGTGTCGACGAAGGCGAGCGCGCGATAGGCGGCCGGCACGAAATCCTCGCGGCGCATCGTCGCGAGGAGGTCCAGCACCACGGGGTCGAGCACGTCCCACGGGCGGATCTGCTGCTCGATCATGTTGAAACGGGCGAGTTCGGTGTTCATGGTGATCTGTGGCGATCCAGGGAAAGTGGGCTCGCGAAGCGGGCGCGATTCTAGGTCGTGGGGTTGACGGCGGTTTGCGATGGCGCAAGGGCCTTCCGGCCCCGCCTCCTGGCCCAGGCGGCGAGGTCGTCGAGCCAGCAGTAGATGACCGGCACCACGACCAGTGTCAGCAACGAGGAGGTGATGACGCCGCCGATGACCGCCTGGCCCATGGGCGCACGCTGCTCGGCGCCCTCGCTGAGCGCGAAGGCGAGCGGCACCATGCCGAAGACCATCGCCAGCGTCGTCATCAGGATGGGCCGCAGGCGCACGCGCGCCGCGTGCAACAGGGCGGCCGAGCGTTCCATGCCCGGCCCGCGCGTGCCGTCCGGCCGCAACTCCCCCTCGCGCGAGCGGATCGCGAAGTCGACGAGCAGGATCGCGTTCTTGGTGACGAGGCCCATCAGCATGACGATGCCGATGATCGAGAACATGTTGAGCGTGCTGCGGAAGGCGAGCAGCGCCAGCACGACACCGATGAGCGTCAGCGGCAGCGAGCTCATCAGCGCCAGCGGCTGCAGGAAGCTCTTGAACTGGCTGGCGAGGATCATGTAGATGAACACCACGGCCAGCGCCAGCGCGCCGACCGCGTAGGTGAACGACTCCTGCATGTTCTTCGTGCTGCCGCCGAAGACGAAGCGGTAGCCCGGCGGGAAGGCGGTGTCGTTCAACACGGCGCGGATGTCGTCGCTCACCTCACCGGCGCTGCGGCCGAGGGCGTTGGCATCGATGTTGATCTCGCGGTTGAGGTCGCGGCGGTTGATCTGGTTGGGGCCGGTGCTGGGGCGCAACTCGGCGACCTGCGACAAGCGCACCGTCCGCACGCTGCCGTCGGCGTTCGAGAGCACGAGTGGCAGTTGGGCGAGGTCACCCGGCGCCACGCGCAGCTCGGGCGCCAGGCGCAGCCGCACGTCGTAGTTCTGCCCGTCGCTGGCGCGCCAGCTGCCCACGCTGATGCCGGCCACCAGGGTGCGCAGCGTCGTGGCCACGGTGTTGACGTTGAGCCCGAGGTCGGCGGCCGCGTCGCGCTTGATGTCCACGGCGAGTGTCGGCTTGTCGGGCTTGAGCGTGCTGTCGAGGTCCACGAGCCCGGGGATCTGTGCCAGGCGGGCGAGGATCTGCCGCGCCAGCCGCTCCAGCTCGCCGAGGTCGTCGCCCTGCAGCGAGAAGGCGATGCTCTTGCCGCCGCCGAGGTCGGTGACGCCGAGGTTGGTGATGGTGATGCCCGGGACGCGCGCCAGCCGCTCGCGCAGCACCGGCGTCAGTTCGGTCACGCTGCGCCGGCGGTCCTTGCGGTCGACCAGGCGCACGTAGACGACGCCGTACATCTTGCCCTGCGCGAAGCCCGAGTTGACCGTGGTGACGGTGTGCTTCACCTCGGGCAACTCGCGCAGCGCGGCGTCGATCTGCTTGGCGCGCTGCTCGGTCACCTCGAGGGCGCTGCCCACCGGCGTGTAGAAGTTGATCTGTGTCTCGCTGAAGTCGGCCTTGGGCACGAACTCCTTGCCCAGCGCCCCCGTGAGCACGATGGCGAGCACGAAGGTCGCTGCCGCGATGCCGACGGTGGCGAGCTTGTGCTCGAGCGACCAGCCGAGGATCTTCTGGTAGCTGGCGGCGAGCCACTCCTGGAAGTGGTCGAAGGCGCCCGTGACGCGGCCGATCGTGCGGTCGTAGAGCGTCTCGGCCTTGTCCTTCCAGCGGTGGTGCGCTTGAGGGTCGTGCCAGATGCTCGAAAGCATCGGGTCGAGCGTGAAGCTCACGAACATCGAGATCAGCACCGCGGCGACGATGGTGATGCCGAACTCGTGGAAGAACTTGCCGACGATGCCGCCCATGAAACCGATGGGCAGGAACACGGCGACGATGCTGAACGTGGTGGCCAGCACCGCCAGGCCGATTTCGTCGGTGCCGTCGAGCGCCGCCTGGCGCGGGCTCTTGCCCATCTGCACGTGGCGCACGATGTTCTCGCGCACGACGATGGCGTCGTCGATCAAGAGGCCCACGCACAGGCTCAGCGCCATCAGCGTGATGCCGTTGATCGTGAAACCGAAGAGGTACATGAACAGGAACGAGCCGATGAGCGCGATCGGCAGCGTGAGCCCGGTGATGACCGTGCTGCGCCAGGAATTCAGGAACAGGAAGACGATGAGGATGGTGAGCGCGGCGCCCTCGATGAGCGTGCGCTGCACGTTGGCCACCGAAACGCGGATCGAGCGCGAGTTGTCGCGGTTGATCTCGGTCTTCATGCCCTTGGGCACGAGCGGCTGCGCGTCCGCCAGCGCGCGCTTGAGGCCGTCGACGACGGCGATGGTGTTCTCGCCCTGGCTCTTCTGCACCGACAGCAGCACCGTGCGCTGCCCGTTGTAGAGGGCGAGGCTCTCGATCTCCTGCGGCCCGTCGACGACGTCGGCCACCTGGCCCAGGCGCACGACGGTGTTGCCGGGCTTGCGGGCGACGACGATGTCGCGGAAGTCGCGCGGCGTGACCAGGCGCGCATTGACCTGCACCACGCGCTCCTGCTCGCGCGAGCGCAGCGTGCCGAGCGGCAGTTCCTGGTTCTCGCTGCGCAGGGCGGCGCTGACCTGGTCGACGCTGACGCCGAACGCCTCCATGGCCGCCGGCTTCAGCTGGATGGAGATCTCGCGCGCGACCCCGCCGACGACGCTGACGGCACCGACGCCGCGCACGTTCTCCAGCCGCTTCTGCAGTACCTGGCTGGCCCAGGTGGTGAGCTGCTGCGCGTTGACGCCCGGCTCGCTGGCGAGCACCGCGACGTTGAACACGGGCTGGCTGGCGGGGTCGAAGCGCGAGATGCGCGGCTCCTTCACCTCGTCGCGCAGCAGCGGACGGATCAGCGCCACCTTCTCGCGCACATCCTCGGCTGCCTTGCGGCCGTCGACGTCGAGGTTGAACTCGATGATCGTGACCGAGCTGCCTTCGTAGCTGCGCGAGTAGAGCGAACTGATGCCGGCGACGGTGTTCACCGCCTCTTCGACCTTCTTCGTGACCTCGGCCTCGACGATTTCGGGGCTGGCGCCCGGGTAGTCCATCACCACCACGACGGTCGGGATGTCGATGTTCGGGAACTGATCGATGGCCAGCCGCTGGTAGCTGAAGAGCCCGAGCACCACGAAAGCGAGCATCACCATCACGGCCATGACCGGGTTGGCGATGGAGACGCGGGTGAACCACATGGCGCGTCAGCGGGGTGGCGTCAACGCGAGGCCGCGTTGACGGCTGGCGAGGGCACGGGCGTGGCCGCCGGGGCGGCCACGGTGGCAGCCGCGCCCAGCGGCAAAGGGGAGGCGCCCGGCGCCACGGCGCCGGGCAGCGCCAGTCGCGTGCCACCACGCAGGCTGCCCACGGTGCCGCGCAGCACGACGGCGCCGGCCTCCAGGCCGCTGAGAATCTCGACAGCGGGCTCCGGGCGAGCGCCTGCGCTGAAGGTGGCATCGCCCCGCTGGCCGGTCGTCACGATGCGTTCCACGGCGAGCCCCTGCTGTGCCACGACGACGTAGGGCTGGCTCTGGTCGAAGCGCAGCGCCGAAGCGGGGACGACCAGGGCCGAGCGGCGCTGCATCTCCACGGTGGCGCGGCCGAAGAGTCCCTGGCGCAGCCCGGGGTGGCTGTCGAGCAGCAGGTAGGCCATGACCGCACGGGTGCCGGCGGTGGCGCTCGGGTTGATGCGCACGACCCGCGCGGGCACCGGTTCGGCGAGGCCGTCGATGGCCACGCGCGCCGGCTGCCCGACGCGCACGGAGGGCACGTCTTCGGGCGCCACCGCGGCCTCGAGCTCGATGCGCGAGAGGTCGACGATCTCGACCAGGCGCGTGTCCACGGACACGCGTTCGCCCGGCTGCACGAGGCGCTGCGAGACGAGGCCGGCAATGGGGGCGCGCACCTCGCCGTCCTTCACCGCCTTGCGCGCGATCTCGGCGGCCGCCTTGGCCGCCTGCATGGCCGCGCGTGCCGCGGCCGCATTGCTCACCGAGGTGTCAAGCGCATTGCGCGAGATGAAGCCCTGGTTGACGAGCGCCTGGTTGTTGGCGAGCGTGCGTTCGGCGATGTCGAGTTGCGCCTCGGCGCTGCGGGCCTGGTCTTCGGCCTGCCGCAGGCGCCAGTCGTACTCGGTGGTGTCGAGCTGGCCGATGAGCTGGCCTGCGCTGACGCGGTCGCCTTCGCGCACGCCGAGGCTTTTCACCTCGGCGGCCACGCGGGCCTTGACGAAGGCGCTCTGCACCGCCTTGAGGCCACCGCTGACGGCGAGCGTCTGCGTCAACTCGGCCCGCTCGGCGCGCGCGATGTCGCTCGCGGCCAGTTCGATCGCCGGGGTCGGTGCCGACGCAGCGGCTTTGGCCGACGTGGCCGCGCCGGGCTTGCGGCTGGCCAGCCCGCGCGAGCCCAGAACGGCGAGCACGCCCAGCAGCACCAGCAAGACGAGGCCGAGGGCCCAGCGCGCGCGCCGGCTCATTCTTTGGCCTCCGTGTCGCGCGTGTGAGCGGGGCGCGTTTCCAGGCCGCGCAGCACGAGGTCGAGGTGGGTGTGCAGCATGCGTTCGGGGTCCAGCGCGACGCAACCCTGCACGGGGCAGGCGCCCACCGAATGCTGGTGCAAGGCGAGGAAGATCATCGGAGCCATCAAGGCCTGCGCCGTCTCGTGCAACGGCAGGTCACGGAATTCGCCGCGCGTGATGCCGCGCTGCACGGCCGAGCAGAAGAGCTCGTCGGCCGGCACGATGATCTCGTCGGCGTAGAACTGCGCAAGCTCGGGGAAGTTGCGCACCTCGGCGAGGATGACCTTGTGGATGCCGGCCGCGGGTGTGTTGCCCACGCGCTCCCACCAGGTGTGCATGAGCTTGACGAGCAGGTCGCTGCTCGAACCCTGGGACTGCGCCACCGCCTCCTTGCCCTCGGCGATGAGCGAGCCCAGGTTCTGCCGTACCACGGCCTTGAACAGCTCTTCCTTGCTCGGGTAGTAGAGATACAGCGTGCCCTTGGAGACGCCGGCGCGCTGCGCCACCTCTTCGGCGCGCGTGGCGGCGAAACCCTTCTCCACGAAGAGCTCGAGCGCGGCGTCGAGCAACTCCTGCGGCCGAGCTTCCTTGCGGCGCTGGCGCGTCGGGTGGTCCTCGGCGCGCGCTTCCACGGCTGGAGGGGAAGAAGCGCCTTGGGTGGCGGCGGGGGAGGCTGATCGCATCTGTTAATGACTGACCGGTCAGTAATGTTAAATCGAGGGCGGCAAGCCGGTCAAGGCGGCGGTGGACCCAGCCGCTGTCCACTCGCGCGGGCGGGCCTCGGAGCCGGCCCGCCCGATCGGCGATCATGCCTGCATGCGACCCCCGCGCCTGAACCGCCGCCTGCTCTGCATCAAACTCGCCGCCGCCGCGTTGCTCGGCGGTTGCGCGCACCTGGGCGCGCCGTCCCGAATCACGCTGGATGCCGACGACATCGCACGGCTGCTCGACCGCCAGTTCCCGCAGGACCGGCGGGTGCTGGACGTGCTCGACGTGACCTTGCAGGCGCCCAAGGTGCGCTTGCTGGCCGATCGCAATCGCCTGGCGGCCGTGCTCGACGTCGGCGTGCGCGAGCGCCTGCTCGGTGGCCGATGGCAGGGCCAGCTCGACTTCGACACAGCGCTGCGCTGGGAGCCGCGCGATCGCACGCTGCGGCTGCATCAGGCGCGCGTGTCGGACCTGCGGCTCGCCGGTGCCGTAGCCGAGGTGCGCACGCGGGCCGAACGGCTTGGCGCCGCCCTCGTCGAGCGGGTGCTGGAGGACATGGTGCTCTACACCCTTCCGGCCGAGCGCGCCGAGTCCCTACGGGCCTCGGGCGTGACACCAACCGGAGTGGCCATCACGGCGCGTGGGGTGGAGATCACGCTTTCGGCCGCCACGCGCTGAGGCGACCGGGGGCCCCTCGGGGCCTGCCTATGATCGGCGCCTCGGGCACGCCGCGCGCTTGGCTTGCCCGACCCGACCCGACCCCTTTAACGTCGACCCCTTTCGCGAGGGGACCTGTGCCCCCGTGGACATCCTTTTGCTGATCAAGGCCGCCCTCATGGGCGTGGTCGAGGGCTTGACCGAGTTCCTGCCCATCTCGTCCACCGGCCACCTCATTCTTGCTGGCTCGCTGCTCGACTTCACCGGCGAGGCGGTCAAGGTCTTCGACATCGCCATACAGACCGGCGCCATGCTGGCCGTCATCTGGGAGTACCGCGTCAAGCTGTGGGGCACGGTGGTCGGCATCACCCGCGAGAGGGTGGCGCAGCGCTTCGCGCTCAACCTGTTCGTGGCCTTCCTGCCCGCGGCCTTCTTCGGCCTGCTGCTGGGCAAGGTCGTCAAGGCGCACCTCTTCCACCCGGTGCCGGTGGCGCTGGCCTTCATCGTCGGCGGCTTCATCATCCTGTGGGTCGAGCGGCGGCACAAGCAGCACTTCGGCGCGCGCGACCTCGAGGGCCAGCGCCACGCGCGTGTCGAGAGCGTCGACGACATGACACCGCTCGATGCACTGAAGGTGGGCCTCGTGCAATGCGTGGCGCTGATCCCCGGCACCAGCCGTTCGGGCGCCACCATCATCGGCGCGATGCTGTTCGGCTTCTCGCGCAAGTGCGCCACCGAGTTCAGCTTCTTCCTCGGCATCCCGACGCTGATGGCGGCCGGTGCCTACTCGGTGTGGAAGGAGCGCGCGGCGCTGAGCTGGCACGACCTGCCGATGTTCGCGGTGGGCTTCGTCGTCTCGTTCTTCGCCGCGTGGCTGTGCATCCGCTGGCTGATCCGCTACGTGGCGACGCACGACTTCACGGTCTTCGCCTGGTACCGCATCATCTTCGGCGGCATCGTGCTGCTCACCGCCTATACGGGCTGGGTGGTCTGGAAGGCTTGAATGGTGCCCCGCCGGAGCGCCTTCGGCGCCTCCCCCAGGGGGCGCCGAAGGCGGCCCGGCAAAGCCGGTTCTGCGGCGGCCGCCTGGCTGCCATAGCCGCTCAGCGCCGCTCGAAGACCAGGTCCCAGACCCCGTGGCCGAGCTTCAGGCCCCGCTGCTCGAAGCGCGTCAGCGGCCGCCACGGCGGCCGCGGTGCGTAGCCCGGCGCCGTTGACTCGCCGCCCGCGGCGCGGTTGCGCAGCAGGGGCTCCGCGCCCAGCACCTCGAGCATCTGCTCGGCGTAGGGCTGCCAGTCGGTGGCGCAGTGCAGGTAACCCCCGGGCGCCAGCCGCCGGGCCAATTCGGCCACGAAGGGGCCCTGGATGAGCCGCCGCTTGTGGTGCCGCTTCTTCGGCCACGGGTCCGGAAACCAGACGTGGATGCCGGCCAGCGAACCCGGCGCGATCATCGTGCGCAGCACCTCCACCGCGTCGTGGCGCAGGATGCGCACGTTGGTGAGCCCGCGCTCGCCGATGAGCCGAAGCAGCGCGCCGACGCCGGCCTCGTGCACCTCGACGCCGATGAGGTCGTGTGCCGGCATGGCCTGCGCCACCGCGGCGGTCGCGTCGCCCATGCCGAAGCCGATCTCGAGGATGCGCGGCGCGGCGCGGCCGAAGGCCCGGTGCAAGTCCGCCGGGCCGTCCGTCCAGGGCAGCACGTACCGCGGCCCGAGCTCGGCAAGTGCGCGCTGTTGCCCAGGGCCCAGCCGGCCGCCCCGCAGCACGTAGCTGCGAACACGGGCCAGCGTCCGGGTGTGTTCGCTGTCCTGTTCCATCGCAGTGCATTTTCGGGCCTGTCCGAGAGCCCCCCCGCAGGACTTGGGTCGAATGCGCTTGGCGCCCGTGCAGCACGACGACAAGGTACATCTCCCGCTGTTCTCCACCATCGGCGCCTAGCCTGCACGGGCGGCGACGGCACTAGAATGACGTCGGCTTGCGGGCGTCGTTCAATGGCAGGACCTGAGCTTCCCAAGCTCAAGACGTGGGTTCGATTCCCATCGCCCGCTCCAGATTGGCCCCCATGGGCCGGCCCGCAGGGTTGGGGCATCATCGGTGTCAACGAGTCGCGAGCATGAACGCGCCAACCCGTCTGCCCACCGTGTCCATCCTGGCCGTCGATGCCGACGCGCTGGGGGCGCGCCTCACCACGCTGGCCGCGATGCCCGGGCTCGACGTGCAGCATGGCACTTCGGCGCGCGCCAAGGAGGCCGACGTCGTGCTGCTGCACGCAGCCGACCGCGCTGCGCTGGCCGCCCTTGCCACCCGACCCGGCCTGCCTGAGCTGGCGTACGACCGCCCGGTGGTGGTCGCCTTCGGCGAAGGCGACGACGAGGCCGAGGCCGAACTGCTGCGCCTGGGCGTGGAAGCGCTGGTGAGCGACCGCGACAGCGCCGAGCTGGCGCGCGCCCTGCGCCACGCGAATGTGCGCAAGCAGGTCGAGCGCATGGCACGCACAGCCTACGCCACCGACCTGGCCACTGGCCTGCCGCACCAGGCCCAGTTGCTCGAGCACATGACGCACCTCATCGCGCTGCGCGAGCGCGAGCCGGCGCCGCTCGTGCTCATCGTGCTGCGTGTCGAAGGTGTGGCGCAGGCGGCGGTGCGGCTGGGTGGCGAGGCGGCCAACGTGCTGCGCCGCAAGATCGCCGTGCGCCTGCGCGGGGGGTTGCGGGCCAGCGACGTCGTCGCATCGCTGGGCACCGACCTCTTCGCGGTCATGCTCGGCCGCGTCGACGTCGTGAGCGACGGCGACGGCGTCGCCGCCAAGCTTCTGCGCGCGCTGGAGCAGCCGTTCATCCTCGCCGGCCACCCGTGCAGCGTGAGCGCCGCGTTCGGCATGGCCAGCTACCCGGCACACGGCAAGGAGGCGGCGAAGCTGCTGCAGCGCGCCACGGCGCAGGCCGGCATGCTGGCCACCGTGGGTGAAGACGGCGTGGGCGTCATGCACAGCACGTTCAGCGTGCTCGGCGGCGGCGCCGCGAACGACGGCGAGGCCTGACGCTGCCGTCCGGCGCGCCCGGCGCGACCTCGCCCCCGGGCGATTCAGGGGCGAGGCTCCATCGGCGAGCCGCGTGCGAGGGCGGCCGTCACAATGCATCGATGGAAGATGATCTGCCGCGTGTCGTGCCGCTCAGCGGTGCCACCAACTTCCGCGACCTCGGCGGCTACGTTGGCCACGGCGGGCGCCGGCTGCGCTGGCGGCGCCTCTTCCGCTCCGACCACCTGGGTGGCCTGACGGCGGCCGATCACGAGGTGCTGGCGGCGCTCGGCGTCGCGGCGAGCTTCGACTTCCGCGGTGTCGACGAGCGCGCCGCCGCACCTTACGAGTTGCCCGGCATCGCGCAGCATTCGCTGGCCATCGAGCCCACCGTGGCGCAGCGCATGCAGGAGATCACCGGCAGCGGGCGCACCCTCACCGTCCCGGTGGTGGAAGGGCTCATGCGCGAGCTCTATCGCGGCCTAGTCAACGAGCGTGCGCACCGCTTCACCGAGTTCTTCGCGCACCTGCTGCGCGCCGAGGCGCCGGTGGTCTTTCACTGCACCGCGGGCAAGGACCGCACCGGCGTGGCCGCGGCGCTGGTGCTGCTGGCCCTCGGCGTGCCGCGCGAAACGGTGATGCGCGACTACCTGCTCACCAACGAGGTGTTCAAGCCGCCGTGGACGCCGCGCGAGGACATCGACCCCGAGGTGTTGCAGGCACTGTGGGGCGTTCAAGCCGACTACCTCGAGGCCGCGCTCGACGTCATCGACGAGGCGCATGGCGGGCCCGAGCGCTATCTGAGGCGCGGCATCGGCCTCGACGAGCGCCAGCTCGATGCCCTCGCCCAGCGCTATCTGCAATCGAGCTGACACGGCGTGGCGGTCGCGGCCGGGCAGTGGTCGGCCATGCCCTACGATGAGTTCGGGCCTTGGGCCCCAGTGACGGGCCGCTGACGGATCGCCGCGGGGATTGCCGCGGCGAATCGCCAACGCAGATCGCCACCGGGGATCGCCAACGGGCTCGTCAAAGGAGCCGCAACGTGCTCGCAAGGGAGGTGACCGCATGCGCTACCCGAAACAGAACGCCGTGCTCAAGGCGCGCGCCATCGCCGGCACGCACGTGGTCGTGCTGGCCTGGGACTTCCAGGGCGACGTGCGCGCCGAGCGCCTGCAGGGCCTGCTCGGTTTCGCCATCGAGCGCTCGGAGTACGACGGCCAGGGCCGCCGCGTCGAGACCTACTGGCTGCGCGGCATCAAGCGCTTCAAGGACAAGGACAAGGGCCTGCCGCCGGGCACGCCGGTGTCCAGCGCCGAGCACCCGATCCAGACCTTCCAGTGGGGTGACTACACGGCCAAGGCCGGCCGGCGCTACCGTTACCGAATCGTGCCGGTGTACGGGTTGCCCAAGCAGCTGGTGCTCGACACCGCGGCGGCGCTGGCGCTGCCGGTGCGCACCGAGCCCGACTCCGCGCCCACCGCCGGCACCTCGGCCGGCGGCGCGGCGCGCCACGATGTGTACTTCAACCGCGGCGTCATCGGCTCGCAGGCCTATGCGCGCGACTTCGGCAACGCCGAGCCCGACGTGACGAACCCGCAGTCGCCGGAGATGAAGTGGCTGTCGCACGGCCTCTTCGAGGGGTTGATGGGCTTCATCGCGCGCGCCACCGACCAGCGCTTCGCACTGCGCGCGGCGGTCTACGAATTCCACTACCAGCCGGTGGTGAACGCTTTCGCCGCCGCGCTGGAGGCCGGGGCCGACGTCAGGATCGTCTACGACGCGGAAAGCGACTACCGGGCCGGCAACGAGGCGGCCATCGCCGCGGCCGGTCTGGGTGCGCAGGGTGCCGCCATCGCGCGCACGGTGACGAGCGGCATCCGCCACAACAAGTTCATCGTGCTCCTGCAGGGCGGCCAGCCGCGCGCGGTGTGGACCGGCTCGACCAACATCTCGGCCGGCGGCATCTTCGGGCACTCCAACGTCGGCCACGTCGTCTGGGACCGCGCCGTCGCGGCCAAGTACCTCGAGTACTGGGAGCGCCTGGCGCAGAACCTCACCGACACCAAGCTGCGGCCGCTGAACAACGCCGCCACGCCCACGCCCGCGGGCCCGCCGCCGAAGAACAGCGTGACGCCGCTGTTCAGTGCCCGCGATGCGAAACCCGCGTCGACCGCCGGTGCTGTGCCGCCGCCGACGCTGCAGTGGTACGCCGACCGCATGGCCGAGGCGAAGCGGCTCGTCTGCTTCACGGTCGCCTTCAACCTCGACAGCGTCTTCCAGCAGGTGCTGGCGCGCGAGAGCGACGTGCTGCGCTACGTCATCAAGGACGACCCGCTCGGCAGCGACGAGAGCCTGGGGGTCGACCGCGACGTCATCTTCGCCAGTGGCGGCTACCTGGGCCCGGGCTGGTGGGCCAACTTCCTGGCTGAGCGTGGCAACCCGCTCAACTCCAATGACTACATCCACACCAAGTTCCTGCTCGTCGACCCGCTTTCCGACGACCCGCTGGTGGTGACGGGCTCGGCCAACTTCAGCCGGCCTTCACAGTGGAGCAACGACGAGAACATGCTCGTCGTGCGCGGCGACACGCGCGTGGCCGACATCTACTTCGGCGAATACATGCGCGTGTTCGACCACCATTACGCGCGCTACATCGTGCGCAAGCTGCAGGCCGAGGGCCAGGCCGATCCGGACGCCGGTTACCTGAAGGAAGACCCGGCGGCATGGACGCGCGCGCACTTCGACTCGCGCAGCTACAAGTCGAAGCGGCGCCGCTACTTCGTCGGCTGAGCGGGCCGTGGGCCCGCCACGGACCGTGCCGCGCCCTGCCGCGGCCGTGAATCTGTCTGTGGATTGAGCGCACTCAATCGGCACGCCCCTGGAGATCTGGAAAGTACCGGCTACGCCATCAGGTGGCGAGATGTCGACGCCGCCAGTGTGATTCGAGATGAATTGGATGGCTCGGCTGGAAATCCAAACCCAATGAAGGAGTGCAAGATGAGAAAGAACGCAACGTGGATCGCCCTGGCCATCGCCGCCCTGTTCAGCACGCAAGTCGCGCTGGCGCAGACGGCACCGGGCAAGACGCGCGAGCAGGTGAAGAAGGAGTGCGCTGAAGCCCGCAAGGCCGGCAAGATCCAGGACGGCGAGTGCGCGCCCGACGCGCCCCCGGGCAAGACGCCGTCGACGACGACGCGTGCCCAGGTGACCAAGGAGTGCATCGAGGCCCGCAAGGCCGGCAAGATCCAGGACGGTGAGTGCGCGCCCGACGCGCCGGCCGGCAAGGCGCCGTCGACGACGACGCGCGCGGCGGTGAAGAAGGAAGGCGTGGAGGCCCGCAAGGCCGGCACGACCGCCGACGGCACCGCCAAGCCCTGACCGGGCAAGTGCAGGCGGCGCGACCTTGCAGGCGATGGTGAAGCCCGCCATGCAGGACGCAGGCGCCATGCCGACCCCTCCGGACAGCCGTAGACGCTGGTTGGAGGGCGTCGGCAGCTTGTTGCTCGCGCTCGGTACCGCACCGGCACTTGTCGGGTGCGCGGCCTCCGGGCTGGTCGTGGAGCGCGACTACGCCCTCATCAGCCCGCCGCAGGCGACGCAGGCGCCGGGCCGCATCGAGGTGCTGGAGTTCTTCTGGTTCGGTTGCCCGCATTGCGCGGACATGCACCCGCGCATGCGCGCCTGGGCGAGCCAGCTGCCGGCCGACGTGGCCTTCAGCACGTGGCCCGCGGTCTTCAGGGACAGCTGGGTCGCCGGTGCACGCCTGCACCACACCCTGGTGGCGATGGGTGAGTTCGACCGGCGTGCCGGGGCGGTGTTCGATGCCGTCCAGCTCGACGAGGCCGACCTCACGCAGGAGGCCGTGCTGGCCCGGTGGGTGGAGGCGCAGGGCCTGGACCGCGAGCGCTTCTTCCGCGTGTACCACTCCGAGCCCGTGAAGGCGCAGGCCGCTGTGGCCATGCAGCGCTCCAAGGACTATCAGTTGCGTGGCGTCCCTGCCTTCGTCGTGGACGGCCGTTATCTCACCTCCAACAGCTTCACCGGTAGTGCGCCGGAAACGTTGGCGGTGGTCGACAAGCTGATCGAGAAGGTCCGCGCCGAGCGGACCGCGAAGCGCTGAGGCCGACAGGCCCGGCGCTGCCCTCGTCGCGGGCAGAGTGCTCTACCCGACGCGCCGGGACAGCGCTCGAGCTACTCTCCCGCGCGGCTGCCGCCGTCGACGCCGAACAGTTCGCGCACGGCCACGCGGTATTGCTCCAACCCCACCCAGTTGGTGCTGTGGTGCGAGCCGCCCTGCACGAGCAGGAAGCGCTTGGGCTCGGGCGCGCGTTCGTAGAGCGCCCGGCCGATCTCCGGCGGCACGAGGCGGTCCTCGCTGCCATGCACGACGAGCACCGGTGCGCGCACGCGCGCCATGCGGTCGGCGGCCTCGAAGCGCTGCGTCAGCAGCGGCCCCACGGGCAACCAGCCCCACTTGAAGGTGGCCAGCAGGTCGCGCAGCGACGTGAACGAACCTTCGACGATGAGACCGGAGAGATCGTCCACCTGAGTTGCGAGGTCCACGGCGATGGCGCCACCGAGCGAGTGCCCGAAGACGAAGCGGCGCGCCTGCGGGCTGCCCTCGCGCTTGAGCCAGTCCCAGGCCGCCCGCGCGTCCTCGTAGGCCATGTCCTCGCTCGGCAGCTCACCGCCTTCGCTGCGGCCGAAGCCGCGGTAGTCGACCCCCAGCACCGCGAAGCCCAGTTCGTGCAGCCGGCGCATGCGCGGCGCGCTGCCGCGCACGTCCCAGCGCGCGCCGTGCAGGTAGAGCAGCGTCGGTGCATCGGCGCGCGGCTGCGGCAGCCAAAGGGCGTGCAGCCGGGCGCGGTCGCCGGTGATGCGCGAGTCGAAGTCGATCCACACGTCCTGCATGCCCTCGGCCGCAGCGAGGCCCGCACCCCACGTGCGGTCGCTCGGCTGGAAGACCCACTCGCGCTGCTTGGTGTCGAGCAGCGCACAGCCGGGCAGCATGACGAGCGCCGGCAGCGCCGCCAACAGCGTGGCAAGCGCCGCCCGGGAGACGCCGGGGCGGCGCCGAAGCAGCGGGGCGAGCGGGAGGGCCATGGGCCGGATGCTAGCCACAGGCCGGCGAGCCGTGGGCGTCCGGGGGCTTGTTCGAGGGGGCAGGCGCCTCAGGCGGTCACTCCACCTTCACGCCGATGTCGCGCACGAGCTTGCCCCACTTGGCCACCTCGGCCTCGATGTAGCTGCGCGTGGCGGCGCGGTCCAGCCGCTGCGCCTCCAGCGAGAGCTGCTCGAACTTGTCCTGCACGGCCCTGGCGCCCAGCGCCTTGTTGACCTCGGCGTTGAGCTGGTCGAGCACGGCGGCGGGCGTGCGCGCCGGCGCGAAGATCGCGAACCACGTGTTGGCCTCGAAGTCCTTGTAGCCGAGCTCGGCCACCGTGGGCACGTCGGGCAGCGCCGGGCTGCGCTTGAGCGACATCACCGCGATCGGCCGCACCTTGCCGCTCTTGGCGAAGGGCACCGCGGGCGGCATGCTGGTGCTGGCGATCGGCACCTGCCCGCTCACCACGGCGTTGGTGGCCGCCGCGGGCTGGAAGGGCACGTGCGTGATGTCGAGCTTGGAGATGGCGCGGAACAGCCACTCCGCGCCGAGGTGCGTGGTGGTGCCGTTGCCCGACGAGGCGTAGGAGAGCTTGCCGGCCTTGCCCAGCGCCAGCAGCTCGGCGAGGTTGGTGGCCTTCATGTCGGGGTGCACGTAGATCAGGTTGGGCGTCACCGCGGCCATGGCCACCGGCGCCAGGTCGCGCATCGTGTCGTAGCCGGCGTTGGCGAACAGGCTCGGGTTCACCGAAACCGCGACGCTGTGGATCAGCAGCGTGTGGCCGTCGGCCGGCGAGTTCATCACCTGCTGCGTGGCGATGTTGCCGCCGGCGCCGGGCTTGTTCTCGACGACGACGCTCTGGCCGAGGCTCGCGCTCATCTGCTCGGCAATGAGGCGGGCCACGATGTCGGTGCTGCTGGCCGGCGCGAAGGCGACGACGAGCCGGATCGGCTTGTCCGGGAAGGCGAATGCGGGGGAGGGGGCCAGCGCACCCAACGCGGCGAGGGCGGCCACGGCACGGACGGCTGCAATGCTGCCGAGGGCGGCGAGGGGCCGTGCCAGCGCGCGGGCAGCGGCAGTGCACATGTGTCTCATCAACGTGTCTCCTGGGTTGTTCGGGCCGGCGCTGGCCGTCCGCCTTGTCTCCGGTGTGCAGGGTGCGGCGGGCCGGCATGACGGTGCGCCAGCATGTGGGGCGCCAGGCGCGAACGGGCTCGTCGTTTCCCCGGGGGCGGCCGGCCTGCCGGCGCGTCGGGCGCATCCGCGCCCGGACCGGCCGCGTAACATGGGGTCATGCTGCTCGCCGCCCTTCGTCGACACGACGCGCCCGCTGCCGACCTGGCACGGGTGCTGGCGTGTTGGCTGGCGGTGATCCTGCTCGTGCAGGGGCTGGCCGCGTTGCAGACGCTGGTCCGAGGGCCGGCCCACCGGCACCTGTCGGGCGCCGCGATGTCGGCGGTGGGCTCCGTGGCCGCGGACTTGGCGTCGCACGCCGCGTCGAAGCAGGCACCGAAGCACGCATCAAAGGAAGCGCCGCACGCGACGGCGCATGCGCTGTCGCACGCGCTCGGGGAAGCCCACCACCACGCGGCCGACGAGGTGGCGGTGCCGGCCGGCGCGGAGGCCGGCCTCGACGCCGCGGCCTGTGTGCTGCTGGCAGCCTTGGCTGCGCTGGCGGTGAGCTACGGGTGGGCCGCCAGGGCTGCCCGCGGCGAGCCTGCAGTGTCGGTGGCCTGGGCGCTGGCCGAGAACCAGCCACCACCGCCGCGCCGCCCGCCACGCGGCTGAAGCCCGTCCGAAGCCCGGCCAAGCCGGGAGGCGCGGCACCCCCTCGCGGGTGCCGCGGATCGTCATCGATTGCGACGGAGCTCTCTCCATGTTCCCCATCTTCTCGAAGGGCGTGCGCGCCACGGCCTGGGCGGCCTTGCTCGCCTGTGGCCACGCCGCGGCCCAGACCGGCTCGGCGCCACCGACCCCTGCATCCTCAGCAGGCGCCGGCCCGGCGCCCGCGGCGGCGGCCAGCGTCACCATCACCGGCCACTACGACAACGCCGTCGGCACCAGCGATGCCGCTTCGCAAGGCGTGATCGAGCGTGCGCTGCTCGCCAGCCGCCCGGCGCTGCGCCCGGGCGAGGTGCTCGAGTTCGTGCCCGGCCTCATCGTCACGCAGCACTCGGGCGACGGCAAGGCCAACCAGTACTTCCTGCGCGGCTTCAACCTCGACCATGGCACCGACTTCGCCACGCGCATCAACGGCATGCCGGTGAACATGCCCACGCACGGCCACGGCCAGGGCTACACCGACCTCAACTTCCTGCTGCCCGAGCTCGTGCAGCGCATCGAGTACCGCAAGGGGCCGTACTTCGCGGGCAACGGCGACTTCTCTTCCGCCGGCTCGGCCGACATCGTCTACCTGCGCCGCTTCGACGCCCCCTTCGGCGAGGTGACGCTCGGCGAAGGCGGCTACCGCCGCGGCGTCGCCGGCACGTCGTTCGAGATCGCGCCCGGCCTCACGCTGCTGGGCGCCGCCGAGGCCATGGGCAACGACGGCCCGTGGACGGTGCCCGAGCGCCTGCGCAAGGCCAACGGCATCGTCACGCTCTCCGGCGGCACAGCGGCCAATGGCTGGAGCGCAAGCCTCATGGGCTACCGCGCGAAGTGGACGGCCACCGACCAGGTGCCGCAGCGCGCCATCGACGCCGGCGCGGTGAACGGCCGGCCTTTCGGCCGCTTCGATTCGCTCGACCCGACCACCGGCGGCGACACCTCGCGCGCCAGCGCCTCGGCGGAGTGGCGTGGCGACGGCGTGTTCGGCGCCTCGGGCCTGGCGGGCCGCAGCAAGCTCTCCGCCTACGCCATCCGCTACCGGCTCGACCTCAACTCCAACTTCACCTACGCGCTCGAGCGCCCGGTCGACGGCGACCAGTTCAAGCAGACCGACAAGCGCTCCGTGTACGGCCTCGACGCCCTTCACGCGCTCTCGCACAAGCTCGGTGGCCTCGAGGCGCGCAGCGAGTTCGGTGCCAGCCTGCGCCACGACCGCATCCGGGTCGGCCTGCACGACAGCGTCGCTCGGGTCATCACGACCACGGTGCGCGAGGACGACGTGCGCGAGACGCTGGCGGGCATCCACGGCCAGACCGGCGTCGAGCTCGGCCCACGACTGCGCGCCATCCTCGGCCTGCGGGCCGACCATGTGCGCAGCACGGTCGATGCGCTCTCGCTGCCCGCCAACGGCGGCCGCGCCAGCGGTACGCAGGTCTCGCCCAAGCTGAGCCTCGTGTTCGGCCCGTTTGGCCCGTCCGAGAAGACCGAGTTCTTCTTCAACGCCGGCCGCGGCCTGCACAGCAACGACGCGCGCGGCACGACGGCCAGCGTGGACCCGCGCACGGGCGACCCAGTCGACAAGGTGCCGCCGCTCGTGGCCTCGCGCGGCGTGGAGGTCGGTGCACGCACCGAGGCGATCCGCGGCCTGCAGAGCTCCATCGCGCTGTGGAAGCTCGACTTCGACTCCGAGCTCGTCTACATCGGCGACGCCGGCGCCACCGAGGCCAGCGGTGCCAGCACGCGGCGTGGCGTGGAGTGGAACAACCGCTACGTCCCGCTGCCGTGGCTGCTGTTCGACGCCGACCTCGCATGGACGCACGCGCGCTTTCGCAACGGCGACCGTATCCCGAACTCGATCGACCGTGTCGCTTCGCTGGCGGCCACCGTGCGCGAGCTCGGGCCGTGGTCGGCCAGCCTGCAGCTGCGCTACCTGGGGCCGGGCGCGCTGGTGGAGGACATCAGCGTGCGCTCCTTCTCGTCCACCACGCTGAACCTGCGCCTGGGCTACAAGGTGACGAGCGCCGTCGACCTGTCGCTGGACGTCTTCAACCTGCTCGACCGCAACGTCAACGACATCCAGTACTTCTACGAGTCGCAATTGCCCGGCGAGGCGGCGCCGGTGGCCGACCGGCACGTGCATCCGGCGGAGCCGCGGGCGGCGCGGGTGACGGTGCGGATGCGGTTCTGATGATTCCTGCGCGGGCATGGCCGCTTCGGGTCCGACGGCTTGGGCGAGCCGCTCCCGAAGAGCGGGTGCAGTCCCTCGCGACTGGACTGGGCGCCCTCAGAACCGGCGGGCGATCTGCTCTGGCGCGCGGATGTTGGAAACGAACACGGGCAGGCGGCTCTTGATGAAATTGTAGAAGGCCACATTCCGTTCGGCGGGATCGGTAATCTTGTCGACTTCGAGCTGGGCGAGCGCGGCCTTCAGTACCGAGACGACCTGCTTGTCGGTGGCGAACCTGGCGGCGACACCGCGCGAGGGGTGCCAACCCTCCACCTGCCCGCTAACACTGACAAAGATCTCGAAGAGGGCAGCGCCCTCTCGAGGTGTCTCCGATGCCAGATCGACGGCGGTTGCCGGTGACGTGACGGCCACAGCCCAAGACGGCAGCGACTTCATCGTGGCTGCCGCCAAGCGATCAGCCAGCCAGCGATTGCGCCGTCTGGCGTACGTCTGCGAACACCGCGACTTGAACTCCTTGGGCGGTATCGCCCCCCACCTCATGGCCACTTCTTCCTCGACCTCATGCCAGATGCCAGGATTCTGAGCCTCGAACTCCTGTGTCGCTGCCGTGTTGTCGACGTTGAACTGAAGTGTGCTGCTGCCTTTGTGCGACGACTCCAGGGGCCCGCCTCGATGGGTCGTGCGGATGCGACCTTCGGGGAAGTAGACACTGCCAATCTTGCCCTCCGACACGCTGGCGATCAGCGTCAATGCGGCTTCGGCGACGTACTCCTCCCGTGCCCATTGCGGAACGACCCGGTTCTCTTGCCAGGCGGGCGTCTCGTCGGCACCGTAGGCGGGCAGCGCGGGGCTGGAACTTGTGTCGACTTCACGTTGCGCGGCAGAGGTCATGCCGAACGCTGCAACGATCCTGCGCCGCTGCATCGCAATGCGGGGGCTTCCCAGCATGGTGGTCGTCGTACCGGACTTGCTGGTCGACTCCGCCGCGGGGGCTCCGACGCCGCGACGGTCCCTGTCATCCGCCTCACGAACCTGTCGTGGAGTCCTCATTGCCTTCACTCCTCTCGAATGATGATAAACGTCGCGGACGAGTCCCGACCGAAATCCGCGTCTGAAGCGAACCGGGCGGCGGTCGGCAGGCCGTGACCAGCCAGCGACAGGCCTGACCGGTGGCGATCGG
This sequence comes from Rubrivivax sp., assembly GCA_016790435.1. Taxonomy (GTDB): domain Bacteria; phylum Pseudomonadota; class Gammaproteobacteria; order Burkholderiales; family Burkholderiaceae_C; genus Rubrivivax. The sequence continues at coordinate 2,026 of JAEUPE010000128.1, read as the reverse complement.
AGTAGGCCGCCGCCGCCGTGGCGGCGTTTCACGGTCTACGGACGCCGGAACCCAAGCGATGCCTCCATCAACGCCCGCGTGTAATCCGCCTGCACGCGGTGCGCCGCGAGGTCGCTGCTCGCCACCTGCTCCACGACCCGCCCGGCCCGCATCACCATCAGGCGCGAGCACAGGTGCGTCACCACCGCGAGGTCGTGGCTCACCATCACGTAGGTGAGCCCGCGCCGCACGCGCAGCGCGTCGAGCAGGTTCAGCACCTCGGCCTGCACCGAGGCGTCGAGCGCCGAGGTGGGCTCGTCGAGCAGCAGCACCGGCGGCTCGAGGATGAGCGCACGCGCCACGGCCACGCGCTGGCGCTGGCCGCCGGAGAGCTGGTGCGGGTAGCGGAAGCGGTAGCCGTCGGCGAGCCCGACGTCCGCGAGCGCCCTCTCGATGCGCGCCTCGGCATCGGCGACGCCGTGGATGGCCAGCGGCTCGGCGAGGATGCGGTCCACCGTCTGCCGCGGATGCAGCGAGCCGTACGGGTCCTGGAACACCATCTGCACCTGGCGCCGCCAGGCCTTGCTGCCGGGTGTGGCGGCGCTGCCGACCAGCCGCACCTCGCCCGCCGTGCGCGGTGCCAGGCTGCACAGCGCACGCAGCACAGTGCTCTTGCCCGAGCCCGACTCGCCGACGATGCCGAAGCTCTCGCCCGGCCGCACGTCAAAGCTCACGTCGTCGGCGGCGACGAAGCCGTCGTAGACGACGCGCAGGCCGCGCACCTCGAGGCCGACCTGGGCCTGGGTCTCGTCGCGCACGGCGGTCACCGGGGCACCTTCGTGCTGCGCACTTCGGTCGTCGCCCTTCGGGTGGCCGGGCGGGCTCATGCCGCCCACTCCGGCCTGCGGTCGAGCACCGGCAGCGGCTTCGTCGTCGCGCCCAGGCGCGGCAGGCAATTCAGCAGGCCGCGCGTGTAGGGGTGGGTGGCCTCGTGCAGCTTCGCGGCCTGCACCTCCTCAACGACGCGGCCGGCGTACATCACGAGCACGCGGTCGCAGAACGAGGCGACGAGGCGCAGGTCGTGCGAGATGAAGACGAGGCCCATGCCACGTTCGCGCACGAGCTCGTCGAGGATGCGCAGCACCTCGAGCTGCACCGTCACGTCCAGCGCCGAGGTCGGCTCATCGGCGATGAGCAGCTCGGGGCCGGCGATCAGCATCATCGCGATCATCGCGCGCTGGCCCATGCCGCCCGAGACCTCGTGCGGGTAGAGCCGGGCCACGCGCGCCGGGTCGTCGATCTGCACGGCCGCCAGCGCCTCCAGCATGCGCCGGCGGGCTTCGGCCCGCGAGACGCCGCGCTCGTGCGTGCGCAGCGTCTCCATGATCTGCGCGCCGATGGTGAGCACGGGGTTGAGCGAGAACTTCGGGTCCTGCAGCACCATGGCGATGCGGCCGCCACGCAGCTCGCGGCGCTGGCGCGGCGGGCAGGTGAGCAGGTCGATGTCGTGGAAGCGCAGCGTCTTCGCGCTCACGCGCCCCTGCTCCGCCGTGAGGCCGAGGATGGCGCGGCCGGTCTGGCTCTTGCCCGAGCCCGACTCGCCGACGATGCCGAGGCGCTCTCGCCCGAGCGTGAAGCTGACGCCGCGCACCACCTCAACCAGGCCGCCGTCGCGGTTGGGGTAGGCGACGCGCAGGTCGTCGACGACGAGCACGGGCGAAGAGGGCGCGGGGCTGGCGGACGAGGCGTCCCTGCCTGTCACGCCGTCGGCAACGGGGTTCTCGGGCGCCGCCGCACTCATCGCTGTGCCTTCGGGTCAAGCGCGTCGCGCAGGCCGTCACCGAGCAGGTTGAACGCAAGGCTCACGATGAAGATCGCGGCGCCGGGCGCCGCGGCCACCCACCACTGGTCGAGCACGTAGGCGCGGCCGCCGGCGATCATGGCGCCCCACTCGGGCGTCGGCGGCTGCGCGCCGAGGCCGAGGAAGCCGAGGCCGGCGGCGGTGAGGATGATGCCGGCCATGTCGAGCGTGACGCGCACGATCACC
>JAEUPE010000107.1 GCA_016790435.1 Rubrivivax sp. | reverse complement strand
GCGGTGCCGGCGGTGTGTCGGTGGCGCCTTGTATGCTGCGCGATCCGGTTGACCCTGCCACGGGCGGCGCCTACGATGAGCCGTCACCATCTGGTGAATCAACCCCCTCCTCGTCTTCTCTCCGCCCTGCCCAGCCCGCCGCCCATGCCCGCCCCCTCCCAGGCCCCCCGCATCCAGACCACCGTCGTCGGCTCGTACCCGGTGCCCGACTGGCTCGTCGCCGCCCCCTCCGAGCAGGCGCTGATGGACGCCACGCGCGTCGTCATCGGCACGCAGGAGCAGGCCGGCATCGACGTCGTCTGCGACGGCGAGCTCTACCGCTTCGACATCAACCACCCCGAGACGAACGGGATGATCGAGTACTTCGTGCGGCCGATGGACGGCATCACGCAGCGCTTCTCGTTCGACGACCTGATCGCCTACCGCAGCAAGAGCGGCATGAAGTTCCGCACCCGTCCGCCGGGCACGGTGGTCGGGCCCATCGGCCACGGCAGCCTCGACCTGCCGCTCGCCTGCGCGCGCGCCAAGGCGCTGGCGCGGCACCGCTTCAAGTTCACCGTCACCGGGCCGCACATGCTGGCCAAGACGCTCATCGACAAGCATTACGGCGACGTCAAGGCGGTGGCGCACGCGCTCGGCGACGCGCTGGCCGAGCAGGTGAAGCACCTCGATGCCGACGTGGTGCAGGTCGACGAGGCCAACCTGCCCGGCCATGCCGAGGAGTGGGAGTGGGCCGCGTCGTCCATCAACCGCGTGCTCGACGCGGCCAAGGCCGCTGGCGCGGTGCCAGCCGTGCACCTGTGCTTCGGCAACTACGGCGGCCAGACCATCCAGAAGGGCACCTGGGGCCAGCTCGTCAACTACCTCAACGCCCTGCACGCCGACCACGTGGTGCTCGAGTGCGCGCACCGGCCGCCGAACGAGCTGGAGGCGCTGCGCGACCTGCGCCCCGAGATCGGCCTGGGCCTGGGCGTCGTCGACATCAAGGCCACCGATGTCGAGAGCGCCGACGCCGTGGCGCGCGCCATCGAACGGGCCGAGAAGCTGCTCGGCGCCGGTCGTGTACGCTACATCCACCCTGACTGTGGATTCTGGATGCTCAAGCGCACGATTGCCGATGCCAAGATGCGCGCGCTCAAGCAGGGCCGCGACCTGTTCGAGGGCATCGCCGCATGAGCCCGACCGCCCGCGCGAAGGGCGAAGGCAAGGGCGAAAGCAAGGGCGAAAGCAAGGGCGAAAACCGGAGTGCCCAGCCCGAAGGTGCTCCAATGCCCTCCATGAAGCCCCTGCCCGCACGGTTCGAGGACGTCGCCCACCTCGAAGCGGTGATGACCGAGCCCAGCCCCGAACTCGTGGCCGACCTCGCCCGCGTCGACGGCGACATCATGATCCTCGGCGTCGGCGGCAAGATGGGCCCGACGCTGGCGCGCATGGCCCGCCGTGCCGCGCCCAAGCGCCGGGTGATCGGCGTGGCGCGCTTCAGCGACCGCACGCTGAAAGCCACGCTGAAGGAGCAGGGCATCGACTGCATCGAGTGCGACCTGCTCGACCGCGCCGCGCTCGCCCGCCTGCCCAACGTGGCCGACGGCGTGCACAACCTCGTCTTCATGGCCGGGCACAAGTTCGGCGCCGCCGACAACGCCTCGCTCACGTGGATGATGAACGTGGGCGTGCCGATGATGGTGGCCGAGACCTTCAACGAGATGCGCACGGTGGTCTTCTCCACCGCCTGCGTCTACCCGTTCATGCCGGTGGACGGCCCGGGGGCCAGCGAGTCGGTGCCGGCGACGCCGCCACCGGGCGACTACGCCAACTCCTGCGTCGGGCGCGAGCGCATGTTCGAGTACGGCTCGCGCAAGCACAGCACACCTGGGCGGCTGGTGCGCCTGTCGTACGCCATCGACATGCGCTATGGCGTGCTTCACGACGTGGCCAGTGCCGTCTTCGCCGGCAAGTCGCTCGACCTGACGATGGGCCACGCCGACGTCATCTGGCAGGGCGATGCCAACGAACAGGCGCTGCGGCTGCTGGCGAACTGCACCACCCCGACGTCGCCCATCAACGTCACCGGGCCCAGCCACACCAGCGTGCGTTGGCTGGCCGGCGAGTTCGGCAAGCGCTTCGGCAAGAAGCCGACGTTCACGGGCAAGGAGGCGCCCACCGCCTGGCTGCTCGACACGACCGAGGCGCAACGCCTCTTCGGCGCCCCGCGCGTGGGCATCGCGACGATGATCGACTGGGTGGCCGACTGGGTGCAGCGCGGCGGCGCGAGCCTGGGCAAGCCAACGCATTTCTCGACGCGTGACGGCAAGTACTGAAGCGCGCCTCGTCGCCCTGGGCGAGGCCTCGCCCGACGAGTGGATGGCGCTGTCCACGAGCGCCCACTGGAACCAGACCGAGGCAGACTGGCAGACGATGCTGGGGCTGGGTCGCGGCTGGGGCTGGGGCCTGCGTGCGCCGGGCGAGCGCGGCCCCGACACGCTCGTCGCCTCGACGCTGGTGCTGCCCTACGAAACGCGCTTTGCGTGGATCAGCATGGTGCTCGTGCTGCCCAAGCACCGCGGCCGGGGCCATGCGCGCAGGCTGCTCGGCCTGGCGCTCGACGACCTGGGCTCGCGCGGCCTGCTGCCACTGCTCGACGCCACGCCGGCCGGTCGCCCGGTCTACCTGAAGCACGGGTTCGTCGATGCGTGGGGTTTCGAGCGCTGGCGGCGCAAGGCGAATGCCGGCGCGCTGCCGGGCGACGCCGTCGCGCCGCCAAGAGTGCGCCCGCTGCGCGAGGCGGACTGGCCGGCGATCGGTGCCCTCGACGCGCCGGCCTTCGGTGCCAGCCGCCTGCCGCTGCTGCGCGCGCTCGCCCGGCGCCTGCCGGGGGCGGCCTGGGTGATGGAGGGCGAGCGCGCGTTGCGCGGCTTCGTGTTCGGGCGTGACGGGCGCACGGCGCTGCAACTCGGGCCGCTGGTCGCCGACGACGACGGCGCTGGCATCGCGCTGCTGTCGGCAGCGCTCGGCGCGCTGCAGCGCAGCGGGGCGGCGAACGGCCGCGACCTCATCGTCGACCTGCGCAGCGGCCGCGAGCCGCTGGCGGCCTGGTTGCGGGAGCGAGGCTTCGCCCCGGAACGTCCCTTCACGCGCATGGTGCACGGCGCGCAAGAAAAAGCGCCGGGCGATGCCCGGCGCGTGTGCCTGGTCGCCGGCCCCGAGCTGGGCTGAGCGCCGAAGGGGTCAGCGCAGGAAGGTGCCGGTCAGCGCGAGCAGGTCGGCGCCCCCACCTCGCAGGGTCTCGCCCGCGATCTGGTTGCCCACGCGTTCAAGGCGCAATCGCACGTTCGGCGTCAGGCTCCCGAGCTTCACGCCACGCAGCTTCACCAGCGTCTCGGTGGTGCTGCGTGCGAAGGAGGCGCTCGCCGCCCAGCCCCGCTCTTCGGCCTGGCGCGCCACCTTGGCCAGCGCCTCGCGCTGGGCGGCCGGCAAGCGCTCGTGCGTGGCGCGGTGCATGAAGACCACGTTGCGCGGCAGCCAGGCGTTGGCCTCGTAGTAGTACGGCAGCGACTCGTGCAACTGGGTATCGAGGCCCTGCGCCGCGGAGGTGAAGACGAGGTCGATCCGGCGCTCGGCCGCCGCGGCGGCCAGCTCGGGCGTCTCGACGCGAACGGGCACCATGCCGGCCAGTTCGGCCAGGCGCTTCACCGGCGGCGAGTTCTCGCGCATGCGCAGGCCTTGCAGGTCCGACGCAAGGGTCAGCGGCACGGCGCTGAACAGGCCCTGCGGCGGCCAGGGCACCGAGAACAGCAGCGTGAGCCCCTGCTTGGCGAGCTGACCGACACAGGTCTCGCGCACCGTGTCCCACAGCTTTCGGGCAGACGCGTAGGTCGTCGCGAGGAAGGGCACCGCATCGAGTGCGAAGGTTCCGTGCATCGACGCCAGGCTCGGGCCGAAGACCTCGCCGCATGCCACCTTGCCGCTCTGCACCGCGCCGCGAATGTCAGGGGCCGCGACGAGGCTGCCTCCCGGATGCACGCGCACCGCAAGCTTTCCCGCAGTGGCTTCGCCGAGCTCGCTGCTCAGCCGAACGAGGTTGCGGACGTGGAAGTTTCCCGCCGGGTAGGCGGTTGCCAGGTCGAGCGGCACCTGTGCCGGCGACTGCGCCTGTGCCGCTCTACAGAAGATGGCCGGTGCGGCCATGCTCGATGCCACCAAGGCACCACGATGAACGAAAGTTCTGCGGCCGCAAGTGCGCATGTCCTCCCCCCCGCGCCCACGTCTCGTGCTCGGCCTTCTCCGGGCTCGCGCATCTCGCGGGGCGAGGCGGCATCTTGGCTGCAGCACCGCCGTTACACACCCTCCCTTGGGCCGGCTCGGCCGCGCAGGGAGGGTATCCCCCAGATCACTTCGCCATGCGGATCGAGCGGTCGAGGAACTCGTTCGTGTAGGTGCTGCGCACGTCGAACGCCTTGTCCAGGCCGATGTACTCGCGCACGAGCTCGTAGTCGGCCTTCATGCGCGCGTCGTCGTGGATGCCGAGCGCCACCTCGCGCGAGAACTTGTCGCTCATCAGCTTCTCGACCAGCTCCCAGTTCTGCATCTCGTTGTCGAACTTGAGCGCGCCGTTGGCGTCCACCAGGGCCTGCACGCAGGGCTTCGGGTCTTTCACGCAGGCGGCAAAGGCGCGCTGCGTGACCTGGACGAACTTGGCGACGAGCGGCTTGTTGGCTTCGAGGAACTTCGCGTTCACGATGACCGAGTTGCCGTAGGGGTTCAGGCCCGCGTCGCGCCACGCGAGGAAGCCCATGTCGGCGCCGAGCTCGCGCTGGAAGATGTGGTGGATGTTGAAGAACGAGGTCGTGACGTCGATGGCCTTGCCCTTGAGCGCCGCCAGCTTGCCGTTGGCGTCGATGTTGACCCAGGTCACGCTCTTGGGGTCGATGCCGTTGGCCTTGGCCAGCGCCGGCCACATGACACGGGCGCCGTCGGCGGCGGGGTTGCCGATCTTCTTGCCGACGAAGTCCTTCACGCCGGTGATGCCCGAGCTCTTGAGCCAGTACATGCCCTGCGGCGAGTTGGCGTAGACGTTGAACACGGCCACCGTGTCGGCGCCCTTGCCCTTGGCGACGAGCACGCCGCCCATGTCGGCCAGGCCGATGGGCGTGGCGCCTGCGCCGACGCGCTGCGTGGCGAGCGCCGAGCCCTTGCCGGGCTCGAGCTGCAGGTCGATGCCTTCCTTGGCGTACCAGCCCTGCGCCTTGGCGTAGTAGTAGGGCGCATGGTCGCCGCCCGGCACCCAGTTGAGGATGAAGTCGACCTTGGTCTGCGCCTGCGCGGCGCTCGTCGCCAGCGTGCCCGCGATCAAGAGCGAAGCCAGCGCGGCACCGGTGAAGAGCTGCTTGAACATCATGGGGGGCTCCTGTAAATTCACCAGATAGTGATTTGCGCGGTCAGTATACGAGTGGGCCTGTGCTGAAAACAGGTGGCGAGGCCGGCGCGCGGCGCCCGGGTCGTCCTGAATTACCCTGATGCCGCCTTCGCTGCCAAGTCCATCTCCCAAGCCTCAAGCTGCAAGCCTCGCGCCTCAACGTCCCGCGCCATCCGCCGCCATGCACTGGAACGACCTGCCTGCCGACATCCTCGCCCCGCTCCGGCGCGGCATGGTGATCCCCGCGCACCCGCTGGCCCTCGATGCCTCGCGCCGCTTCGACGCGCGTCGCCAGCGGGCCCTGACGCGCTACTACCTCGACGCGGGCGCCGGCGGGCTGGCCGTCGGCGTTCACTCGACGCAGTTTGCCATCCGCGAGAAGGGCCTGTACGCGCCGGTGCTGCGCCTGGCGGCCGAAACGGTGCGCGAGCACCCCGGCGCCGCCGACCGGCCGGTGATGATGATCGCCGGCCTCGCCGGCCGCACGGCGCAGGCGGTGGCCGAGGCCTGGATCGCGCGCGGCGAGGGTTACCACGCGGGCATGCTGTCGCTGGCGGCGATGAAGGGCGGTTCGGTCGACGAACTCATCGAGCACTGCCGCGCCGTGGCGGGTGTCATGCCGCTCGTCGGCTTCTACCTGCAGCCGGCCGTGGGCGGCATCGCCTTGCCGGCCAGCTTCTGGCAGCGCTTCGCCGAGATCGAGAACGTCGTGGCGATCAAGATCGCGCCTTTCGACCGCTACCGCACGCTCGATGTCGTGCGTGGCGTCGTCGCCGCGCGCGCCGAGGAGCGCGTGACGCTGTACACCGGCAACGACGACCACATCGTGCTCGACCTGCTGCAGCCCTTCGTCGTGAAGCGCGGCGCCGAATGGGTGACGGTGCGCCTCCGCGGCGGCCTGCTCGGCCACTGGAGCGTGTGGACGAAGACGGCGGTGGACCTGTACGGCCGCATCCAGGTGGCCGTGGCCGAAGCGGCCGCCAGCGGCAGCGTCGACACCGACCTGCTGGCGCTCGATTCGCGCGTCACCGACTGCAACAGCGCCTTCTTCGACGTCGCCAACGGCTTTGCCGGCTGCATCGCCGGCTGCCACGAGGTGCTGCGCCGCCAGGGGCTGCTCGAAGGCATCTGGTGCCTCGACCCGCACGAGACCCTCTCGCCCGGGCAGGCCGAGGAGATCACGCGCGTGTGCCTAGAGCACGCCGACCTCGCCGACGACGCCTTCGTCGCCGCGAACCTCGAGCGCTGGCTCGCCTAGGCGGACGATGGACTGGTTGAAGTCGCAACTCGAAACCCGCGTCGGCCTGTACACGCTGGGCGTGGCGGCGCACCTGGGGCTGCTGCTGGCGTGGTACCTGTTCGTGCGCCTGGGTGACGTGCCGAAGTTCGTCATGCCTTCGCCGGCCGATACCTTCGGCGCGCTCTTCCAGCCCAACTACGACTGGTGGAAGAACACGGTCGTCACCGGCACCGAGATCTTCGGCGGCTACGCGCTCGCGCTCGTCGTGGGCGTGCTGCTGGCGCTGGCGTTCACGTGGTCCAAGCTGCTCGAGTCGCTGATGCTGCCGCTGCTCGTGACGCTGAACATGATCCCGAAGGTGGCACTCGGGCCGCTCATCATCGTGTGGTTCAAGTACGGCGTGTTCCCAAACACGATGATGGCGTTCTCGATCGCGGTGTTCCCGATCCTGCTCACCACCGCCCGCGGCTTGCGCGAGATCGAGCCCGACCTGCTCGACCTCGTGCGCTCGCTGCGCGGCAGCCGCTGGCAGCTCTTCACCAAGATCCAGCTGCCGGGGGCGCTGCCCTACGTCTTCTCGGGCATGAAGGTGGCCGCCATCCTGGCCGTGGCCGGCGCCATCGTCGGCGAGTTCCTCGGCTCCGACCGCGGCCTCGGCTACCTCATGCTGCAGGTGCAGGTGACGCTCGACACGCCGGCCATGTTCATGGCCGTCATCCTGATCACGCTGCTGGGCGTGGTGCTGTACGGGCTGGTGATGGCCCTCGAACACTGGCTGGTGCCGAAGGACGCGCGCATTTCATGACCGATCACGAGCACGCAAAGCCCGCAAGGTCCGCAAAGCCTGCCAAGCCCGCATGACCACCGAGCCGTTCATCCACCTCGCCGGCGTGCGCAAGAGCTATCGGCGCGGCCGCCAGGAGCATCTCGCCGTCTCCGACGCCACGTTCGACGTCATGCCGGGCGAGCTGGTATCGCTCGTCGGCCCTTCGGGCTGCGGCAAGAGCACGCTGCTGAAGGTGCTGGCGGGCCTGCACCCGCACGACGGCGGCGAGGTGCGCATCGGCTCGGCCACGCACCCCTTCGCGCCCGAGCGCGACATCGGCATGGTGTTCCAGGCACCGCTGTTGCTCAAGTGGCGGCGCATCCTCGAGAACATCCTGCTGCCGGCCGAACTGCTGGGCCTGCCGATGGGCGAGGCGCGCGAGCGCGGCCGCGAGCTCATGGCCATGGTCGGCCTCGCCGGCAACGAGGACAAGTATCCCTACGAGCTCTCCGGCGGCATGCAGCAGCGCGCCGCCATCGCACGCTCGCTCATCCACGACCCCAAGCTTGTGCTGATGGACGAGCCCTTCGGTGCGCTCGACGCGCTCACGCGCGAGAAGATGAACCTCGAGCTGCTGCGCATCTGGAAGGAAAGCGGCAAGACCATCGTCTTCGTCACGCACGGCATCTCGGAGGCGGTGTTCCTCGGCACGCGTGTCGTCGTGCTGACGGCCGGGCCAGCGCGCATGGCCGACAACTTCCAGATCGACCTGCCGCACCCGCGCACGCTCGACATGAAGACGCATGAGGCGTTCGGCGTCTACACGCGGCGCATCTACAAGCTGCTGGGCATGGAGTGAGGGAGCGCCGAGCATGACGACCTCCAAGAACGCCGCCGCCCCCGCCTTCACGATCGAGGCCATCCAGTTCTTCGAGCGCGACGTGCGGCTGCGCATGCCGTTTCGCTTCGGCGTCGTCACGCTCACCGAGGCGCCGCAGGCGTTCGCGCACGTGCGCATCCGGTTGGCGGACGGTGCGGTCGGCGAGGGCATGGCGGCCGAGCTGCTGGCCCCCAAGTGGTTCGACAAGAACCCGGGCTTGAGCAACGAAGACAACTTCGACCAGCTGCGCGCGGCGCTGACGCTGGCGCGCTCGCTCTACCTCGATGGCCAGGCGCGCAGCGCCTTCGGCCACTTCGCGGCGCACTACCGCGCGCAGATCGAACAAGGCGCCGCCCAGGGCCTCAACCCGCTCGTCGCGAACTACGGCCCGGCGCTCGTCGACAAGGCCGTGCTCGACGCCTTGGGCCGCGCGCTCGGCCGGCCGTTCGACGAGCTGGTGCGCAGCAACCTCGTCGGCCTGCAGGCCGACCCCGTCAACTTCCTTTGCCCCGACCTCGCCGGCTTCGACCTCGACGCCTTCCTGGCCGGCCTGCGCCAGGCACCGCGCATCGCCGCGCGGCACACGGTGGGCCTCGTCGACCCCATCGTGCGCGCCGACCAGGCGCCAGGCACGCGCGTTGGCGACGGCCTGCCCGAGACGCTGGAGGAGGTGGTGGCTGCCTACGGCCATCACTGGTTCAAGCTCAAGGTGGGTGGCGACGTGGATGCCGATGTCGAGCGGCTGGCGCGCATCGCCGGCGTGCTCGACCGCATCCCGGGCGAGTGGTACTGCACGCTCGACGGCAACGAGCAGTACGACAGCGTCGAAGGCGTGCTGCGCCTGTGGCGCCGCATGGAGGCCGAGCCGCGCCTCGCACGCCTGCGCGACAGCGTCATCTTCATCGAGCAGCCCATCAAGCGGCAGGCGGCGCTGGCGCAGGACGTGCGCGCGCTCGCGGCCTGCAAGCCGGTGATCCTCGACGAGAGCGACGATTCGCTCGACGCGTTTCCGCGCGGGCGGGCGATGGGCTACGCCGGCGTCTCCTCCAAGACCTGCAAGGGCCTGTACAAGTCGCTGCTCAACCGCGCGCGCTGCGCGCATTGGGCGGCGCAGGACGGCGTGCCCTACCTGATGAGCGGCGAGGACCTCACCATCCAGGCGGGCCTCGCCTTGCAGCAGGACCTGGCGCTGGTGTCGCTGCTCGGCATCGAACATGTCGAGCGCAACGGCCACCACTACGTCAACGGCATGGCCGACCTGCCCGCGGCCGAGCAGCAGGCCTTTCTCGAGGCCCACCCCGACCTCTACGAGCGCCGCCACGGGGCGGTGCGCGTGCGCATTGCCGGCGGCATGCTCGAGATCGGCTCGCTGGCCGGCCGGCCCGGCTTCGCCACCGGCGCCTGGCCCGAGCGCAGCGCGATGCGGCCGATGCCCGCCACGCACTTCAAGCCACCGACGGGGACCGCTTGAACCAGCCGACGGCCGCGGATGCCTCGCGCGGCCTGGCCGCGCGCCTCGGCTACTACGTGCCGAGCCTGCTCGTCATCGTCGGACTGCTGCTGCTGTGGCAGTTCGCCGTGGTGTTCTTCGGCGTCAAGGAGTTCATCCTGCCGTCGCCCTGGTCGGCGATGAAGGCGCTGGCGAACCCGAACTACAAGTGGTTCTCCAATTTCCTGGCCACGCTGTACGCGGTGCTGGGCGCCTTCGTGCTTTCGGCCGTGCTGGGCGTGGTGCTGGCCGTGGTGATCGTCTGGAACGACCTGCTGCTGCGCACGGTGATGCCGGTGCTGGTGCTGTTCAACACGCTGCCCAAGATCGCACTGGCGCCGCTCTTCGTGGTGTGGCTCGGCTACGGCATCTGGCCCAACATCCTCATCGGCACGACGATCGCGTTCTTTCCGATGGTGGTGAACACCGCCGTCGGCCTGGCCACCGCCGAGCCCGAGATGCTCGACCTCGTGCGCACGCTCAAGGCCAGCCGCTGGCAGGTGATGCGCAAGATCCGCTTTCCGAACGCCGTGCCGTACATCTTCGTGGGCCTGAAGCTGAACGCGACGATGAGCGTCATCGGCGCCATCGTCGGCGAGTTCGTGGCCTCCGAGCGCGGCCTGGGCTCGCTCATCATCACGAGCGGCGTGACGATGGAGACGGCGCCGATCTTCGCCTCGCTCGGCCTCATCTCGGCGCTCGGCCTCGTGCTCTATGGCCTCGTCGTGGCCGCCGAACGTGTCGTCGCGCCGTGGGCGGACCGCGAGGACCTGGCTCGTTGACGGCGTTGACGGCGCTGAAGGCCAGACCGTACGCCACACTCGCCGTCCGCACGACCCTTCAATCTCAGTTCGACCCGCACCACCCCGCACCACCCAAGGAGACAGACATGACCCGATCGACGTTCTCCAGCACCCGCCGTGCCGTTGCCGCGCTCGCCACCTTCGGCGCGCTCTGCGCCGGTGCCCTCTTCGGCACCCCCGCCTTCGCGCAAGACAAGGTGCAGCTGCAGCTCAACTGGTTCCACCTCGCCGACCACTCGCCCATCTACCTGGCGCTGAAGAAGGGCTACTACAAGGACGAGGGCATCGAGCTCACGGTGCTGCGCGGCAGCGGCTCGGCCGACAGCGCCAAGAAGATCGAGCTCGGCCAGGCCGACTTCGGCATCTCCGACGCGCCCACCGTGCTCACGGCCATCAGCAAGGGCGCCAACCTCAAGATGGTGGCGGTGGTGTACGAC
>JAEUPE010000106.1 GCA_016790435.1 Rubrivivax sp. | reverse complement strand
CAGCGTGCGCAGGCCCTCCACCTGCGCCAGCGCCTGGTCGTAGTCGCGCTGCATGCGGCGCACGGCGCCGAGCACGATCTCGCCGGCGGCGGTGAGCTGCATGCCCTTGGGCAGGCGGTCGAAGAGCGGCGTGCCGACCTGGGCCTCGAGGTTGACGACCTGCTGGTGCACCGCGGCCGCGGTGAGGTGCAGCGCCTCGGCGGCCTTGCGCACCGAGCCCCGGCGCGCCACGGCGTCGAAGCAGCGGAAGGATTGGGAGACGGGTTGCGGATGCACCGGAACACTGTAGGCCAGCTTAGGCCAGGTGTCCGGGAAAGGCGAACAGGCCGCCAGCAAAGTTCAGCTATGCCTGACAGCCAAGAAGACCTAGATTGGCGCCATTCCACCCGGAGGATCCCGCATGAAACCCCACCTTTTCGGTGCCCTGCTCGGGCTCGTGGGCATTGCCCTGGCGCCGCTGTCCGCCGGCGCGCAAGGCTGGCCCGACAAGCCCGTGACGGTGGTCGTGCCGTTCGGCGCCGGCGGCGGCGTCGATGCGGCAGCGCGCATCGTGCTGCCCAAGCTCGGCGAGCGGCTGGGCCAGCAGCTCGTCATCGAGAACGTGCCCGGCGCCTCGGGCACCATCGGCACGCAGCGCGTCATCCGCGCCCGCCCCGACGGCTACACGCTGCTCTTCGCGGTGGCGAGCCCCATCAACGTGGCGCCGCTCGTGGCGCCCGCCAGCGTGCGCTACGACGCGCTGAAGGACCTGCTGCCGGTGGCGCCCGTGGCGGTGTCGCCCTTCGTGCTGGTCGGCCGCAAGGACCTCAAGGCAGCCGACACGGCCGAGCTGCTGGCCATGGCGCGCAGCCAACCCGGCAAGGTCACCTACGGCACCGACGGCATGGGCACCTCGCTGCACCTGACCGCCGCCACCATCGCGCAGCAGGCCGGCGTGAACCTCCTGCACGTACCCTACAAGTCGGGTCCCCAAGCCCTCACCGACGTGGCCGGTGGCACCGTCGACCTCGCCGTGCTGCCGGTGGCATTGGTGCAGGGCATGGTGCGCGAGAACAAGGTGCGCGCCTATGGCGTGACCTCGAGGCAGCGCAGCGACGCCCTGCCCGGCGTGCCCAGCCTCTCGGAGACGCGCGACCTCGCCAAGCTCGACGTCGAGTCGTGGATGGGCCTGCTCGCCCCGGCCGGCACCGACGCCGCCGTCGTGGCGCGCCTGGCGCGTGAGGTGGTGGCGGTGCTGGCCGACCCGGAGATCGTCAAGCAGCTTGCGGCCGGCGGCATGAAGCCGATGCAGATGACGCCCCCGGACTTCGCCGCCTATCTGGCGCGCGAACGGCGCGCGCTGGCCGAAACCGTGAGCGCGGCCGGCATCAAGGTGGAGTGACCGCTGGAATGACGACACCGATCGCGCGATCGATCCGATGGCGGTGTTCTTGACCGACCGCTCGCCTGGGCCGACGCAGGGCCCTGGGCCGTGATGGCGCTTGCCGCGCTGCTGGTGCTGCTGGGCGGCGTGGCCATCGGTGCCACGAGCATCGGTGGCGTGGTCGTCGTGCCGGCCCTCTCGGGGCTGGGTGGGGTGGCGACCGAGCGCGCGGTGGCTGCGGCAAGCTTCGGCTTTGCCTTTGCCGGCGTTGCGGCCTTTCTCGTGCGACAGCCGCCCGCACCAGCCGCCGGGTGCACCGGGGATCCGGCGCCCACCTTCGGCTGGACCGCCGTGCTCGGCGCCGGTGGCGGCGCCGCGCTGGGCGCAGCAACGCTCGCCTGGCTGCCCGCGCGCGCCGTGGCGCTGGTGGTGGCACTGCTCGCCATCGGCTCAGGTCTGCACGCCCTGCTCGGTGGCGGCGGCGCCCGGCAGCGCCTGCCGGGGCCGGTGGCGCTGGCGCTGCTCGGCCTGGTCGTCGGTGCGCTCTCCGCCTGGTCAGGCACCGGCGGGCCGGTGGTGTTGCTGCCGCTGTTGGCGCTGCTGGGCTGGCCGGCGATCCATGCGGTGGAGGCCGCGCAACGCGTGCAGTTGCCCGTGGCCGCGGCAGCCACGCTCGTCAATCTCGCGGCAGGGCGGCTCGACGCGTGGCTCGGCGCCGCCATCGGCGCGCTCTTGCTTGCCGGCTGGGCGTTTGGCCGTCACCTCGCGCGCCGCATGTCGGTGCAACGGCTGCGCCAAGCCGTGGCGCTGGCGCTGATCGCCACCGGCGTGGCCTTCATCTCCCGCTAGCCGAGGCGGGCCGACGTCTCAAGGAGATCACCCCATGCGCACCGACGACACGCTGCGCTCAGCGCTGCAGGCCGACGAGTTGCTGCTCGCCGCCGAGCAGACGCTGCTGCCGGACGGCGGCCCCACGGCCGGCATGGGCGTGCTCGTGCGAGGCGGCCGCTTCGCCGACCAGGGCCCGCTCGACGCGGTGCGCGCCCGCGCGCCCGGCGTGCCGGTGCTGGCGCTACCGCAATGCCTGCTGATGCCTGGGTTCGTCGATGCCCACCACC
This sequence comes from Rubrivivax sp., assembly GCA_016790435.1. GTDB lineage: Bacteria > Pseudomonadota > Gammaproteobacteria > Burkholderiales > Burkholderiaceae_C > Rubrivivax. Next base: position 6,191 of record JAEUPE010000106.1, on the reverse strand, counting down.
ACCTGACGCAAAGCTTCGGCAAGGCGCTGGCGTTCGGCGAGCCCTCCGAGATCTTCCGACGCATCTGGGTGCCGCTGGAGGGCAGCCTCGACCCGCACGGCCTGTACCTGAGCGCCAAGCTCGCGGCGCTGGAGGCGCTTCGCGGCGGCTTCACGACCGTCTGCGACGCCGGTGTGCGCTCGGCCCATGGGCTGGAGGCGCTGGCCACGGCCACGCGCGAGGCGGGCCTGCGCTGCATGCCGGGCTTCGTGTGCAACATCGACGCCCACGACGACGGCGGCGCCGACCACGCCCGATTGCTCGCCGAGGCCGAGTCCTTTCTCGCCGGTGGCGCGGCGCTATGGCACCCCTCGCTCGCCATCTCCATCCCCGAGGCGGCGAGCGACAGGATGCTGCACGCCGCGGCCCGCCTGGCCGGCGAGGCCGGCTGCGCGCTGCAGGTGCACGTGAACGAGCACCTGGCTTCGGTGGAGCGCAGCCTGGTCGCGCGCGGGCAGCGGCCGCTGCAGCACCTGCACGTTGCGGGAGCGTTGGGCCCGCACGCGTTGCTGGCCCACTGCACGATGCTCACGCCCGACGAGATGCTCGTGCTGCGCGACACCGGCAGCGCCGTGGCCATCAACCCGGTGGCCAGCCCCTGGAAGGGCAACGCCGTGGCGCCAGCGCAGATGCTGGCCGCCCTCGGCGTGCGCCTCGGCCTCGGCACCGACGGCACGCGCAGCGACGCCTTCCGCATGATGGATGCGGCCGAGAGCAACCAGCGCCTCGCCTTCGGCCTGGCCAGCGGCGACTCGGTGGGCGGCGGCGGCCGGCTGTGGCTCGACATCGCGCAACGCGGTGGCGCCGATGCAGCGCGCCTGGGAACCGTGACCGGCCGCATCGAGGCCGGGCTGGCAGCCGACTTCCTGCTCCTCGACCTCGACGTGCCGGAGATGACGCCCTCTTGGGACCTCGGCTGGGAACTCGTGCGCCTGGCCTCGCGCTCGCAGATCGTCTCGGTGCACGTGGGCGGGCGAATGCGGCTGTGGCAAGGCTGGCCAACAGACTGGGACGCGCGCAAGTTGATGGCCGAGGTGCGCGAGGTGGCGGCGCGGCAGGTGGCGGCCGCGCCGATCCACAAGGTGCACCGGCCCTGAGAGCCTCGCGAGCGACGGCTCAGCGCCCCCAGCGCAGCGCCATCACATCGAGCCGGCGCGCCGCCTCGAGCAGCATCTTGCGCGCCTCGGGGTGCAAGCCCGGCCACGGGTGGCGCGGGGCATCGCAGGCGATGATGCCGCCCTCCTTCATCAACGCCTTGGCGGCGAGGAAGCCACACTGCCGGTTCTCGATGTTGATGAGCGGCAGCCAGCGCGTGTAGCGTTCGATCGCCTCTTCGCGACGCCCTGCGCGGTAGGCGTCGAGGATGGGGCGCAGGCCGTCGGGGTAACCGCCGCCGGTCATCGAGCCGGTGGCGCCGGCGTCGAGGTCGGGCAGCAGCGTGATGGCCTCCTCGCCGTCCCAGGGGCCCTCGATCGCATCGCCGCCCAGGCGGATCAACTCGCGCAGCTTGTTGGCCGCCCCCGCCGTCTCGATCTTGAAGTAGCGCACGTGCTCGATCTCGCGCGCCATGCGCGCCAGCAGCGGCGCGCTGAGCACGGTGCCGCTGGCCGGCGCGTCCTGGATCATGATCGGGATGCCGATGGCATCCGACAGGCGCGCATAGAACTCGACGATCTTCTCCTCGGGCACGCGGAAGGTGGCGCCGTGGTAGGGCGGCATCACCATCACCATGGCCGCGCCGGCGTCCTGCGCGCGGCGGCTGCGCTCGGCGCACACCCGGGTGCTGGTGTGCGTGGTCGTCACGATCACCGGCACGCGACCGGCCACGTGCTCGAGCGCCGTGCGCGTGAGCACCTCGCGCTCGTCGTCGGAGAGCAGGAACTGCTCGGAGAAGTTGGCGAGGATGCACAAGCCGTCGGAGCCGGCCTCGATCATGAAGTCGAGGCAGCGCTTCTGGCTCGCGAGGTCGAGCGCGCCGCTCTCGTCGAAGGTGGTCGGCACGACCGGGAAGACGCCCTGGTAACGGGGCGCGGGCTGGGACGGCATGGCGAGTCTCCTGTCCGCTCTGCGGGGCGGTGGGGCCGATTCTGCACAGACCCCGAGTCCGGGCTCGGCCCGGTGTCGTCAGTCACGGCCAGGATTGCGACGCACCGCTGGCGCTGCGGCCGCGCCGTAGGCCGCGGTCAGGCACGCTGCCAGAAGTCGCGGTGCAGCGCCGCCATCTCCTCTTCCACCTCGGCCACCGGGCCGATGATCTCGACGGCCTTCTGCCCGCGCGCGAAGACCTCCCGACACGGCAGGTCGAGCGTCGGGTTCTCGGCGTGGTCGCCGGTCATCTCGAGCAGGCGCCGTTCGCTCATGCCGTAGACGAGCCGGCCGATGTGCGCCCAGTACTGTGTGCCCGCGCACATGGCGCAGGGCTCAACGGTGGTGACGAGCGTGAAGGTCCACAGCGTCTCGGCGTCGAAGCGTGCCGCCGCCTCGCGCGCCAGCACCGCCTCGGCGTGGTTGACGGCATCGACGTTGCCCTGCTCCATCACGACTGTCTCACCGTCAGCGGCCACGAGCACGGCACCGAAGGGATGATGACCGGCGGCCAGGGCGCGCCGCGCCACTTCGTTGGCGCGACGCAAGGCCAACATGACCTGGGCTTGGTTCATGCGCTGCAGCGTACACGATGGGCGCGAGAGCGGGCGCGAAAGCAGGCGAGAAGGCGAGCGCGACGGCGGGCGCTGGCGTGGCAACACGCGCGCGCCGGGTAGGTCACCCGGAAGGACACAACCGCCGCAACCGACGCAAACCTCCTTCGCCCGGGCGATGCCTCCCAGGCGGCGCACTGCCTATGCTGCAGCCTGGCCGGCCATCACGAGCGCCGATGGCGACGCGTGCGGCCTGTCGACGGACGCTGGCGTTTTCATCGAGAGGTGGGCATGGGCATCGGCATCGGCATGCGGGGCAAGGACCTGCGCAACTTCATGATCGTGGCGCGCGACATGGGCGTCATCCTGCTCGTGCGCCACACCAACGAGGACTCGCTGCGCTACGTCGGCCAGCCGGGCTACTACCCGAAGCCGGCGCTCGTGAAGGCGAAGACGGCCGACTTCGACCCGCCACCCGCCCTGCGCTCGGTGCAGGGGCGCATGGTGCAGCAGGTCTACGAGGTCGCCGGCCTCGTCGTGCACCCGGGCATGCACCCGGCGGCCTACAAGCCGTCCAAGGTCGGCAAGGCGCTGCATTGCTGGGACGACGGCATGCACCTCCTGGCGGCGGGCGCCCCGCCTCGCCAGGGCGACCCCGCCAAGCCGGAGAGCTGGGCCGAATGGGGCGCGGCGCGCACCGCCGCCTGCGCGGCCGACTGGCGCTGGCGCGTGGACGTGGACCCGGCCTCCAGGCACTACGGCTGCCTGCAGCTCTCCAACACCGCCATCGGCGTGGGCTGGGCCTACATCCACGGCGACTACGACCTGAAGGACGTCATCGTGCCCGTCGCCGAGGCCGACAACCGGCGCAACGAAGGCCAGGCGCACGGCGTCAAGAACTTCACCCCGCTGCTGCCCAGCGTCGACTTCGAGCGCGTGCGGCTCGCGCTCAACCGCCGCATCGGCGCGGACATGGTGCAGCACGGTGCCGAGGCGCAGTTCGCCTGGCACGGCGACGAGCCGATCACCGTCGTGCTGCCCGACTGGCGCCACGTGCTGCTGACCGACGCGATGACGGTGCAGCGCTGGTACGAGAACCTCAACCGCGAGGTGCTGGCCAAGAAGGGGACCGACTACGTGCGCGACCGCTCGCGCATGTTTCACTTCGGGCCCGCGGGCATGTTCGCGCCCGGGGCCCTGCCGGCGTCGACCTGGGGCTGAACGGCCTCGAGCGCCCCCCCCCGCGGCCTCAGTACTCGACGGCCTGCACGGCCGGGTGCACGACGATTTCGTCCACCCGCACGTGCGGCGGCGCTGCCAGGGCATGGAGCACTGCCCGCGCCACATCCTGCGGCTGCAGGTGGCCCGCCCGCTGCGGGCTGCCCGGTATCCTGGCGTTGAAGTGCGTGTCAGTCATGCCCGGGCGGACTTCGGTGACGCGCAAGCCGTAGCGCTCACCCTCGCGCGCCGCGGTCTGTGTCAAAGCGCGCTGCGCGTGCTTGCTGGCGGCGTAGATCGCGCCGCCAGCAAACGTGCGCGCGCTGACGTCGCTGGTGACGTTCACGAGGTGACTGGGCAGCCCCCGCTGGTGACGACGCTTGAACTCGGGGATGAACCACTTCGTCGCCAGGAGCGTGCCCAGCACGTTGGTGTCGAAGATGCGGCGGAAGTCCTCGACCGTGGCCTGCTCCAGCGGAGCGAAGACACCGATGCCCGCGTTGTTGACGAGCGTATCGACACCGGCCCCGGCGGCCATCTCGGCGAAGGCTTGCACGCTGGACTCGCTGGCCACGTCGAGGACCGTGGCGGTGATGCCGGTGCCCGGGAACTCGGGGCGCTGGCGGGCGCCGGCGAACACCCTGGCGCCCGAGCGGTGCAGCAACTCGGCGATGGCCCAGCCGATGCCTCGGCTGGCACCGGTGACGGCGATGACTCGCTCGGCAAGCAGGCGTGAATCGACACCGGTCATGGGCTTGGCGCAGGCGGCAACTCGCAGCGAGATACCCGGCGGGAAAGCCGCGGCCGAGGGCGGATCAAGCCGCCTGCGAACCTCGGTGCGCCCAGCCCGTCGTGCGCATCTCGATCCACGAAAAGAGCTCGTACATCGCCATGGCCATGGCGCCGATGGTGACGAGCCCGGCGAACGCGAGCGGCATGCGCTGCTGGCTGCCGGCCGTCTGCATGAGGTAGCCGATGCCCGAGTCGCCGGCCGTCATCTCGGCCAGCACGGTGCCGACGAAGGCGAGCGTGATCGCCACCTTCAGCGAGCCGTAGAAGTACGGCATCGAGCGCGGCAGTCCAACCTTGGTGAGCACGTCCCAGCGCTTGGCACCGAGCACGCGCAGCACGTCCTCGAGCTCGGGCTCGAGCGTCGCCAGCCCCGTGGCGATGTTCACCGTGATCGGGAAGAACGAGATGAGGAACGCGGTGAGGATGCCCGGCCCGAGGCCGATGCCGAACCACACCACGAGGATGGGCACGACGGCCGCCTTGGGCACCGCGTTGAACGCCACCATCAGCGGGTAGATCGCCGTGTAGGCCATGCGCGAGCTGCCGATGAGGAAACCGAGCATCACGCCGACGACGATGCTGATGGCGAAGCCCACCATCGTCACCCAGAACGTCTTCCACGCGGCCTCGAGGAGCGGGCCCTTGAACTCGCCGAACTGCTGCGCGATCTGGCTCGGCGCCGGAAAGATGAACTCCGGGATCGAGAAGAGGCGCACGATCGCCTCCCACAGCACCAGCACGACCGCGAGCAGGATGAAGGGCGAGAAGCGCTGCAGGGTCTTGTTGTTCATGTCCATGCCGGCCTCGCTTCTTCACTGCGGCACGGCGACGCCGGCCTTGCGCACTGCGCCGATGTGCCCGCGCAGCTCGTGCACGATGTCAGTGAACTCCGGCGTGTAGGTGATCTCGAGGTCGCGCGGGCGCGGCAGGTCGATCTGGCGCTGCACGACGAAGCGGCCGGGGCTGCGGCTCATGCAGTACACGGTGTCGGCGAGGAAGACGCTCTCGCGCAGGTCGTGCGTGACGAGGATGACGTTGAACTTCTTGGCGGCGTGCAGGTCGCGCAGCGCGCACCACAGCTCCTCGCGCGTGAACGCGTCGAGCGCGCCGAAGGGCTCGTCGAGCAGCAGCATCTTCGGCTCGTGCACCAGGGCTCGGCAGATGCTGGCGCGCTGCTGCATGCCACCCGAAAGCTGCCAGGGGAACTTGTCCTCGTAGCCGGCGAGGCCCACGCTCTTGAGCAGATCACGCGCGCGCGCCTCGTATTCCTTGCGCTTGGCCTTGAAGGTGCTGCGGTAGGGCTCGACGATCTCCAGCGGCAGCAGCACGTTGTCGACCGTCGTGCGCCAGGGCAGCAGGCTCGGCGCCTGGAAGGCCATGCCGCTGATCTTCAGCGGTCCGGTCACCGGCGCGCCGCCGATGGTGATGCTGCCTCGGCTCGGCATCTTCAGGCCGGTGGTCAGCTTCATGAAGGTCGACTTGCCGCAGCCCGACGGGCCGACG
>JAEUPE010000087.1 GCA_016790435.1 Rubrivivax sp. | reverse complement strand
GACCTCGGCGTGCACCGCATGCGGCTGCTGGGCAGCCCGCGCCGCATGCCCAGCATGGCCGGCTACGGCCTGGAGATCACCGGGTACCGCGCCGCGGCCTGACCGCGTCTGCCGCCGCCCTCCCTTCCCCGCCCTTCATCGGAGAGACGACCATGCAAGCAGCCGACAAGGGCTCGAGCGGCGAACTCGACGGCGCCGGCCTGCGCATCGGCATCGTGCGCGCCCGCTTCAACGACGCCGTCACCGGCGCCATCGCGCAGGCGTGCCTGGCCGAACTCGAGCGCCTCGAGGTCGAGGCCGGCGACATCCGCCACGTCACCGTGCCCGGCGCACTCGAGATCCCGGTGGTGCTGAAGGTCATGGCCGACGGCGGCGACTTCGATGCGTTGATTGCCATCGGCTGCGTCATCCGCGGCGAGACCTACCACTTCGAACTCGTCGCCAACGAAAGCGGCGCCGGCGTCACGCGCGTCGCGCTCGACCACGGCGTGCCGGTGGCCAACGCCATCCTCACCTGCGACACGGAGGCGCAGGCCTGGGCGCGCGCCGAGGAAAAAGGCCGTGACGCCGCCCGCGTGGCGGTGGAGATGGCGAACCTGCTGGAAGAGCTTTCGTGACCGACGAGGCGGCGCCTGCCACCGCACTGCCCACGGGCCAGAAGGCCAAGACCGGCGCCAGCGGCTCGGGGGCCAAACGGGGCGGCAGCGCGCGCAACCCACGTCGCCGCGCGCGCGAGTTCGCGGTGCAGGGCCTGTACCAGTGGCTCATTGCCGGCGGCACGGCCGAGGATGTGCTGGCCCACCTGCGCGACCTGGATGGCTTCGATCGCGCCGACCGCGCCCACCTCGACGCGCTCATGCACGGCGGCATCGAGCAGGCGAGCGCGCTCGATGCCGCCATCGCCCGCCATGTCGACCGCCCGACGAAGCAGCTCTCGCCGGTGGAGCATGCCGTGCTGATGATCGGCGCCTACGAGCTCACGCATTGCATCGACGTGCCCTACCGCGTCGTCATCAACGAGGCGGTGGAACTGGCCAAGTCCTTCGGCGGCACCGACGGCCACAAGTACGTGAACGGCGTGCTCGACAAGGCCGCGGCCGACCTGCGCCCGGCCGAGGTGGCTGCCAGGCGCGCGGCCGGCGCGGGCAGCAGCGGCGGCAATGCGCCGCGCTAAGCCGCTGATCAGCCGATGACCCTGCGCACCGCCCGGAGGCTCGACCGCATCGAGCCCTTCTTCGTCATGGAGCTGGCCAAGGAGGCCGCACACATCGCCGAAAGCGCCGAGTGCGACCCGGCCCGCGGCGGCGAGCCCATGATCTTCCTCAATATCGGCGAGCCGGACTTCGGCGCGCCCGATGCCGTGCTGCGCGCGGCCGAACAGGTCCTGGCCGGCCGTGCGCTGCCCTACACGCAGGCCACGGGCATCGCGCCGCTGCGCGAACGCATCTCACGCTGGTATGCGCAGCGCTTCGGCCTGGATATCGACCCCGGCCGCATCCTCGTCACCGCGGGCGCTTCGGGCGGGCTGCAGCTGGCCTGCCTCGCCCTCTTCGAGGCCGGCGACGAGGTGCTGCTGCCCGACCCGAGTTATCCGTGCAACCGCCACTTCGTCGCCGCCGCCGACGCCACGGCGCGGCTGCTGCCCGCCGGCCCGGAGCAGCGCTTCCAGCTCAGCGCCGAAGACGTGGCACGGCACTGGACACCCGCCACGCGCGGTGTGCTGCTCGCCTCGCCCAGCAACCCCACCGGCACCAGCATCGCGCCCGAGGTCATGGGCCGCATCGTGCACGAGGTGCGCCAGCGCGGCGGCGTCACGCTCGTCGACGAGATCTACCTCGGCCTCAGCTACGACGCCCGCTACGGCTCGAGCGCGCTGGCCCACGACCCGCACGGCGAAGACGTCATCTCCATCAACAGCTTCTCCAAGTACTTCAGCATGACCGGCTGGCGGCTCGGCTGGCTGGTGCTGCCACCCGCACTCGTGGCACCGATGGAGCGGCTGGCCCAGAACCTCTACATCTGCCCGAGCACGCTGGCACAGCAGGCTGCGCTCGCCTGCTTCGAGCCCGAGGCCATCGCGCAGTGCGAGCAGCGGCGCGGCGAGTTGGAGCGGCGGCGCGACTTCATCGTGCCGGCACTGCAACGGCTGTCACTGCCGGTGCCCGTGCCGCCGGATGGTGCCTTCTACGCCTGGGCCGACTGCTCGGCCCATTCGGCCAGCAGTTGGGAGCTCTGCCAGCGCCTGACGCGCCGGGCGCACGTTGCGCTGACGCCCGGGCGCGACTTCGGCCCCGCGGCGGCCGAGCGCTACCTTCGCCTTTCGTTCGCCAGCGCCATGGAGGAATTGCGCATTGCGGTGGCCCGGCTGGAACGCGAACTCGGCCGCGGCCGCTGAGCCGTCCTCATCGGGGGGACAATCGTCGGCATGCGGGCCGGGCGCGGGGCCCGCAACCAGGGGGGTGCCACCTCTTTCCGGACCCGAACCGACGATTGATGCGGAGTTAAGTCGGCATCAATCCCGCGTTTTTCGTACGCTTCACGACCCGGCGAACACGTAAGCTGCCACATCGTGGGAATCACCGCTATCTTCAGGCGTCCTGCCCCCCGCCAGGAGGGCTCGGACTCCGAGTTCGCCGCCACGGTGGCCACGCTGCCACCGGGTGCCGAAGCGTCCGTGCCTCTGCCCACCGCGGGCCAGGACGCCGGCGCGCTCGATTCTCTGCCGCCTGACTCGCTGACGTTCGACTCCCAGCCCTTCGACTCCCAACCCTTCGATTCGCAGCCTCCGGACTCGGTGCCGCCGGACTCGCAGTCTTTCGCGCCGTCCGAGCCGCCCAAGCCACCGCCCGGCCCGTTCGACCCCCACCCGGCGCAGGAATTGCCCGCCTACCTCGGAGGCCAGCCGCCGCGTGCGCCCGCAGCCGCCGCTGCAGCCGAGGAGGCCCAGAACGCCCTGCCGATGGCTGACCAGCCGACGATCGCCCAGGTCGGCCGCTACGCGCTCAAACGCAGCCTTGGCCTCGGCGGCCTCGGCCAGGTTCACGAAGCCTGGGATCCGCTGCTGTCGCGCACGGTGGCCATCAAGACGCTGCAGTTCGAGTCGGACCCGCGCACGCGCAATTCGCTCGACCGCCTCTTCCTCAATGAAGCGCGGGCGGTGGCCGGCCTTTCGCACCCCAACATCGTCACCGTCTACGACGCGGGCCTGTCGCCGCAAGGCGTGTACCTGGCGATGGAGCGGCTGCAGGGCAAGGACCTGCGGCAAAAGCTGGGCGAGGGGTGGAAGCCCGGACCGGCCGTGGTGGCGCAGCTCGTGCGCCGCATCGCCGATGCGCTGGCCTATGCCCACGCGCGTGGTGTCGTGCATTGCGACATCAAGCCGGGCAACATCTTCATCTCCGGCAACGACAAACCCAAGGTGCTCGACTTCGGCATCGCGCGCGTGGCGCACGGGCGGGCCGTGCCGGCGGCATTGCAGGGCACCGTGGCCGGCTCGCCGCACTATCTGGCGCCCGAGCAGTTGCTCGGCAAGGACGTCGACGCACGCACCGACATCTACTCATTGGGTGTTGTCTTCTACGAACTGCTGTCCGGCCGGCGCGCCTTTGGTGGTGACTCGGTCGAACAGATCACGACCGCCGTGCTCACCAATCACCCGGCGCCGGCGCACCTCATTCGCTCGGGTGTGCCCGAGGCGCTTTCGGCCATCGCTGCACGCGCCATGGCGCGCGACCCCGAGGCTCGCTATGCCACGGCCAGCGAGATGGCGGCCGACATCCGCAACTGGTTCGAGCAGCCGCGCACCACGGGCAATTCGCGGTCCGAGCGCGCCGAAGCGCGCCGCGCCGCCAAGCAGGCCGTGGCCAAGGCTGCTCCGCCCGCGCCGCGCCGCTGGCCCTGGGCGATCGCCGGCGCCTCGGCCGCATTGGTCGGCATCCTGGCCGTCGGTGTCGTCCTGGTGCTGAGGCCAGGCCAGCGCCCGGCGCCGCCCTTGCCCGCGGTGGCAGCGACCTCGAACGCCACATCCACGCAAGCCGCCGCGAACACGCCGCCAGCCGCCAACCCACGCGATGGCGACGTCGTGATGAGCGGCGGCGTTCCGGTCGCCGAAGGCACCACGACGACGAACGCCGGGGCTGCGCCTGCCTCGGCCTCCGCAACCCCTGGTGGCGCCACCACCGACTCGCCTCAGTTGCCCAACCCGGTGGCCGCGGGCCGGGACGCCACGGCCTCCGGCGCGCCAGCAACTTCGTCGGCCTCGGGTGCGCCCGGCACAGTCGGCGCTTCCGACGCTTCCGCGACCGCGGTCGCCGCGAAGCCGGCCCCGGCAACGACGCGCAACAACACTGCCGCCACACGCGTGGCGGCCAATGCGCGCGATGCAGGCCGGCGAACTGGTCAATCCCCAGCCGCATCGTCCGCTGTCACCGCCGCGGCGGCCACGGCCACCGGCACGCTGCAACTGGCCATCAGCCCCTGGGGCCAGGTGGAAGTCGATGGCCAGCCGGCCGGCACGACGCCGCCGCTGACTCAGCTCACGCTGCCGGCGGGCCCGCACAGCATCATCATCCGCAACGCCGACTTCCCGCCCTTCAGCACCATGGTCCAGGTGCAGGCCGACAAGCCGACGGTGGTGCGGCATCGCTTCGGACAATGAAGTCCGCGTTCAGTTCATCCGCGCGCCTTGGCTGCATCGCGGTCCTCGCGCTCGCCGCGCTGGCCTCGGCTTGTGCACCGGCGGTGCCGGCCAAGCCGCCGCCCCAGCCCGCCACGCTGGCGGAATTGATGCAGCGTCCGGCCGAGCGGGCGCTCGTCGAAGGCATCCGGCACTACGACGAGGGCCAGTACACGCAGGCCGAGGTGCAGTTGCGCAAGGCCCTCGCGGCCGGCCTGGCCGATCCGCGCGACCGCGCCAGCGCGCACAAGCTGCTCGCCTTCATCACCTGCACGAGCGAGCGCCTCGCCGACTGCGCCGCGGAGTTCACCGCCGCGCGTGCCGCCGACCCGCACTTCCAGCTCAGCCGCTCCGAGTCGGGCCACCCGGTGTGGGGGCCGATCTACCGCCTCACCCTCGCGCCATAGGCTTTCTTCGCGGCCACTCGCGGCCGCGCCGTCCATCACAGGTCAACACGGCCGTTCCGGGCCCGCCGTTATGATCGCGGCGCCCATGCAAAGTACCCTGGCCCAGCGCGGCGCGCCAGCGTCCATGGCGCGCCAAACTCCCCCGGTCGTTCACCGCCTAACGCTGCGCGTGTACTGGGAGGACACGGACGCCGGCGGCATCGTCTTCTACGCCAACTACCTGAAGTTCTTCGAGCGTGCGCGCACCGAGTGGCTGCGTGCGCTGGGCGTGCAGCAGCAGGCGATGCGCGAACGCACCGGCGCCATCTTCGTCGTCACCCACACTTCGATGCACTACCGCGCGCCGGCGCGGCTGGACGACGCGCTCGAGGTCACGGTTGCCGTGCGCCACACCGGCCGCGCCAGCCTCGAGGTGGCACAGCAGGCCTGGCGCGCCGACACGCTGCTCGCCGAAGGCGAGGTGCGCATCGGCTGCGTCGACGCCACCTCGCTGCGCCCTTGCCGCATCCCCGCAGACATCCTCGAGCTCCTGCCATGAACCAGAACCTGTCCATCACCGCGCTCATCCTGCAAGCAAGCCCCGTCGTGCAGGTGGTCATCGCCGGCCTTGCGCTCACCTCGCTCATCAGCTGGGCGGTCATCTTCGCCAAGCTCTTCGGCCTGAAGCGCGTGCGCGGCGGCAACGAAGGCTTCGAGCGCGAGTTCTGGTCCGGCCGCAGCCTCACCGAGATGAACCAGGCCATCGGCAGCAAGCCCACCACGGCGCCCATGGAGCGCATCTTCGCCAGCGGCATGCGCGAGTTCCTGAAACTGCGTGAGAAGCGGCTCGACGCCGGTGCGCAGCTCGACGGCGCACGCCGCGCCATGCGCGCGAGCTACCAGCGAGAAATCGACGTCGTCGAGAGCAACCTGAGCGTCCTCGCCTCGGTGGGCTCGGTCAGCCCGT